>NZ_JBHWIW010000116.1:0-1026 GCF_042731955.1 Streptomyces sp. NPDC059828 | reverse complement strand
TCCAAATTCATTGTGTTTTGTAAAATGTTCGGCTAATAACTCTAGCTTTTTAAATGTTTCAACAGTAATTCGAGGTCCAATTTGTTTTTTCTCTTCCATCCAAACACACTCCTAACAAGTTGTTAACATAATTCTAACATTGGAAATAATAGAATTCAAGAACAGAAAAAAGAAGCACACTCGGAATGATATTTCGTTTCCTTTTGATTCCGAGCCTCCACCCCTTACAATCCCCAAAGGCAACCGACAAGGGAAAATTCGTCCCTTATCGGCACCTCCGGAAATTGTACAGCAAGGGGTCACTCCCAATAAAAAGACTACGACATATAAAACAGGTTTAGCTTCAGAGAAAAAGAGCATAAGGAAACTCGGTGCCACCCTAAAAAAAAGGGTGTCAAACAGGCTGTGCCTGTTGAGTTTCTATGCTCTTAGAACAGGTGCCGTTTTTGAAGCCAAAGATATAGCATAGATACCCCATAGATATAGCAGGGATATACCAAAATATCTCTAGAGATACGGGTATCTATGCTATATCTCTCTACAAGATTCCTCCACACGCTTGACGGAAATGCTTCAGCATTTTAGCACTCACTCGACAGAGTGTATAAGTGCGCCATTCGGAATTTCAAAGCTTCAAATTTCACAGAGAGTGCCCATTTATACACACCCCCTAAATCGTGGTGTGACAATGGGTTCTCGCCGGCTCGAAATCGGTTTGTCATTCTGACAAATAACCCTTCGGGAAATAAAAAAAACGGCTCCATAAAGAGGAACCGTTTTGCTTCAAAAATCACGTTTTGTGTTATACTGGAGAAACGAAATTGTGTTTTCAAAAATGTCATTTTCGACATGATAACTTTTCTCGTAGTGTGGTTTTGCCGAACCCACTACTTTTTTTATGTCTCCGAACTTCATTTCTTCCCGTTCCGGCTTAACAATCCCTTTTGATTTTCGATACATATTCATTCCGGAAGGATACATGTGCAGCCGTCCGCCTTTTAAAAATTTCTTTTCCCGACCTTCTAC
>NZ_JBHWIW010000115.1:0-1103 GCF_042731955.1 Streptomyces sp. NPDC059828 | reverse complement strand
ACCGGGCCGTGGACGCGCCTGGCGGCGCGGCACCTCTTGTTGGGCCCCTTCGGGGCCGGCGGCCGCGCGGCGGCCGGGGTCCGCTGGCGCGGACCAGGCCCTCCTTCGTCGGGCCGAACGGGCGCCCCTGGCGGGGCGGCTGTTCCCGTTCGGGTCCGCTGGCGCGGACCGCCGGGACCGTCCGCGCCGAGCAACGCCGCCGCCGGAGTGCATGGTTGGCGGCTCCTGGCCCTTCTCGGCGAGGGTGGCGAGATGGGCATCTTCTGAGCTGGGGTTCGCCATGATCGTTGGGAGATTCACGGCGTCGCCGTCTCGGTGATCATGGCGCTTTTGGGGTCCTCCCGCAGATGGGAGGACCCTGGAAGTATGGCCAGGCGGAACGTCCGGCGATGCGACCAGTGCGGCACGGAACTGCCCGAGGGCAGCAGGCGGTCGCGCCGGTACTGCTCGGCGGCCTGCCGTACGAGGGCTTGGCGGGTGACGCGGGCCCGCTGGGCGGCGATCGACGCCGGCGGTGAAGCGTTCCAGGCGCTGGTCGAGGGTCGGCCGCATCCGTGGCCCCGGTTCCGCTGCCCGGAGTGCGGTGACACCTGGTACGCCAGCGACACCCCGCTTGGCATCCGGAAGCGCTCGGACAGCCGGTACTGCTCGCCGCGGTGCCGTACGAGGGCGTGGCGGAGGAGGCGTTCCCGTTCAGCAGGCGTCACCGTGTGACGCCTGCCTGTGACGCTATCGGGCGCCCCGCGTGGACCTCCGTTCGCCACCTTCGCCAAGTCCACTGAGACGAGCGGCGCAGGATTCGCCAACCACAGCGGACATTCGCCACATCAACGGAGACCGGACAGCTCCGAAGACGGCGCGCGGCGGCCGGGACATTGGATTTCATTGCATTACGTTGCACTGCAATGAAACTGATCAGGTCGAGTCGAATGCGCCTCCGGCGGGGGCCCTTACTCCCAAGGGGGCGGGGGCTCCGTCGTCGTGTGCGGCCGGTGGGTGGCTGGGGTGTGGGGTGGGCGGGGGCTCCCCTCGGCCGGTCGGTCACCCGGAGGGCTACCCGGAACCCGGCGGGGCTGCCAGGCCGAGCCGCTTCGCGGTCGCGC
>NZ_JBHWIW010000114.1:0-1143 GCF_042731955.1 Streptomyces sp. NPDC059828 | reverse complement strand
GCTCGCCGAGCGCCTGGACGCGGTGGACGGCGTGCTCGCCGTGGACTCCCCGCCCGGCGGCCCCACGGTCGTCACGGCCGAGCTGCCCTGGCGCGACCGGGTGGCAACGCACCCCGCACGGTAGGGAGAACCCCCGGGCCGAGACGGATACCTGCCGCATGGTTCCGCCCGGTCACGCTCGGCAGCATGGGACCCGCACCCTCCGCCAGAGCAGAGCCACACCGGAAACCGCCGGAGAACAGGCGCGCACAGGCCGGCGCAAGCCGACGCAGCCCGGCGCAAGCCGACGCAGGTCAGAACAGGCCGGAAAAGGCCGGAACAGAAACGGATGACGACGATGGCCATGGCCTACGGAACGGAACCGGGCACCCGGGCGACCCACTCCCACCGCTTCCCCCGACCACTGCGCGCGCCGTTCGAGGCGGCCACCTGGCGCGAATTCGGCTTCGTCCTGCTGAGCCTGCCGCTGAGCATCGTCTTCTTCAGCCTCGCCGTCACCCTGGCCACGGCCGGTGCCGGACTGGTGGTCACCTTCCTGGGCATCCCCGTACTGGCCGCGTCGCTCGCCATGTGCCGCGGCTTCGGCGTGCTCGAACGCCTGCGGGCACGCACCCTGCTGGGCCTCGACATCGCCGAGCCGGCACCGGTCCGGCCGCGCTCGGGCGGGCCCATGGCGTGGATGGGCGCGATGCTGAAGAGCGGGGTGTCCTGGCGGCATCTGCTCTACGCACTGGTGCACATGCCGTGGGCGGTGTTCTCGTTCGCCCTCGCCCTGCCCTTGTGGGTCACCGCTTGGACCTGCGCCACGTATCCGCTCTGGTACTGGACGTTCCCGGTGTTCGTCGGCCGTGACGGGGCCCAGGTCTTCACTGACGAGACGCACGCCTACTACGTCGACTCGCCCATCGAGCTGGCCGCCACCTCCGCGCTGGGGCTGCTGCTGCTGTTCGCGACCCCGTGGATCGTCCGGGGGCTCACCACCGTGGACCGGCTGCTGATCACGGGGCTGCTGGGACCGTCCCGGCTGGAGGGCCGCGTGGTGGAACTGGAGTCGGACCGGGGCGTGGTCGTGGACACGGCAGCCGCCGATCTGCGGCGTATCGAACGCGACCTGCACGACGGCGCCCAGGCCCGCCTGGTCGC
>NZ_JBHWIW010000113.1:0-1150 GCF_042731955.1 Streptomyces sp. NPDC059828 | reverse complement strand
TGGTGGTGGACGGTGTGGAGACGGCGGGCCCGCTGAGCGAACCACTCGGGCACCCCGACGACCTCGCCTACGTCATCTACACCTCCGGCTCCACCGGCCGACCCAAGGGCGCGATGGTCCACCGCCTCGGCATGGACAACCACCTCCTCGCCAAAGTCGAAGACCTCGGCCTCACCCACACCGACACCATCGCCCAGAACGCCTCACTCACCTTCGACATCTCCGTCTGGCAGATGCTCAGCGCACTCGTCACCGGCGGCCGCACCATCGTCATCAACGACGACACCGCACTCGACGCCACCCAACTCTTCACACACACAACAACAACAGCCACCACCATCCTGGAAGTCGTCCCCTCCCTGCTCCGCGCAACCCTCGACGCCTGGGACACACTCCACACCACCCCCGAACTACCCCACCTGCGATGGCTCGTCGTCACCGGCGAAGCACTCCCCCCAGACCTCTGCACCCGATGGCTCGCCCGCTACCCGCACATCCCCCTCATGAACGCCTACGGCCCCACCGAATGCTCCGACGACGTCACCCACGCCGTCATCACCAACACATCCGAAATGAACGCCGCACGCGCACCCATCGGACGAGCCATCCGCAACACCCAGCTCTACGTCCTCGACCCCCAACTCCAACCCGTCCCCATAGGCGTACCCGGAGAACTCCTCGTCGGAGGCACCGGCGTAGGACACGGCTACCTCAACGACCCACAACGCACCGCCACCACCTTCATCCCCGACCCCTACTCCGATGTGCCGGGCGCACGCCTCTACCGCACCGGCGACATAGTCCGCTACCTCCCCGACGGACAACTCGAATTCCTCGGCCGACGCGACCACCAAGTCAAAATCCGCGGCCAACGCATCGAACTCGGCGAAATCGAAGCAGCCCTACGCACCATCGACGGCATCACCGACGCCGTCGTCACCACCGCCCCCGACCACCACGGACAAACCCGCCTCGCCGCCTACATCAGCGGCACAGCCAACCCCACCGCCGTACGCACAGCAGCCACCACCGCACTACCCGACGCCATGGTCCCCTCAGCCATCACCCACCTCGACACACTCCCCCTCACCCCCAACGGCAAAATCGACCGCGCGGCCCTCCCCGCCCCGGAATTCGCCGACCACACGGA
>NZ_JBHWIW010000112.1:0-1269 GCF_042731955.1 Streptomyces sp. NPDC059828 | reverse complement strand
GCCGACGAAGGAGGCCGGGGCCGGCGAGCACGCACCGGGCCACCAACACCGCCACGCCGCCAGGCGTGTCCGCAACCGCCGCCACGACGCCGCCCCGCCCCGGCCGGCTCGGCGGGGACGGGGGGGAGCCGTCTCAGAACAGGGCGGCTACCTCGTACTCGTACGCGGTCGCCGTGGGCTGGGGCACAGCAGCGCGCGGTGTGGCCACGGAGCGCGGGGCGGGGACCGGCAACAGGCCCTCTTCCGCGTCCTCGAAATCCGCGAACACCACCTCTGTGCGCGGGCTGACGCCTCGCCATCCGTCCTCGTAGGCGGATGTGTCGATGCCCACGCGGGAGCAGAGGGTGAATCCGGTCTCCCGGTGGAAGCGCTCGTACGCGGTGCTGCGCTGCTCCTCGTAGCTGTGGACTCCCGCGATCTTGAACGGCGCGGACATCTGCGGCACGAGGAACACCCCCTTCCTCGCGAGGGTCGACGCGATGTCCATGACGTGGAACTCGAAGTTCGGGCCTCGGTACCTCGGCCCGTTCCCGCTCCGCTCCACCCGGCCGAAGGGGGGGTTGGCCACCGCGTAGTCGAACCGCCCCAGCGTCTTCGGGTCCAGGGTGAAGACGTCCGCGCAGATCCAATGCGCCTCGGGCACGACCTTCCGTCCCACCTCGACGTATGCCGGGTTCTTCTCGACACACACCACCTCGCGCGGCGGCCTCCCCTCGAACCTCCTGTGCCACTTGTCCTGCACGGCCCACGCCAGACGGCCGATCCCCGCGCACAGGTCGATGACACGCTCCCCGTTCACCTCCAGCCGGAGGTCGAGCGCCAGATCCTCCGGGGTGAAAAACGCTCCGTCCAGAGAGTTGCTGGTCGTGCTGGACTCCTGCCAGTGGTCGAGCACGGTTTCCCGCTCCTCCTCCGTCAAGTCGCGGTTCAGCTTGACCAGCCGCGTCGCCTCGCGGTGCAGTCGCTCTTGCTCCCTGGTCAGCTTCGCCATCACGCTCTCCCTGGTGTTGAAGGTTCGGGGTTCGTCGTCCGGGGCTGCCATCCCCTTCCGGCATCACTAATTCTGCCTTATTTAGGGGTCCGGGTCCACCTGAAGCAGGGGCCTCAGGGGGTGACCTGGATCACATGTTTTCGCAGGTCAGGGGCGGCGTCCGCCACGGCTCCGCCCGGTGGGCGGGGGCTCCCCTCGGTCGGTCGGGCAGGCTCGCCCGTACCCGGGTTCCGGCGGGGCCGCCAGGCTCGCGGAGCGACCGCGAAGCGGCCCGGCCT
>NZ_JBHWIW010000111.1:0-1334 GCF_042731955.1 Streptomyces sp. NPDC059828 | reverse complement strand
ACCGCGATCCCGATCTCCGCGCTCACCGGTGACAACGTCGTGGACGCCTCCTCGAACATGAGCTGGTACGGCGGCCCCACCGTGCTCGAGCACCTCGAATCCGTCCCCGTCGGCCACGATCCGTCCCTCCTCCCGGCTTCGGAGCCAGGGGCTCCCAGCCGTGCGCGCTTCCCGGTGCAGTATGTGATCCGGCCGCAGACCGCGGAGCATCCCGACTACCGGGGCTACGCGGGGCAGATCGCGGCCGGGACCTTCCGGGTCGGCGAGAGTGTGACCGTGCTCCCCTCGGGCCAGACCTCGAAGGTCTCCGGGATCGACCTGCTCGGCACCCCGGTGGACGTCGCCTGGACCCCGCAGTCGGTGACCCTCCTGCTCGAGGACGACATCGACATCTCACGCGGCGACATCATCGTGCCCACCGCGGACGCACCCGCCACCACCCAGGACGTGGAAGCGACGGTCTGCCATGTCGCCGACCAGCCCCTGACGGTGGGCCAGCGGGTGCTGCTCAAGCACACCACCCGCACGGTCAAGGCCCTCGTCAAGGACATCCCGTCGAAACTGACACTCGACGACCTGTCCCAGCACCCGGCACCCGGACAGCTGGTCGCCAACGACATCGGCCGGGTCACGGTCCGCACCGCCGAGCCCCTCGCGCTCGACTCCTACGCCGACTCCCGCCGCACCGGGTCGTTCCTGCTGATCGACCCCGCCGACGGCACCACACTCGCGGCGGGAATGGCCGGCGAATCCTTCGCCACCACCACAACCGCACCCACCACGGACGACGACGGTTGGAACTTCTGACCGCCCTGCCCTCCACCGCCCCACCGCCCCACCGCCCCACCGCCCCACCGTCCCCACTGCGACCACGCACCGCACAGCCGGATGCCTGGCCGCGATCCGGGCTGACGAGAGGAACCATCGTGTCTGCACCCCGCTTCACCCTGCGCCGCGGTGTCGCCGCCGCCGCTGCCCTTCCGCTGCTGGCCGTGGCCCTCACCGCCTGCGGCTACGGCTCCCAGGCCAAGGACGACACCACGACGAGGACCGCCGTCGAGGGCAGGAAGCTCTCCGCGGACACCGTGAAGATCGGCTACTTCCCCAACCTGACGCATGCCACCGCCCTGGTCGGCATCCAGGAAGGCCTGATCCAGAGGGAACTCGGCGGTACCGCGATCAAGCCGCAGACCTTCAACGCCGGTCCGTCCGAGATCGAGGCCCTGAACGGCGGCTCCCTCGACATCGGCTTCATCGGCCCGTCGCCGTCGGTCAACGGCTACGCCAAGTCCAAGGGCCAGGCGCTGCGCATCATCTCCGGTTCCGCGTCGGGC
>NZ_JBHWIW010000110.1:0-1491 GCF_042731955.1 Streptomyces sp. NPDC059828 | reverse complement strand
GCTCCTTACCTTCTTGGCGGGTCCGTTCCGCTCATTCGTACGATCGGGAGGCCCAGGGGTGGCGGGTGTGGCTCAAAAAGCTCATGCCGAGGGTGTGGCTTTCAGTGATTGGCCGCCCGGCGCCCCGCGACGACACGGCCACTCATTGGGATGCGCGAACTCATCGCTTCGTAAGGACACGTCGGCGTGGTCGTCTGCTGGGACCCAGGAACACGGATCCTCGAGGAGGCACAAGTGCCGCAACTGTGGGCGGGAACGGACGCGGGCAAGAGCGAGCATCACTGCACGGTGATCGATGCCGAGGGTGAGCGAAGGCTGTCGCGGCGGGTGGCCAACGACGAGACGACCCTGCTCGAGCTGCTCGGCGAGGTCCTCGACCTCAGCGAGGGCGAGCCGGTGACCTGGGCCATCGACCTGAACGCGGGCGGTGCCGCCCTGCTGATCGCCCTGCTGGCCGCCCACGGACAGAAAGTCCTCTACATCCCGGGCCGGACCGTCCACCACGCCTCCGGCTCCTACCGGGGCGACGGCAAGACGGACGCCAAGGACGCCTACGTCATTGCCGACCAGGCCCGCATGCGCCGCGACCTGCGCCCCCTGCAGGAACAGGACGAGATCGCCGTCGACCTGCGCATCCTTACCGCCCGCCGCTACGACCTCACCGCCGACCGCACCCGCGCGATCAACCGGCTGCGCGCCCAGATCCTGGAGTACTTCCCCGCCCTGGAACGCGCCTTCAACTACAGCACCTCCAAGGCCGCGCTCGTCCTGCTGACCGGCTACCAGACGCCAGCCGCCCTGCGCCGGATCGGCCAGAGCCGCCTTGCCGGCTGGCTGTCGAACCGCAAGGTGCGAAACGCCCAGGCGGTGGCGGCCACCGCGCTCGCGGCGGCCCGGGCCCAGCACACGGTGATTCCCGGCGAGAGGACCGCGGCGGCCATGGTCCGAACCCTGGCCGCCGCGGTGACGGCCCTGGACGAGGAGATCGCCCGCACCGACGCCCTGATCGAGGCACGGTTCCGCGAGCACGAGCACGCTGTCGCGATTACCAGCATGCCGGGCATGGGCAGCCTCCTCGGCGCCGAGTTCATCGCCTGCACCGGCGGCGACCTGGACGTTATCGGCAGCTCCCGTCGCCTGGCCGGCATCGCCGGCCTCGCCCCTGTCCCCAGGGATTCCGGGCGCATCAGCGGCAACATGCGCCGACCACACCGCTACCACCGCCGTCTCCTGCGCGTCTTCTACCTGTCCGCCCAGGTCGCTGCCCGGTGCTGTCCGACGTCCAAGGCCTTCTACGAGCGCAAGAGGAGCGAGGGCAAGTCGCACAAGCAGGCCGTCCTCGCCCGTCGCCGCCTCGACGTCTTGTGGGCCCTCATACGCGACCAGCGGACCTTCACCGCCGAGCCACCTCAACGCGGCCTTGCAGCGGCATAGCGCGGTCACCGTCCGCTACCGACGCCCTTGACAAACCTGATTGGGAATCACTGAAAT
>NZ_JBHWIW010000109.1:0-1528 GCF_042731955.1 Streptomyces sp. NPDC059828 | reverse complement strand
GCCCCTGACCTGCGAAAATGTGTGATCCAGATCACTCCCCGAGACCCCTGTTTCAGGTGGACCCGGACCCCCAAATAAGGCAGAATTAGTGATGTCGGAAGGGGATGGCAGCCCCGGACGACGAACCCCGAACCTTCAACACCAGGGAGCGACCGTGACCGTCAATACCGAGTGGATCGACACGAAGGACGTACAGGTGGGCGACAGGATCGCCTGTCTGCTCAGCGACGCCAGCGCTTACCCGCGCGTCACGGGTTGGACGGACCGCGTGCTGGAGCTGAGCAAGCAGGGTCTGAAGGACGTCACGCACCGGACGTTCCAGGTCAGCGGTGCCCCGTGGTGGGCGGAGGACATGACCACCTTCGACCTGTCGGGACAGACGCTGATCGCCTCCCGCGACGCGAAGGAGGACCAGGAGCCCGAGCGCGAGGACGGCACCGGGAGGCCGTCCATCGAGGAGATGCAGAGCTGGATGTCCGAGGGCGGGGCCGAGGCCCGCGACGGGTGCTGGGTGGAGCCGGACGGCACCTGTGAGCACGGCTCGCCGTCGTGGCTGCTGGCCATCGGCGTGATCTGACGCCGTGGCCGGTCGGGCGGGGGCGACGCCCCCGCCCACTCCCCGAACGCTTCAACGACAGAAGGACTCCCCCAGTGGTCATCGCGTCCCCGTACACCATCGAACACTCCGCCCAGTGCCCGCCCGTCGACCCGCGCAGCAAGATACGGCTCGACTGCCGCCGTTGCGACAGGACCCGGGAGTACGGGCCGTACTGGATCGACGCCGAGAAGCCCGTCACCTGCGGCACCTGCGGCGCTGACGACGCCCCCACCCCCGTCGACCCCCGGTTCACCGGGTACGCCGGACACCACTCGCGCCCCGAGAACTGGCGCTCCGCGTGCTCCGGCGAGTACCTGGCACACGGCCGCGCGACCGCCGAGCGGTCGACCGAGCCCGGATGGATGCCGCTCGCGCACGTCCGTCTCGGCGACGTCATCACCCAGCGGGACAACTGGGGAAAGTGGGACGACCCCGCGATGGTGGTGGACATCGAGGAGGGCGAAGCGTCGCCGGGAGCCCCGCGCATCTTCGTTCGGTGGCTGAGCGACAACCCCCACCACGGTCGCGGTGTATGGGGAATGTGGGCCGCGCCGGGCACGCCGGTCTTGCTGGTCGAGGCGGCCACCGCCGAGCCCCCGGCCGCCCATGTGAACGTCTACTACAGCAACGCGATCAGCAGCCGGAGTCAGGTCTACTCACGGTGCTACCGGACCGACGCCGCCGCCCAGGCGGACATCCGGGAGTTCTGGCCGTACAACAACACGAGGTCCACCGTTTCCCGGTGCTGGTGCCGCCGTAACGCGCTCCGATAGCCGGAGGCGACGCGGCCCGTCCCCCGCCGAGCCGGCCGGGGCGGGCCGCGTCGTGCTGTGCGGCGGCGGTAGCGGACACGCCTGGCGGCGTGGCGGTGTTGGTGGCCCGGTGCGTGCTCGCCGGCCCCGGCCTCCTTCGTCGGCCGGTGCCGTCGGC
>NZ_JBHWIW010000108.1:0-1554 GCF_042731955.1 Streptomyces sp. NPDC059828 | reverse complement strand
CGTATGCGCTGACGCATCTGGATGCTCTGGAGTCCGAGGCGGTGCATATTTTCCGTGAGGTGGCGGGTGAGTTCGAGCGGCCGGTGATCTTGTTTTCCGGTGGTAAGGACTCGATCGTGATGCTGCATCTGGCGTTGAAGGCGTTCGCGCCGGCTGGGGTGCCGTTCTCGCTGCTGCATGTGGACACGGGGCACAACTTTCCCGAGGTGATCGAGTACCGGGACCGCACGGTGGCTCGGTACGGGCTGCGGTTGCATGTGGCGTCGGTGCAGGACTACATCGACCGGGGTGCGCTGCGCGAGCGTCCGGACGGGACGCGTAATCCTCTGCAGACGGTGCCGTTGACCGAGGCGATCCAGGAGCATCGTTTCGACGCGGTGTTCGGTGGTGGGCGCAGGGATGAGGAGAAGGCGAGGGCGAAGGAGCGGGTGTTCTCGTTGCGGGATGAGTTCTCGCAGTGGGATCCGCGGCGTCAGCGTCCGGAGTTGTGGCAGTTGTACAACGGCCGTCATGCGCCTGGTGAGCATGTGCGGGTGTTCCCGTTGTCGAACTGGACCGAGCTGGATGTGTGGCAGTACATCCAGCGTGAGGGGATCGAGTTGCCGGGGATCTATTTCGCGCATGAGCGTGAGGTGTTCGCGCGGGGTGGGATGTGGCTGACCGCGGGTGAGTGGGGTGGTCCCGGGGACGTCGAGACGGTGGAGCGGCGGTTGATCCGCTATCGCACGGTGGGGGACATGTCGTGCACCGGTGCTGTTGATTCGGATGCCACGACGCTGGATGCGGTGATCGCGGAGATCGCGGCGTCCCGGTTGACCGAGCGGGGTGCGACCCGGGCTGACGACAAGCTGTCCGAGGCGGCGATGGAAGACCGCAAGCGTGAAGGGTACTTCTAGAGATGACCAGCTCCACACAGTTGCTGGCCGAGGGGTTGTCGGCCACGACGCTGCTGCGTTTCGCGACCGCCGGGTCGGTCGATGACGGGAAGTCCACGCTGGTGGGCCGGTTGCTGCACGATTCGAAGTCGGTGCTGGCCGATCAGCTGGAGGCGGTCGAGCACGCCTCGCGTTCGCGTGGCCAGGAGGCACCGGACCTGGCGTTGCTGACCGACGGGTTGCGGGCCGAGCGGGAACAGGGCATCACCATCGATGTCGCCTACCGTTACTTCGCCACGGCCCGGCGTCGGTTCATCCTGGCCGACACCCCCGGGCATGTGCAGTACACCCGGAACATGGTCACCGGCGCCTCGACGGCCGAGCTGACCGTGATCCTCGTCGACGCCCGCAACGGCGTGGTCGAACAGACCCGCCGGCACGCCGCACTCGCCGCGCTCCTGCGCGTCCCCCACGTCGTGCTCGCCGTCAACAAGATGGACCTCGTCGACTACGACGAGACCGTCTTCGCCACCATCGCCAAGCAGTTCACGGCATACGCAAGCGACCTGGGCGTACCCGAGATCACCGCGATCCCGATCTCCGCGCTCACCGGTGACAACGTCGTGGACGCCTCCTCGAACATGAGCTGGTACGGCGGCCCCACCGTGCTCGAGCACCT
>NZ_JBHWIW010000107.1:0-1837 GCF_042731955.1 Streptomyces sp. NPDC059828 | reverse complement strand
GGGACGGAAGCCGCCCCTGACCTGCGAAAACATGTGATCCAGATCACTCCCCGAGACCCCTGTTTCAGGTGGACCCGGACTCTTAAATAAGGCAGAATTAGTGATGTCGGAAGGGGATGGCAGCCCCGGACGACAGGCCCTAAACCTTCAACACCAAGGACAACGACGTGACGACCGAGACCGTCGAGCAGACCATCCCGACCACCTTCCGATTCGAGGACGTCCCGCTTTCCCAGCTCACCGCCCACCCCGGCAACGTCCGTGAGGACCTGGCCGTGACGGACCGGTTCCGCCGGAGCCTCCGCAAGAAGCTGCGGACGCCGCTGCTGGTGACCCCGCAGGCAGACGGCACGTACAAGGTGATCGACGGTCACCGCCGTCTGCTGGTCATGATCGAGGACAAGTGGGAGACCGTCCCTGTCGTGATCGACGACAGCCGGGCCGAGGACGAGGCCGGGCAGTACGTGGACATGGTCACCACCGCCGAACAGCGGGTCGGCCTGAACACGCGGGAGAAGGCCGCCGCCCTCTTCCAGGCGAGCGAGCTGGGGGCCGGGGTCAAGGCCATCGCGACCGAGACCGGGTGGACGCAGAAGGACGTGAAGACCGCCGTGCAGGTGGGACGCGCGGCCAAGACGATGGAGGCGGCCCAGGCCGTCCAGTACGCCTGGACGCTCGACCAGCTCGAAGCGCTGGCCGAGTTCGAGGACGACCCGGAGGCCCTGAAGGAGCTGACCGAGGCGGCGCAGGGCGGGAACTTCTCCTACCGTCTGCGCAGGCTCCGCGACGACCGGGAGGAGACGGCGCGGCTGGCCAAGGAGCGGGCCGAGGCCGTCGCCGCCGGGCTGACCGTCATTGACGAGTACGAGGCCCTGCCGGACAGCGCGACCCGGATTCACGAACTGCGGACCCACGACGGGGCGAAGACGATCAGCGAGGAGGAGCACAAGGCGTGCCGGGGGCACGTCGTGGCCCCGGCGCAGTACGGCTCCCACTGGGTGACGTACTGCCTGAAGCCCGCCCTGTACGACCACGCCGTCTACCAGCCGCCCGGCAGCACCACGGCGACCACCAAGGCGGAGGACAAGGAGGCCCGCCAGCGCATCATCCAGGGGAACAAGCACTACAAGGCCGCGACCGCAGCCCGCCGCGAGTGGCTGAACACCTGGATGACCCGCAAGACGTTCCCGCGCGACGCGCAGGTGATCATGGCGCGGTTCGTGGCGGAGTCGACCCTGCGCGGCGACGATCTCGGCATCGGTGACATCACCAGCGAGGACGGGACCCGCCTGGTCCGGGAATGGCTCGGCATCGCGGACGCCTCCCGAGCGAACACGATGACGGCCGAGATCCTGGCGAAGGCCGACGCCCGCCGCCTGGCACTGTTCCCCTTCATGGCCTGCGTCGCGTCGTACGAGAAGACGACCGGCCACAAGGACAACCGGCCCTGGCGCACGGACCGTCAGGGTCTGAGCAGCCACACGCGGAAGCGGATCGGCGCGTACCTCTCCATGCTCGTGCAGCTGGGCCACTCGGCCTCACCGATCGAACAGGCCATCATCGACGGCCAGGAGTACGACGGCACCGAGCACGCGGCGAAGGTCTCCGCCGAGAAGGCGAAGGAGACGGGACAGGAACAGCTCGACTCGAAGTGACCGCAGGGCCGGGAGGGGGAGGCCCCCTCCCGGCCCGCGTACGGCAGCGTCGTCCTCACAGGCAGCGCCGCCGTGCGCGGCGCGGTAGCGGACACGCCTGGCGGCGTGGCGGTGTTGGTGGCCCGGTGCGTGCTCGCCGGCCCCGGCCTCCTTCGTCGGCCGGTGCCGTCGGCACCGGGCCG
>NZ_JBHWIW010000106.1:0-1951 GCF_042731955.1 Streptomyces sp. NPDC059828 | reverse complement strand
ACCGCCGAGCCCCTCGCGCTCGACTCCTACGCCGACTCCCGCCGCACCGGGTCGTTCCTGCTGATCGACCCCGCCGACGGCACCACACTCGCGGCCGGAATGGCAGGCGAATCCTTCGCCACCACCACAACCGCACCCACCACGGACGACGACGGTTGGGACTTCTGATCATGTACGGCTTCTACGCGACCTTCGCCAAGGAAGGCGGCCGCGTCGGCAGCGGCTCCCTCGGCGCGGGCACGGGCGGGGTGACGCGATGTGCGCGATGACGTACGCGCACTGCCTGCGCGCCCACACCCCCCGCACCTCGCACCACCGAAGACCAAGACGCCGACATCCCGGCCACGCCGACTGACCGCGTGACCGCCGGGCCTCCGAGAGGAAACGCCTCCCGTGCCTGCCACCACCCGAACCCCCGCCCTGCGCCGCGGTATCGCCGCCGCCGCTGCCCTTCCGCTGCTGGCCGTGGCCCTCACCGCCTGCGGCTACGGCTCGAAGGCCGATGACACGAAAGACGGCACGTCCGAGGTGGCGGCCGGGGGCAGGAAGCTCTCCGCGGACACCGTGAAGATCGGCTACTTCCCCAACCTGACGCATGCCACCGCCCTGGTCGGCATCCAGGAAGGCCTGATCGCGAAGGAGCTGGGCGGCACCAAGGTCGCCACCCAGACCTTCAACGCCGGTCCGTCCGAGATCGAGGCCCTGAACGGCGGCTCGATCGACATCGGCTTCATCGGCCCGTCGCCGTCGGTCAACGGCTACGCCAAGTCCAAGGGCCAGGCGCTGCGCATCATCTCCGGTTCCGCGTCGGGCGGGGTGAAGCTGGTGGTCAACCCGGACACGATCAAGACCCTCGACGACGTCAAGGGCAAGAAGATCGCCACCCCGCAGCTCGGCAACACCCAGGACGTCGCGTTCCTCAACTGGGTCTCCGAGAAGGGCTGGAAGGTCGACGCCCAGAGCGGCAAGGGCGATGTGTCCGTGGTCCGCACGGACAACAAGGTGACGCCCGACGCTTACAAGTCCGGCTCCATCGACGGTGCCTGGGTGCCGGAGCCGACCGCGTCCAAGCTGGTCGCCGAGGGCGGCAAGGTGCTGCTGGACGAGACCTCGCTGTGGCCGGACAAGAAGTTCGTGATCACCAACGTCATCGTGTCGCAGAGCTTCCTCGAGGAGCACCCGGACGTGGTCGAGGCCGTGCTGCGCGGCACGGTGAAGACCAACGCCTGGATCAAGGCCAACCCGGACAAGGCCAAGGCATCGGCCAACGCCGCGCTGAAGGAGCTCAGCGGCAAGGAGCTGAAGCCCGAAGTCATCGACCCGGCCTGGAAGTCCATCCAGATCACCGACGACCCGCTCGCGTCCACGCTCCAGTCGCAGGCCGACCACGCGGTCAAGGCCGGTCTGCTGGACAAGCCCGATCTGGGCGGCATCTACGACCTGACGCTGCTGAACAAGGTGCTGAAGGCCGAAGGCAGCCCCGAGGTGGCCGACGCCGGACTCGGCGCCAAGTAGCGACCACGTAGCCGACAGCCCGTACGACCGAACCACTCCGCTCCCAGGAGGTGACGACCATGGCCACCACGCTCGCCAAGGCCGCCGACGACGCCGCCGCCACGGTGGTGCCGCACGCCGCCCGTATCGCGCACGTCTCCAAGTCCTTCGCAGGACCGGCCGGACCACAGCTCGTCCTGGACGACATCAGCCTCGACGTCGCACCCGGCGAGTTCGTCACCCTCCTGGGAGCCTCCGGGTGCGGAAAGTCCACCCTGCTCAACCTGGTCGCCGGCCTCGACCGCCCCACCACCGGAACCATCGAGACCCCCGGCGGCCGACCCGCCCTGATGTTCCAGGAGCACGCCCTCTTCCCCTGGCTCACCGCCGGCAAGAACATCGAACTCGCCCTACGACTACGCGGGATACCCAAAACCGAACGCCGCGACGAAGCCGA
>NZ_JBHWIW010000105.1:0-1963 GCF_042731955.1 Streptomyces sp. NPDC059828 | reverse complement strand
GTCCGAGTCCGACGGCGAAAGTACGTCGGCTCAATCCGTCGGCGTAAGGATCAGCAGCGTGGGGCAAACTCCCTGGATTCGTGTTTTCCAGGGGCCTGACGTAGACTGATGCGTCGGCTCTCGTGTATCCGCATGTCCGCGTGCAGAAACGTACGCACACTCGCGGGTGGAGAGCCGATCAAGGTAGCCGATTCGAAGGGCGAAGAGTGGCCAAGAAGCAAGGTGCCATCGAAATCGAGGGCACCGTGATCGAGTCCCTGCCGAACGCCATGTTCAAGGTGGAGCTCCAGAACGGTCACAAGGTCCTCGCGCACATCTCCGGAAAGATGCGGATGCACTACATCCGTATCCTCCCGGACGACCGGGTTGTTGTGGAGCTGTCTCCCTACGACCTGACGCGTGGCCGGATCGTCTACCGATACAAGTAGATCTTGCCCTCACCCCTCCCGTGGGGTGCAGGCACTGACCCGGAGAACCTCACACCCATGAAGGTCAAGCCGAGCGTCAAGAAGATCTGCGACAAGTGCAAGGTGATCCGCCGTCACGGTCGGGTCATGGTCATCTGCGACAACCTGCGCCACAAGCAGCGCCAGGGCTGACGCACGACCACCTGCACATCGCAGTTACTTCGCGCGACGCAAGCAACACATGTAGATACGCAGAACCCGCCCAGCCCTTTCGGGTCGGCGGCACCTCCGGCGGGGGCCGGGGACCCGGACGTACCACTCCTCCACAGGGAGGGGTCGGCGGCCGGGAGTGGTTCTGCGGAAGACCCCCGAACACCACAGGAGCCATTGAATGGCACGCGTTTCCGGTGTTGACATCCCGCGCGACAAGCGTGTGGAGGTCGCACTCACCTACGTCTTCGGTATCGGCCGCACCCAGTCGAAGGCGACCCTCGCCGCGACCGGTGTGAACCCGAACACCCGCGTTCGTGACCTGGCCGAAGAGGACCTGGTCAAGATCCGCGAGTACGTGGACGCCAACCTCAAGACCGAGGGTGACCTCCGTCGTGAGATCCAGGCCGACATCCGCCGCAAGGTCGAGATCGGCTGCTACCAGGGTCTGCGTCACCGCCGCGGTCTGCCGGTCCACGGTCAGCGCACCAGCACGAACGCCCGCACCCGCAAGGGCCCGCGTCGCGCCATCGCCGGTAAGAAGAAGCCGGGCAAGAAGTAGTCCTCAGCAGGACGCAGTGTGTGATCTGGGGGGCTGCCCCCCAGACCCCCCAAGCGGTCTTCGCTGTAGGACCGACCACCTCCACGGGAGAAATACATGCCCCCCAAGGGACGCCAGGGCGCCGTCAAGAAGGTGCGCCGCAAGGAAAAGAAGAACGTCGCTCACGGCCACGCGCACATCAAGAGCACGTTCAACAACACGATCGTCTCGATCACGGACCCGTCCGGCAACGTGATCTCCTGGGCCTCCGCCGGCCACGTCGGCTTCAAGGGCTCGCGCAAGTCCACCCCGTTCGCCGCGCAGATGGCTGCCGAGTCGGCCGCTCGCCGCGCGCAGGAGCACGGCATGCGCAAGGTCGACGTCTTCGTCAAGGGTCCGGGCTCCGGCCGTGAGACCGCGATCCGCTCCCTCCAGGCCACCGGCCTCGAGGTCGGCTCGATCCAGGACGTCACCCCGACGCCGCACAACGGCTGCCGTCCCCCCAAGCGCCGCCGCGTCTGACGCTGCGCCGCTGCCAGGCATCGCTTCGTGCGATCGCCTGACCTGAGTGTCCGGGCGGTACGGCCCCTTCGGGGTTGTGCCGCCCGTACCCTTGCTGTATCCGCACCTGGCCGGTGCGGCACGTAGGGCGTCAAATAGCGGGCGCCCACGACTGAAGGATCATTGACATGCTGATTGCTCAGCGCCCGTCGTTGACCGAAGAGGTCGTCGACGAGTTCCGCTCCCGGTTCGTGATCGAGCCGCTGGAGCCGGGCTTCGGTTACACCCTCGGCAACTCGCTCCG
>NZ_JBHWIW010000104.1:0-1983 GCF_042731955.1 Streptomyces sp. NPDC059828 | reverse complement strand
TGTCGGATCCCAGCTGATGCCTGACGTTCTGGTCCCAGGTGATGCTTGACGGTGGGCCTAGACAACGTAGGGAGCCCCGTGGGGCTTGTTCGCTTTCACGTTACGGACGGGGACGTCGGTCGTGCGCCGGATCACCCGGACCTGGCCGTCCAGGTCGACGGTGATCGTGGAGTCCGACACGTGCACGGTCACGGTCTGACCCGCGTACGGGCGGCCGAGGGACACGACCTGCCGACAGACCATGACCGTGCCCACCGCGCTGACCCGCCGCTGAACCCGCACGGGCTCGACGCCCGGACGCGGCGGCGGGCCGGCTGGCCGCAGGCCCCGCAGTCGGCGGACTGCCTCGCTGGTCAGCGGGTTGGGCCGCACCCGCAGCAGTTCCCGCGAGGACAGGTCGAAGAACGACAGCGTCTCCTCGTCGATCCGGATGCCCACCTGGCGGCCTCCGAAAATCTCCGCCGCCAGCACCTGGTGCCCGCCCAGGCCCACCAGGCCGCTGTTGTTCACGACCCGGTCCACCTCGAACGCGGCGCCGTCGTCGGCCGGAAGCGGGGCCGGTCCAGCAGCACGCCCGCCCCGGGCGGCCAGCTGCACCAGATCCGCCACCGACAAGTGCGACCGCACACTCTTGATCCGTGCTCCCGCGATCAGCAGATGGATCACCGAAGTGTCGGCCCAGAACGTCACCGTCAGCCCTGAGCGGGCCGGACCGAGCCAGAACTGCTTGCCCGCGACCTGCAGATTCCCACTCGCAGGCACCACCCGCTCGAACTCCACCGGCCCACCTCCCTCCACCTGCACCACCTCGGGAAGAGGAGCAGGAGCAGGCACAGGCACCGCCGCGGCCGGATCCGGCACCACCGCAGGAGTCGTCCGCTGCTGCGGCACCAGCGCAAGCACCCCGGGGATCTTCAGGCCCAGGACGTCCCGCTCCTGCTCCGCAACCGGGGCGAACCAGTCGCCCGGGGACTGCATGTCCAGGGCCTGATGCGGACGCATGGAGTTGTACTCCTCCACCCACGCATCCAGCGCCGCCTGAGCCGCCTCGATGCTCTCGAACACCCCGCAGTCATCCAGGAGTTCGCGCCGCAATGTCTGATGGAACCGCTCGACCTTGCCCGTCGTGGTCGGCGACGCCGGCTGGGTGAGGCGGTGCGCGATCCCGTTCTCACGGCAGATCCGGTCGAACAACACCTCACCGCCCTGCCCGAACCGGTCGGTGAACTGTTTGCCGTTGTCCGTGAGCACCTCTTCCGGCACCCCGAACGCCTGCAAGGCTTGGGCGAAGGCCGTGCAGACCGCCCTCCCGGTCGCCCGCTCGACCACCGACGCGATCACGCAGTACCGGGAATGGTCATCCACACCTGTCACGACCTTGGCCTCGGTCAGCTCGCCCGTGACCGGGTTGACCAGCATCACTCCGCCGACGATGTCCATCTGCCACAGCTGCATCGGCCGATCCCGCTGCCAGCGCTTGTAGTCCGACCGCTTCCGGCGCCGCACTCCCGGCTCCACCAACCCATGACGGACCAGGACCCGATACACGGTCATCCGCGACGGCACCGGCGTGACTGTCCCGGACCGCTCCAGCACATGGGCGATCCGCCGCGGACCCCACTTCGGGTGCTTGCGCCGCAGCTCGCACACGGCCGCCTCGACCTCGGCAGTGGCCTGATGCGGACACGACGCCGGCCTCCGTGAACGATCCGCCAGCCCGGCCAGACCCGAGGCGGCATACCGGGACTTCCACCCGCTGACCGTCTGCCGGGACACACCAAGCGACGCGGCGACTTCCGTCACCGTCGCACCCGCCAGCACCGCCAAGACAGCCCGGTATCTCTGCTCGACAATCGACAACTCCACCAGCGCCAATCCCGGCCTCCCGACACGCGCTGCAACGACGCGCACAGAAAAGCCGATCACGGCCACTGTCAACCATCAGTTGGGATCGAACTGTCAAGCATCACCCGGGATCGGACA
>NZ_JBHWIW010000103.1:0-2218 GCF_042731955.1 Streptomyces sp. NPDC059828 | reverse complement strand
GCCGACGGCACCGGCCGACGAAGGAGGCCGGGGCCGGCGAGCACGCACCGGGCCACCAACACCGCCACGCCGCCAGGCGTGTCCGCTACCGCCGCGACGACGCCGCCCCGCCCCGGCCGGCTCGACCGGGGCGGGGCGGGGCGAGCGGCTTACGCGTGGGCATCCTCCGCGGTGAGCATCGCGTACAACCCGCGAGCCACCTTGCGGACGTCGACCGCACGGAGAGTCAATTCCGTCGCCTCGCACCTCTCGTTGAGCTCCAGAACGTCCGCGTACTGCGCCCTGTACGACTGGCCCATGTACGAGCCAGGCAGTGCGTTGCGCCAGTCTTCAGCACCCCTCCACCTCCCACGGTCCTCGTGAAACCACAGACGGTCGACGGCCTCGGTGACGAACTCGCCCCACACCTGCGGAGGTACCCCTGACGCCTCGATCTCCGCCGTCGCCCCATCGCTGGCGATCACGATGCGCCACCTGCCGAACTGCTCGTTGGCCGCTGTCAGGATCGACCCGGTCCGGCCGAACTCCAGCTCTGCCCACACCGTGCGCATCAGTTCAGATCCGCGCTCGACTGCTGCCCGCTGAGCCTCCTGGTGTGCAGCGATCGCGGCCTCGCAGGCTGCGCGGTCGACCCCCGTCGAGGCTTCGCCGGTGTCAGCCACCGGGGCGACGGTCCGGCCCACAACCTGGCCAAGGTGGCGAGAAATCCGGATGTACCAGGGCTTCTTGCCATGTCGGGTCTGCATATTCTCTCCTCGGGAGCGGGCTCCCTGGTTGAAGGTTTGGGGCTGATGCCGGGAGGAACTGCCACCCCTCCCGACATCACTAATTATGCCTTATTTTGGAGTCGAGCTCTACCCGGAACAGCCTTCCGGGCAAGTGATGCGCATCACACACTGGTGGCGATGCCGGACCCCGGCGCGGCCCTCTCCAACAGCTCGTTGCGGCGCTTGTCGCAGTCCTCGGGGCTCCACCCCTCGACGTAGACGCCGGACCTGTGAACGGGGTACTCCAGCCGGGGATGGATGCTGTCCACGGTCCACGGGAAATCGTCGTGACGGAAGTACACGCGGTGCTGGTCCCATGCCGTGCCGCCAGGCACGCGGCTGCACCACATCTTTCCGACTCGGACACCGGCCTGGTGCTCGTACTGGTACAGGCGGTCACCGGGCTGCACGTCGGCCCCCTTCACCTTGATGACCTTCAGGCGCGGGATCAGCCGGTACACCTCGGTCTCGTCTGCTGCGGTCCTCATCGTGGTCTCCTCTTGTCGAAGGTGCGGGGCCCGCCGTGGCGGGCCCGGCGGGCGGGGTGGTGTCAGGACCCGAACACCGTGTCGATGGCGTTCAGGAAGTGGAACGCGCACGCCCGGCGACGGGCGGGGCGGCGGTCGGCGGGGTCCCGCTTGATCCACGGGTCCGCCTCGATCGCGACGGGGGCGGGCTGAGTGCAGCGGGGGTGGTCGCAGCGGCCCGGCCGTCCGGCCTTGGCCAGGTCGATGACCCGGTACGGATCGGCCAGCGTGACGTCGAATCCGAACGCGCTGCTGCGGGTCGCTGCTTCGTACGCGGCGCGCTTCGCGGCCTCGGCGCGGGCCTTCTCCGCTGCGGCGGCCTCCTGGGCGGCGATGGCTTCCGCCAGCATCTCGGCGGACGGGGAGGGGCTGCCCGCCACGGTGTGGGCCTTCAGGACTTCCCTGCGGCGGCTGGCCAGCGTGTCGTCGTCCTCCCAGGGCTCACGGACGGGCAGCACGCGACCGTGCATCCAGTTCCACCGGTCGACCATGCAGTTCAAAGCGATCTGCGGGGTGCGGACCTCGGCGACGAACTCCAGGTCGTGCAGAACGACGTCGTCCCACCACTCGGCGTGCGTCCGGCGGCCGTCACTGAAGAAGGCTCCGAGAAAGGCGTCCGTGTCGGCGAAGTAGACGTTGGCGGCCACGATGTCGCCGTGGTAGCCGTCTTCCTGGAGAGCTTCCACCAACCAGCCGTAGTGCCGGAGTTCGGCGGCGTGCATCGGGACCACGGTCAGGGGGACGTCCCGGCCCTCCGCGACCCGGGGGCCGTTGCGGTGGAAGGAGACGACTCCGCCGGTGCGGTAGAGGGTGCTGGTGGTCACGTGGCCTCCCTGGTGTTGAAGGTTCGGGCCTGTCGTCCGGGGCTGCCATCCCCTTCCGACATCACTAATTCTGCCTTATTCGAGTGCCTGAGTCCACCTG
>NZ_JBHWIW010000102.1:0-2610 GCF_042731955.1 Streptomyces sp. NPDC059828 | reverse complement strand
AAGGACTGCACGTACACGCTGACGACGAATCTGGACGGCAATGGTCTGCCGCGGATCACTCAGCCGATTTCGATCTTCGGCCATGGGGCCACGATCGCGCGTGCCGCCAACGCGGATCAGTTCCGTCTCTTCGAGGTCGGTCCCGGTGGTGACCTGAAGCTCCGCAAGCTGACCCTCACCCGCGGTGAGACCGCCGTGGATCAAGAGGGCGGTGCCATCAGGGTGAGCCCCGCAGGGCGGCTGGAGCTCAACGACGTCAAGGTCACGGACAACACCGTCGACGACGTCCTGCAGGACGTAGCCGGTGGCCTCCTGAACGACGGCATCGCCACGGTGCGCAACAGCGTCTTCCACCGGAACTCCGGTGAGGACGGCGCCGGCATCTACAACAACGGCAAGATCGAGATCAGTGACTCCGAGATCACCGGCAACATCGCCGACCCGGACGACGGTTTCGCCGCCCTCTACAACGACAACAGCATGAAGATTCGCAGGAGCACGGTCAGCCACAACACCGCCAATGACGGCGGTGGTGTGCACAACGACGGCGTGCTGGAGGTCGAGGAAAGCACCTTCGCCCACAACTTCGCGGCAGAGGAGGGTGGCGGTATCGAGAGCGACTCCGGCCCGCTCTACTTGCGCGACAGCCTCATCAAGGGCAACACCGCCGTGGAGAACGGAGGCGGTGTCGATGTTCCTGAGCCCGCGACGATCGTGGGCACCAAGGTCGTGGACAACGCGGTCACCGGTACCGAGGCCACCGGTGGCGGTGTCTTTGTGGACGAAGAGGTCTCGATCCGCGATTCGAAGATCATCAACAACCAGGCTCCCGGGAACGCAGCAGTGGGTGGTGGCATCTTCGTCGACAGTTCCGGCATCCTGAGGCTGACCGACTCCAAGGTGGCCGGCAACATCTCGGATGCGGCTGCCGGCGGCGTCCAGAACAACGGCACGGTCGAGACCTACGGCAAGGTCAGGATCATCGACAACGTGCCGACCAACTGCGACGGAAGCCTCAACCCCGTCCCGAACTGCTTCGGCTGATCCAGCACCGCACCGAACCCTGAGTCGAGCTCGCCCCCGGCATCCAGCCGGGGGCGAGCCCGTGCCCCAGCCGAACCAAGCATCGACACTCCCACACCTGGGCTAATTATCCGATTTTTGGCTTTCATTATGTTGCGATGTGGCTCACTCGGTCCCGTGAGAAAGCGAGCTGTGTCGGATGTCTGCTGTGCGTTGTGTGAAGTCGGCGGTGCTGGGCCGCCATTGGAGGGCTGCTGTGATCGCGGCGGCTGGTTTCGCGACGATGGTCGGTACTTCGACTGTTGCGGTGGTCGCGGGGGCGGGTGCGGCCGAGGCGCACGCGCCGTCGCCTGTCGCGGGGGGTAAGGGCGGCGAGGGCAAGGAGAGCAAGGGGGACAAGGGTGGCCACGGCAAGGGTGACAAGGGTGGTCATGAGGGTCGGGGTGAGGACGGGGGTGGAAGGAAGTGGGGTGGCGATCACGAGGATGACGGCAAGGAGTATGTGGAGTGTGACCCGAATGCCCTGGTCGCGGCGCTGGTCGAGTTGAACGAGAATCGTGGTGGGGATCTTGTTCTGGCCAAGGACTGCACGTACACGCTGACGACGAATCTGGACGGCAATGGTCTGCCGCGGATCACTCAGCCGATTTCGATCTTCGGCCATGGGGCCACGATCGCGCGTGCCGCCAACGCGGATCAGTTCCGTCTCTTCGAGGTCGGTCCCGGTGGCGACCTGAAGCTCCGCAAGCTGACCCTCACCCGCGGTGAATCCGCCGTGGATCAAGAGGGCGGTGCCATCAGGGTGAGCCCCGCAGGGCGGCTGGAGCTCAACGACGTCAAGGTCACGGACAACACCGTCGACGACCTCTTGGAGGACGACGCCGGTGGCCTGTCGAGCGAAGGCATCGCCACGGTGCGCAACAGCGTCTTCCACCGGAACTCCGGTGAGGACGGCGCCGCCATCGACAACGACGAAGGCAAGATGGAGATCATCGACACCGAGATCACCGGCAACATCGCCGACCCGGACGACGGTTTCGGCGCCGTCTACAACGACGACGGCGGCTCCATGAGGATCCGTAACAGCCTGATCAGCCACAACACCGCCGATGACGGCGGTGGTGTGCACAACGACGCCGTGCTGGAGATCGAGAAGAGCACGATCGCCCACAACTTCGCCGCGACGGACGGCGGAGGCATCGAGCACGACTCCGGCGTGCTCTACCTGCGCGACAGCGTCGTCAAGGGCAACACGTCCGCGGAGGACGGTGCCGGTCTCTCCCTCAGCGAGCCGGCGTCGATCGTGGATTCCGAGATTTCGGACAACGCCCTCACCGGATCCGACGCCATCGGCGCCGGCATCTGGATCGAGCTGGACGAGGAGGAGGCGGTCTCGATCCGCCGCTCGAAGGTCGTGCGCAACCAGGCCCCCGGCAACGGAGCCCAGGGCGGCGGCATCTTCAATACGGGCGAGGAGGCGAGCATCGGTGTTCTGAGGCTGACCGACTCCAAGGTGGCCGGCAACATCTCGGATGCGGCTGCCGGCGGCGTCCAGAACAACGGCACGGTCGAGACCTACGGCAAGGT
>NZ_JBHWIW010000101.1:0-2723 GCF_042731955.1 Streptomyces sp. NPDC059828 | reverse complement strand
GCACCCGCCACATACAACTCACCCACCACACCCACCGGCACCGGCACCAAACACCCATCCAGCACATACACCCGCGTATTAGCCAACCCACGCCCGATCGCCGGAGCCCGCCCGTCGCCCCGGCCTCCCTGGCGCAGGGATGCGGCCAGCGACCAGATGGTCGTCTCGGTGGGCCCGTAGACATTGGTGACCTCGCGCGCCCGCTCCGTGAGCTCGGCCGCGAGCCCTGCGCCGAGGGCCTCGCCGCCCACCAGGACGCGCAGGCCCCGGACGGCGTCCGGGACGCTGTCGACGACCACGGACCACAGGGAGGGGGTCGCCTGCATCACCGTCACGGTGTGCTTCTCGATCAGCCGCGCGAGGGCGCTCGGGTCCTTCGCCTCATCGGCGGTGGCGATGACGACGCAGGCGCCTTCACGCACCGGAAGCAGAAGTTCGAGGTGGGCGATGTCGAAGGCGACGGTGGTCACGGCGAGCCATCGGTCGTCCCGCCCCAGGGGCATGCGGTCGCGCATGGCGTCCAGCAGGTTGGCGAGGTTCAGATGGCTGACGGCGACGCCCTTCGGCCGACCGGTCGAGCCGGACGTGTAGATCGCGTAGGCCATGCGGTGCGGGCTGAACCGGCCCGCCGGTGCGTCGACGGACGCGTCGTCGTCCGCCGGGCCGGAGAGCCGGGACGCCAACTCGGGCTCGTCCAGCGCCAGCCAGCCGTCCTCGCCCACAGCCGCGCGGGTGGCTCGGTCGGACAGCACCACGACAGGCTCCGCGTCGGACAGCACCATCGCTATGCGTCCCCTGGGGAGCCCGGAGTCGACGGGGAGGTACGCGGCTCCCGTCCTGTGTACGGCGACAAGGGCGACGAGCAGATCGAGCGAGCGCTCCATGGCCACGGCGACAAGCCGCTCAGGGCCCGCTCCCCGCGTGAGCAGATACCGGGCCAGGCGCTGCGACCGGGCGTCCAGCTCCCGGTAGCTGAGCGAGTCGTCGCCACAGATCGCGGCCATGGCGTCCGGAGTCTCGTTCGCCCGCTGCCCCAGCCACTCGGGCACGGTCCGTGTGCCCACCTCCAGGGTGCGGCCACCACCCGCTTCGAGCAGCGCCGTGCGCTCGGCCGGGGCGAGCATGTCCAGCCTTGCCACGGGCCGGGCCGGGTCTGCGGCCGCCTCCGTGAGGAACCGCTGGAACCAGCTCGCCACACGTTCGGCCGTGGCCCGGTCGAACAGATCCCGCGCGTAGACGAGCCGTCCCTCAAGACCGGTGTCGGTCTCGGTGATGTCGAAGAGCAGGTCGAAGGCGACCGAGCGGTCCCGACCGTCCGTCAGCGGCGCCACTTCCAAGCCCGGCAGATCCACCGTGGCCGCCGCGTTGTTCTGGAGGCTGAGCATGGTCTGGAACAGCGGATGGCGGGCTGGACTGCGCGTCGGGCTGACCGCATCCACCACCTTCTCGAACGGCACATCCTGGTGGTCGAGCGCGGCGAGCACCTCGGCGCGCGCCCGGTCCACGAGTGCCTCGAAGCTCGGTGCACCGGTCAGGTCGGTGCGTATGACGACGGTGTTGAGGAAGCAGCCGACCAACTCGTCCATCGCGACATCGCTACGACCGGCGACGGGGCTGCCCACCGCGATGTCGCTGCCCGCGCCGAGCCGGTGCAGGAAGCCCGCCAGTCCGGCGTGCAGCACGGTGAACAGGCTGGCCCGGTGCCGTCGGGCCAGTGCGGTCAGACGACCGTAGTCATGGGAGGTCAGCCGCAGCGCGACGGAGTCCGCCTCATGGGACGCGACGGGCGGCCGTGGCCGGTCGGTGGGGAGAGCGAGCTCCTCGGGGAGGCCGTCGAGGGTACGCCGCCAGTGGGCGAGCTGCTGCGCGAACACACTGCCCTCGTCCTCGGGCGACCCCAGCACCTCACGCTGCCACAACGTGAAATCGGCGTACTGCACCGGCAGTTCGCCCCAGCCCGGCGCGCCACCGCCCAGCCGCGCACGGTACGCCACCGAGAGATCACGGAGAAACGGCGCTGCCGACCATCCGTCAAAGGCGATGTGGTGGATCGTCACCAGCAGGATGTGTTCGGTGTCGCCCGTGGCCAGCAGGAGAGCCCGCAGCGGTGGTTCCGTCGCCAGGTCGAAGCCCTGCGCCGATGCCCCGACGGCGATCGCTGCCGGTGCCTGCTCGGGTGCGATCCGGCTGACGGGCAGCTCCAGTCGGGCCTCGACGGAATCGGATTCGGGGTCCAGCACGCACTGGCGCGCGACCCCGTCCGCGGTGCGGAAGACCGTGCGCAGACTCTCATGGCGCCCCACCACGTCCCGGAGCGCGGCTCGCAGCGCCACCGTGTCCAGGTCGCCCGACAGCCGCAGCGCCGTGGTGATCGCCTGTGCGTCGCCTGCGCGGTCCTCGGAATCCTTGGAGAGCTCCCCGTGGAACCAGAACCGTGTCTGGGAGAAGGACAGCGGCAGGGTGTCCGGGCGGGTCCGCGGCTTCAGCGGGATCCGGGAGGGCTCCGCGGTGGCAAACCGGGCGGCGAGTCCGGCGGGCGTGCGTGCTTCGAAGACCGTACGCATGTCGATCTGCGCGTCCAGCTCGGAGCGGAGGCGGCCGACGAGCCGGACGGCGAGCAGCGAGTGCCCGCCGAGGTCGAAGAAGTCGTCGTCGATACCGACCTGTTCACGCCCCAGCAGATCGGCGAACAGACCGCACAGCAACTCCTCCACCGCCGTACG
>NZ_JBHWIW010000100.1:0-3518 GCF_042731955.1 Streptomyces sp. NPDC059828 | reverse complement strand
CCCACCCTGGCTATGGGGGTGCGGGTGGTTTAGACCACCACCCCCGCCCGCGGGCGCCCCCCTCCACCCCCCCCGGGCGTGTGCAGGGGGTCGCCCCTTTCGTCGCCGGCGCGCCCTCACACCGGCCCATGGCCGCTCAGCCGGTGGCCGTCACCCCCCGGCCCGCGGCACGACGCCCGCTGAAGGTGGGCCAGTGCGCCAGCGCCGCCGTCGCGCCGTACCAGGCCGCGAGGCCCGCGATCGCGCCGACCCAGCCGCCGGCCTTGGCCAGTCCGTCGTTGTCCGCGAACGCGGCGATGCCGAGCAGCAGCATCGACACGCACAGCAGGCCGTACACGCCCTGGCCGAATATCCCGCTGCCGGACGAGCCCACGGTGAGCGTGAGCGCCAGCAGCGCGAACAGCAGCAGGAAGAGTCCCGCGGCCTCCGCAGAGGCCCCCGAGCCGACACCAGTGCCCCAGGTGAACCAGAGGGCGCCGAGGCCCGCGAAGGCCGTGCCCGTACCGCCGTTGCCCGCACGGAACTCGAGCAACCCGACGAGGAACAGTGCGACCCCGCCCACCCAGGTCGCGAGTGATGCGGCGTCGGACGCCGCGACATTGTCGATCACACCGGTGTTCCCAAGGCCGAAGGCCAGCAGGGTCAGTCCCAGTGCGAGGTGGCCGAGAGTGGTTGACGTTGCGCTTCCCGCGGAGACTTCGTTGTCCACGGCGGGCTCCCTTCATGCGCGCGATGGTGCTGCTTCCCAGCCACGGATATCTACCCTTCACAAGCGCACAATCCACCTGTACGGACGAGTAGATTTGACGGTCGTCAAAAAGCCATCCACCCGACTCCATCTGGGAACACGGCAGCGGCGCCGGACCCCCGGGGGCCGGCCGGGTGACTAAGGGATGACGATGACGGGTCGCTGCGCGCGCTTCGCGAGACGCCCGGCGACGGAGCCGAAAATGCGCCCCACGATCCCGTGGGTGGAGCCGACGACGATCGCGTCCGCCGAATACTCCCGGCCGACCTCCTCGAGCTCGTGACAGATGTCCCCGCCACGCTCCACGAGGATCCACGGGACTTCGGAGAGGTAGTCGGCACAGGCGAGCTCGAGCCCGAGCACCTCGGTGCGGTGGTCCGGTACGTCCACGAAGACCGGGGGCTCACAGCCCGCCCAGACCGTCGTGGGCAGGCGGTTGGCGACATGCACGATGATCAGCCCGGAACCGGAGCGCCGCGCCATGCCGATGGCGTAGGCGAGCGCGCGCTCACTGGAGGTCGATCCGTCGAAGCCCACGACGACTCCGTGCCGGAAGGCCGGATCGCAGGACTGGCGCGGCTCTTCCGCCGCTTGCAGGTCCGACAGGGGGTCGGCGACCTGCTTGCGGTCTGCGGGTTCGGAGAATTCGTGACCGGCCATCGGTGTCTCGGCGTTTAAGTCCTCATGGGAGGGCGACGGTGGGCGGCGGAGCTGTGTCCGGGAATCATCTTCCCAACCCCATACCCCCAAGGGTACGGCGACACTCCTCCCCTGCCCAGAGCCGTCGGCGCCACTCGCGGCGTTGCAGGGAGCATGCACGAGCACGCTCCGTATGGCAATGGCAGCTGCCTGATACAGACAGGCTCCACGGGCTTCGGCGCGAAAGGCGCCCCGACATCCGGAAGAAGATGTTCCGTCGGGGGCCCGGCCAGCGGCGGGCCCCGTGCCCGGCAACAGGAAACCGCGGGGCCGCATGACGGTCGTCACATCTGTACGCACCGAACTCATGGACGGGAGTGAACCCACCGGGCGACTTGACGGATTCGCAAGCCGACGCCCGAACGTTTTCAGCCAACTTCACGGCTGGTCCTGACCCTTGCCCAAGAGGCCCGCCAACCCGCTTGTCACCAGGCGAAAAAGGCTCGAGACGGCCGCTCGCACCCTACGGGGACGGGCCATGCCCGCCACGCGTACTTCCCTGTACGGCCCACGAGTGCAACGCTTCGTGATCGAATGCTTCGCGCCAAGTGCCCTTGTCGACAATGTGCCGGATTCCGAACTTGTCACGGCGGCACCACAGGACGCAGTAGATTCGATCATGAGTATCGAAGACTGGGGACTCGTGCAAAACCGAGGGGAAACGTGCAGGAGCGACACGCCCGACACGAACGGGGAGACGCGAACACCGAGGGGGGCTTAGCGTCATGACTCAGGACTCCGCCGCGCCGGAGGCCGCACGGAAGCTTTCCGGGCGCCGCCGCCGGGAAGTCGTCGCGGTGCTGCTGTTCAGCGGCGGTCCCATCTTCGAGAGTTCGATCCCGCTCTCGGTGTTCGGAATCGACCGCCAGGATGCCGGAGTTCCCCGCTACCGGCTGCTCGTATGCGCCGGCGAGGAGGGCCCCCTGCGGACCACAGGGGGACTCGAACTCACCGCGCCGTACGGACTTGAGGCCATAGGCCGGGCGGGCACCGTCGTCGTGCCCGCCTGGCGATCCATCACCTCTCCACCGCCTCCCGAGGCGCTGGAGGCACTGCGCCGCGCCCATGAGGAGGGCGCGCGGATCGTGGGGCTGTGCACGGGGGCGTTCGTCCTCGCCGCCGCCGGGTTGCTGGACGGCCGTCCCGCCACCACCCACTGGATGTACGCACCGACGCTGGCCAAGCGCTACCCGTCGGTGCACGTCGATCCGCGTGAGCTCTTCGTGGACGACGGCGATGTGCTGACCTCGGCGGGGACCGCGGCCGGAATTGATCTCTGTCTGCATATCGTCCGTACCGACCACGGGGCCGAGGCGGCCGGTGCGCTGGCGCGCCGGCTGGTCGTGCCACCGCGGCGCACCGGCGGCCAGGAGCGCTACCTCGACAGGTCTTTACCAGAGGAGATCGGCTCCGACCCGCTCGCCGAGGTCGTGGCCTGGGCGCTGGAGCACCTCCACGAGCAGTTCGACGTGGAGACGCTCGCCGCGCGTGCGTACATGAGCAGGCGGACCTTCGACCGCAGGTTCCGCTCGCTCACCGGGAGCGCTCCGCTGCAATGGCTGATCACCCAGCGGGTGCTCCAGGCCCAGCGGCTGCTGGAGACCTCCGACTACTCGGTGGACGAGGTCGCGGGTCGCTGCGGCTTCCGCTCCCCGGTGGCGCTGCGCGGCCACTTCCGGCGCCAGCTGGGCTCCTCGCCCGCGGCATACCGGGCCGCCTACCGGGCGCGGCGCCCGCAGTCCGACCCCGGGCTGCCCGCGGCCGCAGCTGAGCACATGGTCCCGCCGCAGGCCCAGGGCGGGGCGGCCCAGCCGAGGCGTCCCGCCCCGGCGACGGCCTCCTCGCTCGCCCCGGAGCACGGCAAGCCGACCTCGGACGCCTACGCCTCCGGGCGCCCGGCACTCCCGGGCCAGCGGACCGCACCCTGAAGGTGCCCTACGAACGGGCCGGGGGGGCGGGGTGGCGCTCGCGCCCGACCCCGCCCGCAGGCCGGGCGACACCCTGGGCCCCCCGGTGATGGGGGGGTGTCGGGGAAAAAGATGTAGCAAACAAAAAAGCAAAGGGTGTGGAT
>NZ_JBHWIW010000099.1:0-4577 GCF_042731955.1 Streptomyces sp. NPDC059828 | reverse complement strand
TTTCCTCGTTCTCGACCAGATTCCCCGAAACATTATTCGCGTTGTACCTAGAGAGGCCCGACACCGGGCCGCCGGAGGCGGCCCCGCCCTCCCCCTCATGCCTTCGGCCCGGGGGGGGCGGGGAAACCCGGCGGCGGGCGTGGGGGGCCTTGAGGACGTCGCGAGCCTGTACCGAATCGACCGTTCCGAAGTCGGCCGGATCGTCGGACACGGCGGTCGCCGACTCGATCGTGTCGGCAGTCTGCGCTAGCTTGGCCACTGGACGTTCTCCGTTCGTCTCTCATCAGGTGGGGCGGAGACACTGGGCCCGGAAACCGTCGCTACACGGTCCGGGCCCGTCCCATGTCTCGGATGCGATGCGATCCTTCTCTGTGTGGCCGACCGGCGAGATTGCGACTCGCCGGGCGGTCACTTCTTCGTTTGCTGTGGCCCCATCAGGCTTTTGATCACGAGCCAGCCGAGAGCACATGAGATGGCGCCCACGCTGACCGCGACTGCGACGACTGCGACCGCCAGGAGCCCGGCGAGGACCAGGACTCCGGCGCCGCCTGCCGCGATGAGCTGTCCGCCGTGTTGGCGGAGCCAGGACAGCTCTGGGGCGGCCTGTTGGACGATGACGTACGACGGTTGGCTGGGGCTCTGGGGGACGCTGAGAGCGCCGTAGGCAGCATTCGGGATGGCGGTCGGGGTGTAGACCGGCAGCGGGTTCGTGGGCGGTTTCATCGGCCGTTCCTGGTCATGCGGTCTTCCTCCTGGTGGTCTTCTTCTGGAGCGGGATGGAAGCGCCGGCCTTTTCAGCCGCGGGCGTCGAGGCATCGACGACGACAGGCGCCGGCGCGGGGATGACATCACGGCGAAGGTGGGCTGTGTTGGCGATCCAGGCGGGGAGCTGGTCCTCATCCAAGTCACCGATGCGGACACGGTCGTATCGACCGCCCAGGCCGGGGACGCCGGTGACGACGCAGACGCCGACGTTGGTGTCCTTGTCGACCAGCGCGGACGGGTCGTTGGGTTCGTCGTCTCGAATGCCGGAGCCGAGGGCAGCTTCGGCCGCGTCGATCGTGAACACGGGGAAGCAGACGCCGACCTCCAGGTTGTCCCGGACGCTGGTCGGGATGGCGTCACCTGTCTGCTTCTGGGTGCCGAAGATGCCGAGGACTCCGAGGCCGCGACCTTCCTTGGAGATGGTCTGCATCATGCGCTGGTTGGACTCGACGACTTGCTTGTCTTTGCCGGTCAGGCCCTTGGTGTCCGAGTAGTTGTGGCACTCGTCCATGAAGACGACGATCAGCGGGTTGGCCTCGGTCGGACCGTGCTTCCAGAACTTGTGGGTGCCTCGTTCTTCGACCAGCGCGGCCGGGCGGTCCTTGAGGAGTCGGACCAAGTCGGTCAACCGTTGGTTGGCGGTCTCCGGGTTGTCGCCGACGACGAACATCGCCCTTGATCCGACTTCTCCCCAGTCGCCGTATCGGGCGTCGCTGGTCTTGCCGTCGAAGATCGCGAACTGTACGGCAACGCGGTTAGAGAGGCTGGCCATCCAGGCGAGCATCAACATCGTCTTGCCATAGCCGGGCAGGCCCGCGACCTTGATGCCGGACAGCTGGCGAAGCGGGACGCCGACCTGTCGCATCCACGGGTTGTGGCCGAGCGGGAGGAGCCAGTCGTCCTGGTCTGGCCAGGCGTAGGGCTGGTGGTCATCGAGCGGGTTGCCGACGATGCCTCGGAGTTCTACGAGTCCGGCCTTGAGTCGCTTGACCTCGACGGTTTCACAGTTCCATGCGTCGGCGAGCCAGCCTGCGGCCTTCTCGACTTCCTCGAGGCCGACCTTCGGGATAGTGCGGAGTTGAACGCGGACGCCCCAAGGTTCGGGGAAGGTCTTGATCTTCGGGACGACGGTGACGGGCTTGGCGGTCTTGCCCTGGAGGTCCTTGCGTCCCTTGGTGTTCTCGTCCACGCGGGCCAGGCCGATGTTCGGGGCGAGGCGGCGCCAGCGACGAGCGATCCGCCAGGCGTGACGCATGCGGATCCGCTGGAAGGGGGTGGCGAGGATGTACCGAAAGGTGGCGATGAAGAGGCGGACCGCCCCCCAGGCCACGAGCACTGCGAGGGCAGTGAGCGCGACCAGGGGAGCGAGTCCAGAGGCGTCGGTGGCCGACACGGTCAGCCCTCCTGCTGAGCGGCAGCCTTGCGGCTGGTCGGAACGGCGTTGAGCGCGCGGATTTCGTCCGCCTGGTACCAGGCGGTGCCGCCAACGACCTTGTCGTTGCCGTTGCGGTCGGTCCGCTTTTCGGCCGGGGTGACGCCGACTCGGAAGCCGACGAGCTCGACCGGCTGCGGCATGTTCTGGAGAACCTGGCCGGGGTCCTGGTGGCTGACGACGCCGACCTTGAGGATCTCGTTCTCGGTCCGGCCGAACTGGGTGAAGCTGGCGACGACCTGGACTTCCCACTTGGGGAGACCGTCCTTGGTCTTGTCCTGCTGCTGAGTGCCGAACTGCATCTTCGGCGAGGAGCTAAGGAACATGACCATCGAGAAGGTACGAGCCTGGTCAACGTGGAAGATTGCGGGCATGGCTTGGCCTTTCAGTCCGTGGGTGATCTCTGGTGTACACGGAGGATCGGACAGCCGAGTTGTGGACAGAGATTGAGAACTGCCCCTGACCAGTCGTCAGTTGCCGATCCGTGGTGTACGGAGCGTTGCATGCCCTACAGTGAACCCACACCACATAGCGTGTCAAGTGACTTGATGGAGGATGTCATGACGGACCCTGCTCGGATGAGGACTCAGCTACGGATTCAGGCTCTGTCCGAGCTGGTTTCGTACGCGGCGAACGCTGATCGAGTCATGTACAAGGACCGGGCCGAGTGGTTCCGAAATTTGATCCGAGCCACGATGGAAATCAGTGATGAGGCCAAGAAGTTGGAGACCGAGCTATCTGCTCGTGCTGTACAGGAGAAGGTTCTGACGGTCACTGAGGTTGCGACCGCTGCGAAGATCAGTAGGCAAGCTGTCTATGCGCGGGCCGAAGTGCAATATCCCGATGGGATGCCGGAATGAAGAAAGCCCCCGTCAGGGGGCTTTTTTAGTACCCCGGGTGGGGCCGAAGCTTCCGCCGCAGGCGGTCGCGAAATTTTTGATTTTGGGACCGGAGCCGAGGAAGTCTTTAATCGGCGGGGACCCCTCCGGGAGCAAGAGAAAGGGGGCAGTGGGACCAAAAGCGCGGTGAGGGCCTGCGGCCCCACTTTGCTTGATCAAGCGTAAGCCCCCTTTCTCATGCTCCCGCCCCGCCGATCAAACACTTCCCCAACTCCTACGACGGCTTAGCGGCTGACGCGACGTCGTGGCTGAGTTCATAGGTGAGGTGGTAGGCGGTCATCAGGTTGACCAAGGCCGGGAACCCTCCCTCCTCGTAGGCGTCGAGGAGCTTGGTCTCCAGCAGGGGCACAGCGTGCATGGCCTTGCGTGATTCGGCCGGGAGGATGAGGATGGTCTCCCCGCCGGCCTCCATGGCAGCGACCTCGTGGTCCTGCTTCTCTTCCTCGTCTTCTTCGGGCAGGAGATCTTTCCGAAGTCCGCGTGAGGTGGTCATGGCTCGTCGGCCGAAGGTGCCCTTTTCATATTCCTGCCAGATCGGGATAGCTGCCATGTCGCCCGTCTGCCTGAAGTATTCGAGGACTTCGAGCATGGCGATTGTTTCGCCTTTTCCTGTCTTGAGGTCAGATCGGGTGAGCTCGTTTCCGATGCCCTTACCTTCTTGGGTCTTGGCGATGTAGCTTCCGGCTTCTTCGGGAGTGGTGACCTTTACCCACTTGACGCCTTGCTGCTGACTGGGCTCGTAGCCGTGCTTCTTCATCCAGCGTCGCCAGGTCTTGTCCCAGCGGTGGATGGCTTTGGCGAGGTCTTCGCAGGTTTCATTCCGAAGCAGGATGACGACGTGGAGGTGAGGGTGAAACCAGTTCCGACTTCCCCATGTGACTTCGAGTGAACGAATCCATCCTCGAACTCCGAGGGCCTCCCGTTCGCCGATGGTGCCGTAACGCTTGTCACCAACCCAGGCCGTACCGCCCATAAGCTGGCGCCAGCCGTTGGCGACTGCGTCGAAGAGTGGTTCGAGTGGCTGCTTGCCACGGTGGCGGGCGGTGAGGGTGACCATCCAGGCCGTGTTGGTCAGGTTGCCGTCGGCGTCGGCCTCCAGGAGGTGGGCGGCGACCATGGCCGCGTATTCGGCGGCCCGATAGTTGCGGATCTTCGCCTGGCAGACGGGACAGGCCCAGATGGAGCCGCAGGTGCAGTAGCCGGACCAGTAGGCGGTGCCGCCGACGACGCGGAGTGCGATGCGGCCTTCGCCTTCGTTGCCGTTGGTGACGATCCCGCACTTCTTGACGCGGTCGAGCGTAGTGATCGTCCGGAGAACCGAGCGTTGCGCGAAGCGCCGTTCGCGACGGGTCTTGCGGACCTCGTTTTCCTGGTCTGACCTGGCCTTTTCCTCGTTCTCGACCAGATTCCCCGAAACATTATTCGCGTTGTACCTAGAGAGGCCCGACACCGGGCCGCCGGAGGCGGCCCCGCCCTCCCCC
>NZ_JBHWIW010000098.1:0-2691 GCF_042731955.1 Streptomyces sp. NPDC059828 | reverse complement strand
GTTCTCGTGACTGCGTGCCTTTTGAAGAATGAGCCTGCGAGTTTGCGGTGTGTTGCGAGGTTAACCCGTGTGGGGAAGCCGTAGCGAAAGCGAGTCCGAATAGGGCGGTTTAGTAGCGCGCTCAAGACCCGAAGCGGAGTGATCTAGCCATGGGCAGGTTGAAGCGGAGGTAAGACTTCGTGGAGGACCGAACCCACCAGGGTTGAAAACCTGGGGGATGACCTGTGGTTAGGGGTGAAAGGCCAATCAAACTCCGTGATAGCTGGTTCTCCCCGAAATGCATTTAGGTGCAGCGTCGTGTGTTTCTTGCCGGAGGTAGAGCACTGGATAGGCGATGGGCCCTACCGGGTTACTGACCTTAGCCAAACTCCGAATGCCGGTAAGTGAGAGCGCGGCAGTGAGACTGTGGGGGATAAGCTCCATGGTCGAGAGGGAAACAGCCCAGAGCATCGACTAAGGCCCCTAAGCGTACGCTAAGTGGGAAAGGATGTGGAGTCGCAGAGACAACCAGGAGGTTGGCTTAGAAGCAGCCACCCTTGAAAGAGTGCGTAATAGCTCACTGGTCAAGTGATTCCGCGCCGACAATGTAGCGGGGCTCAAGCGTACCGCCGAAGTCGTGTCATTGCGATATGTACCCCCAACGGGGATCGTGATGGGTAGGGGAGCGTCGTGTGCCGGGTGAAGCAGCCGCGGAAGCGAGTTGTGGACGGTTCACGAGTGAGAATGCAGGCATGAGTAGCGATACACACGTGGGAAACGTGTGCGCCGATTGACTAAGGGTTCCTGGGTCAAGCTGATCTGCCCAGGGTAAGTCGGGACCTAAGGCGAGGCCGACAGGCGTAGTCGATGGACAACCGGTTGATATTCCGGTACCCGCTTTGAAACGCCCAATATCGAATCCATTAATGCTAAGGCCGTGAAGCCGCCCTTGATCTCTTCGGAGTGATGGGGAGTGGTGGAGCCGCTGACCCAAGGTGGTAGTAGGTAAGTGATGGGGTGACGCAGGAAGGTAGTCCAGCCCGGGCGGTGGTTGTCCCGGGGTAAGGGTGTAGCCCGAGAGATAGGCAAATCCGTCTCTCATGAGGGTGAGACCTGATGCCGAGCCGATTGTGGTGAAGTGGATGATCCTATGCTGTCGAGAAAAGCCTCTAGCGAGTTTCATGGCGGCCCGTACCCTAAACCGACTCAGGTGGTCAGGTAGAGAATACCGAGGCGTTCGGGTGAACTATGGTTAAGGAACTCGGCAAAATGCCCCCGTAACTTCGGGAGAAGGGGGGCCACGTTTGGTGATCCGATTTACTCGGTGAGCTGGGTGTGGCCGCAGAGACCAGCGAGAAGCGACTGTTTACTAAAAACACAGGTCCGTGCGAAGCCGTAAGGCGATGTATACGGACTGACGCCTGCCCGGTGCTGGAACGTTAAGGGGACCGGTTAGCTCCATTTCGGTGGGGCGAAGCTGAGAACTTAAGCGCCAGTAAACGGCGGTGGTAACTATAACCATCCTAAGGTAGCGAAATTCCTTGTCGGGTAAGTTCCGACCTGCACGAATGGCGTAACGACTTCTCGACTGTCTCAACCATAGGCCCGGTGAAATTGCACTACGAGTAAAGATGCTCGTTTCGCGCAGCAGGACGGAAAGACCCCGGGACCTTTACTACAGTTTGATATTGGTGTTCGGTTCGGCTTGTGTAGGATAGGTGGGAGACTTTGAAGCGGCCACGCCAGTGGTTGTGGAGTCGTCGTTGAAATACCACTCTGGTCGTGCTGGATGTCTAACCTGGGTCCGTGATCCGGATCAGGGACAGTGTCTGATGGGTAGTTTAACTGGGGCGGTTGCCTCCTAAAGAGTAACGGAGGCGCCCAAAGGTTCCCTCAGCCTGGTTGGCAATCAGGTGTTGAGTGTAAGTGCACAAGGGAGCTTGACTGTGAGACCGACGGGTCGAGCAGGGACGAAAGTCGGGACTAGTGATCCGGCGGTGGCTTGTGGAAGCGCCGTCGCTCAACGGATAAAAGGTACCCCGGGGATAACAGGCTGATCTTCCCCAAGAGTCCATATCGACGGGATGGTTTGGCACCTCGATGTCGGCTCGTCGCATCCTGGGGCTGGAGTCGGTCCCAAGGGTTGGGCTGTTCGCCCATTAAAGCGGTACGCGAGCTGGGTTTAGAACGTCGTGAGACAGTTCGGTCCCTATCCGCTGCGCGCGCAGGAGTCTTGAGAAGGGCTGTCCCTAGTACGAGAGGACCGGGACGGACGAACCTCTGGTGTGCCAGTTGTTCTGCCAAGGGCATGGCTGGTTGGCTACGTTCGGAAAGGATAACCGCTGAAAGCATCTAAGCGGGAAGCCTGCTTCGAGATGAGGACTCCCACCCACTTGATGGGGTAAGGCTCCCAGTAGACGACTGGGTTGATAGGCCGGATATGGAAGCACGGTAACGTGTGGAGTTGACCGGTACTAATAGGCCGAGGGCTTGTCCTCAGTTGCTCGCGTCCACTGTGTTAGTTCTGAAGTAACGAACACGCCCCACACACGTGTTGTGGTGGGCTGGTTGTGTTTGTTTTCTTCATAGAGTTTCGGTGGTCATAGCGTTAGGGAAACGCCCGGTTACATTTCGAACCCGGAAGCTAAGCCTTTCAGCGCCGATGGTACTGCAGGGGGGACCCTGTGGGAGAGTAGGACACCGCCGAACAAT
>NZ_JBHWIW010000097.1:0-5017 GCF_042731955.1 Streptomyces sp. NPDC059828 | reverse complement strand
TCAAGGCGAAGCTGGCCGGCATGGGCCTGGCCCTCAAGGACAGCCCGCCCGGATTCGACCCGACCGCCGCCGCGGACGCCTTCGGCGCCGACGACAGTGCGGACGCGGGCTTCGTGGAGACCGAGCAGTACTGAGGTGCACCGGTTGCGGGGAGCCAGGGAAGGTCGGCATCAGCGTTGAGCACCGGCCTACCGCACCCGGCTCCTCGTAGAGCCACTGGCGGAGGAAGAGCAGACGCCCCAGCCCTCCGGGCCTGATCAAGGCGGCGAAGGCGGCCGCCATCTCTGCCGGGACGCAGTACTGGCCATGTATCCCGGGGAACGCAGCAGGGCCGGTCTTCCATGATGGAAGACCGGCCCTGTCCTCGTATTTCCGCTGTCGAGGTGGGGGGATTTGAACCCACGACCGCTTAGGCCCTGGAAGATTGCCCCACCTGCGTCTCATGCCAAAGGCACAGGTCAGAGCGTTGGGCTGCGTCGGTCTCCGTTGGCGCTTGAGGAGTCGATTTCAAAATCATCTCCAGGGTTTCTCCCTGAGCGTGAGCCTGGGCCTCGGAGGTAGATCCTTCCGCGCTGGCTCGGAACAGTGATGTAGAGCTGCCGGAGACCGTGCAGAGCAGGCTCACCTCGTCGCAGGCGCTCACACCGTTGATCAGGTGAATGCCCGTCATCACAGCTGGCCCCACACCGCCGCTCAGGGGTTCTTGCCTGAAGGCATGGCGTGCGTGAGGGGTGGCTCTCGCACTCCTTCGAGGCGCGCGGCTCACTTGCTCGTCAAGATCACACACTTCTGTTGTCACGCCCACCGGCACATGCTGAACTAGCCCTGGGTGGCCGAGGAAAGGGCTGGCACATGACTGCGGTGCTCAGCACGGGGTGGGACAGCGTACGGCAGCGGGCCAGGCTCAGCGCCCAGGCGCCCGGGGGCGGTGCCCCGGCAGAGCGGCTGACCGCGCTCGGGCGGGCAGAGCTGCTTGGGCGGCTGCGCTGGGAAGTCATCCAGGGCGGCTCTCTGTTCCTGAGCTATCCCCAACTGCTCGATGGAGCCGTCTCGCGGCGCTCCGGCCCGCCGCGCTCCTCGACGAGCTGGCGATTCGGGCGATCGGCGGTGGTGCGGTGCTGCCGATCCGGGTGAACTCCCGGAACGCGGACCTGGCCGGGCAGCTCATCGCGATGCTCTCGACCGGCTTTCTTTTCTCCTCCCTCCCGATACCCGACGAACAGTGCCTGCGACTCCAGCGGGAGCTGGCCGCCCACGGGGACAGCGAGGCTGCGGTCGCAGCCTTACCCGCGGAGAGCCCGGTCGGTATGGCGGACCGGCTGCTGGCGGCGACCGGTGTCCTCGACACTCCGTTGCGGCGGCGCACGGTCGCCCGTTGGGGTGACTGGCTGGAGGCCGCCGGGCGCGGACTGCTGGAGGTCAGTCCCCTGGTGCCGGCCGACTATGCCGCCGCGTACGCGATGCGGCCCCCGCCGCGCCCGGAGGACACGGCCAGTGAGGACGGCCGGGCGGTGCTCACTGCCTGGACCAGCGGGGAGTTCGACGTGAACGGCCTGCCCCACCGCAGTCGCCTGTACGAGAGCCTTGACTCTTTGCTGCGTTCCGGTGACCCCGCGGCGCAGGCGGACGCACAGATGCTGCGCGAGTCCTTCGACGAGACGTACTACCGGGCGATTGCGGCGAGCGAAGGTTGCCTGCTCGGGATGCCCTCACCCCGACGCGGCGTCCGACGTCGGGAGGCAGCGATGCTGAGGGAGCAGACACCGGTCGTGGCCTATCCGACCCGGTTCGAGCTGAGGCTCGGCATGATGAGCGGGGAGCAATGGCAGCGTTACACCGATGACGCGGCCGACGCCCTCACCGGATGGTGGCAGCGGCACGATCTCGTCGCGCTGCAGGAGGTGGGCGACCTGCTCGGGGCGCGTACGAAGGAGCCACCGCCCGGTGGCTTGGACGAGGCGCCGGTGACCCGTCTCCAGCGGTTCGTACAGACCACACGTGGGGTCACGGCTCAGGTGGCTGCGGGTGGTGGGATGGGCCTGGTGACCAGCCTGCTCGCGGAGGGGACAGCCGCAGGGTTCGCGGGTGGCGCAGGCGGAGCGCTGGGTGATGGTCCGCCAGTGGCGACCGACCGTTGGCAGGTGGGCCTGGGAACTGCCGCGAGGCTTCGGCGAGACCGATCCTGCCTGGGACGCGATGCGCGAACTGGTCGAGGAGACGGGACTGGTGGGCTCCGCAGCGGCTGTAGTCGCGTACCTGGACGTCGACTCCGGCATGCTGGAGAACGAGGTTGCCGTTGTCGAGGTCGCGGTTCAGGGTGACGCCCCACTGTGCCCGGCTCGGTCGGCGACGCTGAGATCGCTGCCGCGCGCTGGTGGACTCCGGGCGAAATCGCGAAGGCGATCCGTACGGGAGAGCTGCGGGATGCCTTCACGCTGGCCGCGCTCGGGGTATCCACCGCGACCCGCGGCTAGGCAGGGCGGGGTGGGCGGCAGCCTGGCGGGCGCGCGCTGAACCTCGGTGGCTACTGGCGCGGCCGGTACTCGCTCGCGCTGGCCAAGTACGCAACGATGCGCGACGTTAATGGTGATGCCATTCGCTTCCGGACCAAGGCAGCAGCGAAGAGGCGAAGCTCCTGGCAGTAACGAAGAAGGCCGCTCCCGAGCAGATCACGTTCGCTGCCTGGCTTGTGACAAGATCGCGAGATGCTGCGACTCACCGATTTCATTATCGACTGCCCGGACACGATGAAGCTGGCGGCTTTCTACTCCGAGATGACGGGCCGTCCGATCAAGGAAGGCAGCTCCGAGGACTGGGCCGGCGTCCAGTTCGGCGAGATCGAGCTGGCATTCATCCGGGTGGAGGACTACCGCGCTCCACAGTGGCCCGACAGTGAGCACCCCAAGCAGTTCCACCTCGACTTCGAAGTGGACGAGATCGAGTCCGAGCAACGCCGCGTCCTCGACCTCGGCGCGACGCTGAGGCAGGACTTCATCGGCCCCAACGGCTATGGCTGGCAGGTCTACACCGACCCGATCGGCCACCCCTTCTGCCTGTGCCGCAACAAGGGCGTCATCTGGACCGACCAGGGCCCGATCTGGCCCAAGCGCGACTAATTAGCCGCCTCACTTCCTCACCCACCACTCTCCCCAGCTCCCATCCCGTCCCCCCGTCTGCTCGGCTTCGCACCTGGGTCGACGGTGGACGTGATGGGAGCTCTTGCCCCCCGGCTCCGTTGGGCTGTGCCGGTCTCCGTTGGTGCTTCAGGGACCTAGTCTCAAGACCATCTCCAGGATTTCTCCATGAACAGTGATGCAAAGCTGCTGGAGAGCGTGGAGACAGTGGAGAGCGGCATGGAAGGCGGCCGCGATCTCGCGTGCTTTCTCCTCGCTCTCGATCGCCCACATGGAGATGGAGCCAGGAGCCTTGTCGGCCTGCGTCACTGTGCCAGCGAGTGCCAGGTGAGCGCCGAGACGTTCGGTGACGAAGGACTCGAACTCCCGCCCGGTAAATCATGGGTGAATCGACTCGCGGCGGGGGTGCTGGGTCGCTATTGAATCGTCAGCTGATTTCTTCTCCGTCGGACGATCCCCTGCCCGTGTCGGTCATTCGGTGACTGTGTAGGAACTCGCTCCCGTCCCGGCGAGCCCACCGCCTTCGACGATTAGGTACTCCGGGCGGATGGGGCGCCCGTCGAACCAGCACTCCAGGATTTCCCGCGTACCGGCCGCGTAGCGCGTCTGTGCCGAAAGGGTCGATCCGGACACGTGCGGCGTCATCGCCTCGTAGGGCATGGTGCGCCAGGGATGGTCGGGCGGCGGCGGCTGCGGGTACCAGACGTCACCGGCGTAGCCGGCCAGTTGGCCGCTGTTGAGAGCCCGCACCACGGCGTCCCGGTTGACGATGAGCGCCCGTGCGGTGTTGACGATGTACGAGCCGCGCTTCATGGCCCCGATCAGCTCGTCGTCGAAGAGGTTCATCGTCTGTGGATGCAGCGGAGCGTGGATCGAGAGCACATCGACGGAGGAGGCCAGCGAACGGGCGTCGGGATGCCAGGTCAGCTCCAGCTCCTCCTCGACCTCCTTGGCCAGCCGGTGCACGTCGCAGTAGTGCAGCGTGACGCCGAACGGCTTGAGGCGGCGCAGTACCGCCTTGCCGATTCGGCCGGAGCCGAGGACGCCGACGTCCATGCCTTCGAGGTCGTAGGAGCGCGAGACGCTGTCGGCGATGTTCCAGCCCTTCTTGGTGGTCACCCACTCGTGAGCGGGCATGTAGTTGTGTACCAGGGTGAGAATCTGCATCACTGCGTGCTCCGACACACTGATGCTGTTGCTGAATGTCACCTCGGCCACGGTCATGCCGTGAGCGATGGCGCTCGGCAGGTCGACATGATCTGACCCGATCCCCGCGGTGATCGCGAGCCTGAGCCGGGAAGCCGCGGCGATGCGTTCGGGGGTCAGATAGGCGGGCCAGAACGGCTGCGAGACGACCACGTCGGTGTCGGGAAGCTCGCGGTCCAGGTCGGAGTCCGACCCCTCCTTGTCGCTCGTGACGACGAAGGTGTGACCCCGGTCCTCCAGAAACCGACGTAGTCCCAGTTCTCCCGAGACGCAGCCGAGGAGGTGCCCCGGGGTGAAATCGATGGCCTGTGGGGTCGGCGCGGTCTGACCGCCCGGATAGCCGGTGATGGTGGGAATCTCGCCGCGGGCGTAGTCGGGGGGATATCCGCCCACGGGGTCCGGATAGAGCACCGCAAGGATTTTTGCCATGGCCGTCCTCCATCGATGGGGCCACTGCTCCGGTGATGGTGGAGCACCGGTAAATCCACCGAACGCCGACGATCTTGAATCCTATCGAGTGTGCGTCGGCGCTGCATCCCCAGGGATAATGGGGGAGGCCTTCCGGCGAATGGGGATGCGGCTATTTCAGTGATTCCCAATCAGGTTTGTCAAGGGCGTCGGTAGCGGACGGTGACCGCGCTATGCCGCTGCAAGGCCGCGTTGAGGTGGCTCGGCGG
>NZ_JBHWIW010000096.1:0-5154 GCF_042731955.1 Streptomyces sp. NPDC059828 | reverse complement strand
GTACCCGGGAAGCCCGGGTACGGCCGCCGTTCCCGTCTCCCGCACGCACGGGACAGCACGCACCGGACCACACGAACGCGACAAACACGAACGGGCCGTACGGGATCGGAATCCCGTACGGCCCGTTCGCCGTTGCGTGGTGCGCCCTACGCGGGGACGCTCGCGACGCCCTGCGCCAGGAACGGCTTGCCGTTCACTCGCTGCGAGACACCTTCGCGGTCCAGGTACGGCGTGATGCCGCCCAGGTGGAAGGGCCAGCCGGCGCCCGTGATCAGGCAGAGGTCGATGTCCTGCGCCTCGGCGACGACACCCTCCTCCAGCATCAGCCCGATCTCCTGCGCCACCGCGTCCAGGACGCGGTCGCGGACCTGCTCCTCCGTCAGGACGTTGTCGCCCTGCTCGAGGAGGGCGGCGACCTCCGGGTCCAGCTCCGGCTTGCCCGAGTCGTAGACGTAGAAGCCGCGCTTGCCGGCCTTGACGACCGCGGCCAGGTTCTTGGAGACCGTGAAGCGCTCCGGGAAGGCGCGGTTGAGGGTCTCGGAGACATGCAGGCCGATGGCCGGGCCGACCAGCTCGAGCAGGACCAGCGGCGACATCGGCAGTCCGAGCGGCTCGATGGCCTTCTCGGCGGTGGCCACCGGGGTGCCCTCGTCGATGACGTTCTGGATCTCGCCCATGAAGCGGGTCAGGATGCGGTTCACGACGAACGCGGGGGCGTCCTTGGTGAGGACCGCGGTCTTCTTCAGCTTCTTCGCGACACCGAAGGCGGTGGCGAGGGAGGCGTCGTCCGTCTTCTCACCGCGGACGATCTCCAGGAGCGGCAGGATCGCGACGGGGTTGAAGAAGTGGAAGCCGACCACACGCTCCGGGTGCTGGAGCTTGGAGGCCATCTCCGAGACCGACAGCGAGGAGGTGTTGGTGGCGAGGATCGCGTGCGCCGGAGCGACGGCCTCGACCTCCGCGAACACCTTCTGCTTGACGCTCATCTCCTCGAACACGGCCTCGATGATGAAGTCCGCGTCCGCGAAGCCCTCGGCCTTGTCCAGGACACCGCTCACCAGCGCCTTGAGGCGGTTGGCCTTGTCCTGGTTGATCCTGCCCTTGCCCAGCAGCTTCTCGATCTCGGCGTGGACGTAGCCCACACCCTTGTCGACGCGCTCCTGGTCGATGTCGGTGAGCACCACCGGCACCTCGAGGCGGCGCAGGAAGAGCAGCGCGAGCTGGGAGGCCATCAGACCGGCGCCGACGACACCGACCTTGGTGACCGGGCGGGCCAGGCTCTTGTCCGGGGCGCCTGCGGGGCGCTTGCCGCGCTTCTGCACCAGGTTGAAGGCGTAGATGCCGGAGCGCAGTTCGCCACCCATGATCAGGTCGGCGAGGGCGGTGTCCTCGGCGTCGAAGCCCTTTTGGAGGTCGCCGTCCTTGGACGCCTCGATGATGTCGAGGGCGCGGTACGCGGCCGGGGCCGCACCGTGCACCTTGGAGTCGGCGATGAACCGGCCGCGGGCGACGGCCTGGTCCCAGCCCTCACCACGGTCGATCTCGGCGCGCTCCACCGCGATCTCGCCCTTGAGGACGGACGCGGTCCAGATCAGCGACTGCTCCAGGAAGTCGGCGCCCTCGAAGATCGCGTCGGCGATGCCGAGCTCGAAGACCTGCTTGCCCTTGAGCTGCTTGTTCTGGTTGAGCGAGTTCTCGATGATCACCGAGACGGCACGGTCCGCACCGATCAGGTTCGGCAGGATGGTGCAGCCGCCCCAGCCCGGGACCAGGCCCAGGAAGACCTCGGGCAGCGAGAAGGCCGGCAGGGCCTGCGAGACCGTGCGGTACGAGCAGTGCAGACCGACCTCGACACCGCCGCCCATGGCCGCGCCGTTGTAGTACGCGAAGGTCGGGACGGCGAGCGCGGACAGCCGCTTGAAGACGTCGTGGCCGCCCTTGCCGATGGCCAGCGCGTCCGCGTGCTGCTTCAGCAGTTCGACGCCCTTGAGGTCGGCGCCGACGGCGAAGATGAAGGGCTTGCCCGTGATGCCGACGCCGACGACGGCGCCCTCGGACGCCTCCTTCTCGACCTGGTCGATCGCGAGGTTCAGGTTCGCGAGCGACTGCGGCCCGAAGGTGGTCGGCTTGGTGTGGTCGAAGCCGTTGTCCAGCGTGATGAGGGCGAACTTGCCCGCGCCGCCGGGGAGGTCGAGGTGGCGTACGTGCGCCTGGGTGACGACCTCGTCCGGGAACAGCTCGGCCGCGCCCTTCAGGAGCTCAGCGGTGGTGCTCACTTGTTGCCTCCGGCGTCCTTGTGGTGCGGGTTCTCCCAGATCACGGTGGCGCCCATGCCGAAGCCGACGCACATCGTGGTGAGGCCGTAGCGGACCTCCGGCTGCTCCTCGAACTGGCGGGCCAGCTGCGTCATCAGACGGACGCCGGAGGAGGCGAGGGGGTGACCGAAGGCGATGGCGCCGCCGTACTGGTTGACGCGCGCGTCGTCGTCGGCGATGCCGTAGTGCTCGAGGAAGGCCAGGACCTGGACGGCGAAGGCCTCGTTGATCTCGAACAGGCCGATGTCCTCGATGGACAGGCCGGCCTGCGCGAGGGCCTTCTCCGTGGCCGGGATCGGGCCGTAGCCCATGACCTCGGGCTCGACACCCGCGAAGGAGTACGAGACGAGGCGCATCTTGACCGGGAGGTTGTTCTCGCGGGCGAAGTCCTCGGAGGCGATGAGCGAGGCGGTGGCGCCGTCGTTCAGGCCCGCGGCGTTACCGGCGGTGACGCGGCCGTGGACGCGGAACGGGGTCTTCAGGCCGGTCAGGTTCTCCAGCGTGGTGCCCGGGCGCATCGGCTCGTCGGCGGTGACCAGGCCCCAGCCGGTCTCGCCGGCGTCCGGGTTGGTGCGGCGCACGGAGACCGGCACCAGGTCCTGCTGGATCTTGCCGTTGGCGTAGGCCTTGGCGGCCTTCTCCTGCGAGCGCACGGCGTACTCGTCGGCGCGCTGCTTGGTGATGGAGGGGTAGCGGTCGTGCAGGTTCTCCGCCGTCATGCCCATGAACAGGGCCGACTGGTCGACGAGCTTCTCCGACACGAAGCGCGGGTTCGGGTCGACGCCCTCGCCCATCGGGTGGCGGCCCATGTGCTCGACACCGCCGGCGATGGCGATGTCGTACGCACCGAAGGCCACGCTGCCCGCGACCGCGGTGACGGCGGTCAGCGCGCCCGCGCACATGCGGTCGATGGAGTAGCCGGGCACGGACTGCGGCAGCCCCGCGAGGATGCCGGCGGTGCGGCCGATGGTCAGGCCCTGGTCACCGATCTGCGTGGTCGCGGCGATGGCGACCTCGTCGATCTTCTTGGGGTCGAGGTCCGGGTTGCGGCGCAGCAGCTCCCGGATGGCCTTCACGACGAGATCGTCGGCGCGGGTCTCGTGGTAGATGCCCTTCGGGCCCGCCTTGCCGAACGGGGTGCGGACGCCGTCGACGAAGACGACGTCCCTGACGGTACGAGGCACGATGGCTCTCCTCCAGGGTGCGGGGTGGCACTGCTGCGTGCGCGGCTAAGCGCGCGCTTGCCCTCATGCTACTTGTGGGTAACTGGGTTGCCCACACCTGGAGCGGGGAGCGGCGAAGGTCACACCGGGGGGCGGCGTCCTGTGGAGCCGCGGAGCCACGGGGTGGGCGGGTCTCGCGGTGTGCCGTCCCCCGTGTGGGCGGCCGTGGTGCCCGTCCTCGAACTCCCCCCGGACCTCGTCCGGGGGACGTCCCGACCCGTCTCAGGGCGCTGCCGAGAGCGCGCGCGTCAGCAGCGGGGTCACCTGCTCGATCTGCCACTCACGCGCGCCGAACGCGCGCAGGGCCGAAGACACCTCTTCGGGAGCCGCGACCGGAGGCTCCCAGCAGACCCGGCGCACCGTGTCAGGGGTGATCAGGTTCTCCTGGGGCAGGTTCAGCCGCTCCGCGAGGGCCGAGACCGCAGTACGGGCCGCCGACAGGCGAGCTGCCGCGGCAGGGTCCTTGTCCGCCCAGGAGCGCGGGGGCGGCGGACCCGCCACCGGCTGCCCCGGCTGCGGCAGATCCGCGTCCGGCAGGTCCCGGGCGCGGTCCACCGCCGCCTGCCACTGCTCCAGCGCACGGCGCCCCATCCGGTGCCCGAACCCGGGCAACGCGGTCAGCGCCTGCACGTCCACCGGCACGGCGAGGGCCGCCTCGATGATCGCCGAGTCGCTCAGCACCTTGCCCGGTGAGACGTCCCGCCGCTGCGCAACCTTGTCGCGCGCCGTCCACAACTCCCGTACGACCGCCATCTGCCGGCGCCGCCTCACCTTGTGCATTCCCGAGGTGCGGCGCCAGGGGTCCTTGCGCGGAGGGGCGGGCGGGGCGGAGGCGATCGCCTCGAACTCCTGCTGGGCCCACTCCAGCTTCCCCTGGCGGTCGAGCTCCTTCTCCAGCGAGTCCCGCAGGTCGACCAGCAGCTCCACGTCCAGGGCCGCGTACCGCAGCCATGGATCCGGCAGGGGCCGGATCGACCAGTCCACGGCCGAGTGGCCCTTCTCCAGCGCGTAGCCGAGCACAGACTCGACCATGGCGCCGAGACCCACGCGCGGGAAGCCCGCGAGTCGCCCGGCCAGCTCGGTGTCGAAGAGCCGGGTCGGCACCATGCCTATTTCGCGCAGACAGGGCAGGTCCTGTGTGGCGGCGTGCAGGATCCACTCGGTACCGGCCAGTGCCTCGCCGAGTCCGGAGAGATCGCCGCAGCCGACCGGGTCGATCAGTGCCGTGCCCGCGCCTTCCCTGCGCAGCTGGACGAGGTACGCCCGCTGGCCGTACCGGTAGCCCGAGGCGCGCTCGGCGTCCACGGCCACGGGTCCGCTCCCGGCGGCGAACAAGGCGATCACGGACGCGAGGTCCCCGGGTGCCGCGACCACCGGGGGAACACCCTCGCGCGGCTCCAACAGGGGGATCGGCGCCCCGTCGACCGCGAAGCCGTCATCCGGGGGGCCGCCCCCGGGGGTGCGCAGGTCTGGCGCTGCTGCGGTCTCTTGGGCGTCGGTCACCTGTCAAGGGTATCTGTGAACGGAAGCCGCCCGCCGACGGAACGTTCCGTCGGGGGAGGGGAGGCCCTTTCGGTAGTAAAACTTGGTGGGTGTTTTTAAAAAAAAAGAACGCC
>NZ_JBHWIW010000095.1:0-5495 GCF_042731955.1 Streptomyces sp. NPDC059828 | reverse complement strand
CTCGTCGACACCCGCAGACTCGCCGACTGCTTCCCCGCAGTCGACTACTTCGAAAACAGCGGCCTCCCCTTCGTCATCGCCCTCAACGGCTTCGACGGACATCAGCCCTACACACCCGACGAAGTCCGCGAAGCCCTCCAGATCGGCCCCGACACCCCCATCATCACCACCGACGCCCGCCACCGCGCCGACGCCAAAAGCGGACTCATCACCCTCGTCGAACATGCACTCATGGCACGACTCAAGTAGTTTTGTGTATGCGACAGTTGTCGTAGCGCGAACAAGGCGGGCTGTGTCCTTTGACACGGTCCGCCTGCGTGTTCATAACGTTTCGACAGAGAATTGCCAGGGTGCGGACACCCGACGCATCCGGCTAGTACCACTGTGCTCATCGGCGGCCCGCATTTTGCAGCAGCTTCGCTCTTTATGTCCGGTTTATCAGCCGTCCAGGAGGGCCCGGCGTGGCTTTTCCTAATGTTTGGAACGGACCCGGTTGGCGTGCTGAAATCGACGAACTCGTGAGTAGTACGGCCCTGAACAATTTTCGGCACAACACAGGTGCCGACGCCGAGAGGTTGTTGGTCGAGTGAGGCGAAGCAATACAAGCTCCGCAGAGCAGCAGGCGCGGGGCAACTTCACCCCGCCCCCGCGCGTAGCGGCGTCGCCTGCGGATGTGCAGCCCGTCGCGCCCCCCACCGGTGGCAGCTCCAGCAAGCTGTCCCCGCGCAACTGGCGTGTGCCCACCCGGCTGAACGCGATCCTGCTGATCCCCGTTCTGGTCGGCCTGGTCATGGGCGGCTTCCAGGTGAAGGGATCGGTCGACACCTGGAACGAGGCGCGGGACGCCGAGAAGACGGCGCAGATCGTGCGCGCCGCCTCGGACTACGGCCAGGCGCTGCTCAACGAGCGTGACCTCACCGCCCAGCCGCTGCTCGAGGGCAAGGGCTCCAACGACGCCGACGTCCGCAAGTACCGCGCTGCCACCGACGAGGCCCGGAAGAAGTTCGACGCGGCCGTCGCGGACATGCCGGACAAGCAGGGTCTGGAGCGCCGCCTCAAGCTCTTCCGCACGGAGGAGCCGAAGCTCCAGCAGATCCGCGAGACCGCCTACACCACCAGCGTGGAGTCCCCCACGAAGGAAGGCGGCAAGGGCGGCCCGGTCGCGACCGAAGAGGGCTATGTGCTGGTCCAGCACTCCCTCATGGAGTTCTCCAACGAGCTCGGTTTCGGCACCGGAAACATCACGAGCTATGGCCGGATGGTCTACGCGATCCAGCTGGCGAAGGCCGCCGAGTCGCTTCAGCGGTCCATCGGCATGCACCTGCTGGTCCGCCCGAGCAAGAAGCCGGCCGTCAGGTCCGGGCAGACCATCGCGTTCTCGTCCTACGCCTACCTGGAGAACATCGCGCTCGCCGAGTACGTCTCCGGCGGTTCCACCGAGGACACCGAGAAGCTGAAGACGGTCATGGGCCAGAAGTCCCGTGAGGGGGCCGAGAAGCTCGCCGAGGCCGCCAAGCAGGCCGCAGCCGCGGGTATCGACTTCAAGGCCCCGGAGGCCTCGGAAGACGGCTCCGTGTACAACACCCTGGTCGCTGCCATCGGCAGCGGGGCCGACCCCGACGAGCTCGCCGCCAAGGGCGTGACGCCGACGATCTGGAAGTACGCCGCCACCGCGAAGTTCGACGGCTACACCGAGATCGAGGACGGTCTCGTGGCGAAGTCGGTGACCGAGGCGTCCCGGATCGCCGACGAGGCCAAGACCGACGCCATCGTCGACGGTCTGCTGGTCGTCATCGCGCTGCTCACCGCGTTCATCCTGGCCGGCCTGATGGCCCGCCAGATGAGCCGCTCGATGCGCGAGCTGCGCACCGCCGCCTTCGGCATCGCCGAGCAGCGTCTGCCGATGCTGGTCGACCAGCTGTCGCGTACCGAGCCCGGCAGGGTCGACACCCGCGTACAGCCGATCTCGATCGACACCAAGGACGAGATCGGCGAGGTCGCCCGGGCCTTCGACCAGGTCCACCGGGAGGCCGTCCGGCTCGCCGCCGAACAGGCCATGCTGCGGGGCAACGTCAACGCGATCTTCACGAACCTCTCGCGCCGCAACCAGTCGCTGATCGAGGGCCAGCTGACCCTGATCACCGACCTGGAGAACAACGAGGCGGACCCGGACCAGCTGGAGAACCTCTTCAAGCTGGATCACCTGGCGACCCGTATGCGCCGCAACGGCGAGAACCTCCTCGTCCTCGCGGGCGAGGAGCCCGGCCGCCGCTGGAACCAGCCGGTACCGCTGGTGGACGTGCTGCGCGCCGCCTCGTCCGAGGTGGAGTCGTACGAGCGCATCGAGCTGACCGGTGTGCCCGACACCGAGATACACGGCCAGGCCGTGACCGACCTCGTGCACCTGCTGGCCGAGCTGCTGGAGAACGCCACCACCTTCTCCTCGCCGCAGACGAAGGTCCGGGTCACCGCGACCCGGCTGCCCGACGGCCGCGTGATGATCGAGATCCACGACAAGGGCATCGGCCTGACCGCGGAGGACTTCGCCGACATCAACCACAAGCTGGCCAATCCGCCCACGGTGGACGCCGCTGTCTCGCAGCGCATGGGCCTGTTCGTGGTCGGCCGGCTCGCCGACCGGCACGGTGTCCGTGTCCAGCTCCGCCCCTCGGGCGAGCAGGCCGGTACGACCTCCCTCGTGATGCTTCCGGACGCGATCACCCACGGTGGCGGTGGCGGTGCCGCTCCGGTGAACGAAGAGGACTTCACCGTCTCGCAGATGATCCCGACGCAGCAGGCCAGCTTCACGCCCACCACCATGCGCACCGCCGCGGAGCTGGGCTTCGACGACTCCCGCTACGAGGAGCAGCAGGCCGGCGACGGCCAGCGTCTGGACCCGGTGGGCCGCTCCCTGATGCGCGGGGAGCGCCGTGCCGCGCTCGAGGCGCAGGTACAGGGCGGCGACCGTCCGCTGTTCCGCGACGAGGCCCAGCAGGAGCCGTACGGCGGCCAGGAGCAGTACGGCGACGGCCAGTACCAGAACGGCCAGTACGCGGGCGCAGACGGTCAGTACGCGGGCGAGGACGGCGGGTACGGGGCCGGGGACGGCCAGTACGCCGACGGCGCCTACGAGCAGGGCTTCGCGGCCCAGGAGCCGGGTCCCGCGTACGAGCAGAACGGCTACGGCTACGAGGGCTCCGACGGCTACGGGAACACGGGCGAGTACCAGGTTTCCGCCGGTTACCCGGAGTCCGCCGAGCAGGGCTATACGGAAGCTCCGTACAGTGCTCCGCAGGAACAGCGCCAGCAGTACGACAACTCCTTCGCGCAGCGCTCTCACCAGGAAGACTGGTCCGATCAGGGCGGTTACCAGGGCGCGTACGAACCGGAGTACCGGACGGATGCGGAATCTGCTCCCGGCGCTCCCGCGAACGGCTCCGAGCGCGTAGGCTTCGAACGTCCGGGTCCCACCCCCAGCAACGGCCATGCGCTGACCGACGCCGGTCTGCCGCGTCGTGGTGCCAGTGGCGCCGCCGGCACCGGTGGCACCGGTGGCACCAGCCAGCGGGCACAGTGGCAGTCCGACGAGGCCGGCAGCGGTCAGGCAGGACAGAAGACGGCTCCGGCCGCGCGGGCCCCGCAGGCATCTGCGGCACCGCGTAACGGGCAGGCGGAGACGGAAGGCCCCGACGACTGGCGTTCGAAGAACGACGAGCGCTGGCAGCGGGCCGAGAAGCTCCGTGAGCCCAAGGCGGGCGGAGTCACCTCGTCCGGTCTGCCCCGGCGCATTCCCAAGGCCAATCTGGTCGAGGGAACCGCGGAGCAGACCCCGCAGGGAGGCCCCCAGGTCTCCCGCGCCCCCGAAGACGTCCGCGGCAGGTTGAGCAACCTGCGGCGTGGCATCCAGAAGGGTCGCAACGCGGGAACGGACACGAACGGATCGGGCTTCGGCCCGGGTAGCACCTACAACCAGGAGCGTTAGTGTGAGCCCGATGAGCCAGGCGGCGCAGAATCTGAACTGGTTGATCACCAACTTCGTGGACAACACCCCTGGGGTGTCCCACACCGTGGTGGTCTCCGCCGACGGACTCCTGCTGGCGATGTCCGAGGGATTCCCCCGCGACCGTGCCGACCAGCTGGCGGCCGTCGCGTCCGGACTCACCTCGCTGACCGCGGGTGCCTCCCGCATCTTCGAAGGCGGCCCGGTCAACCAGACGGTGGTGGAGATGGAGCGCGGCTTCCTCTTCATCATGTCGATCTCGGACGGCTCTTCGCTGGCCGTGCTTTCCCACCCGGAGGCCGACATCGGCCTCGTGGGCTACGAGATGGCCCTCCTGGTCGACCGCGCGGGCACGGTCCTCACCCCGGACCTGCGCGCCGAACTCCAGGGCAGTCTTCTGAACTAGCAGATAGGCAGTGCGTTTAGGGGCCACCGCACCGTAAGGTGCGGTGGCGCGGCTCCACAGGGACTTGGACCGGGCGTACGGCGCGGCGGAGGAGGAAAAGAAGTGGCAACACCCCCAGGCGGACACCCATATGGCGGTGCTCACCAGGCTCCGGGTGAGCAGGGTCAGAACCGCTTCAACTTTCCCTCCGCACCCAGCAGAGGTGGCGGACCCCAGCCTTACCAGCGGCCTCAGCAGCCGTACGACCAGCAGCAAGGGCCGTACGATCAGCAGCAGGCGCCCCGGATCCAGCCGGTGGCACCCCGCCGGGCCCCGGAGTCCGCACCGGCTTCGGGCAACCACAACCCGCTGGTGCGTCCTTACGCGATGACCGGCGGCCGGACCCGGCCGCGCTACCAGCTCGCCATCGAGGCGCTGGTCAGCACCACGGCCGATCCCTCGCGGCTGCAAGGGCAGTTGCCCGAGCACCAGCGGATCTGCCGGCTGTGCTTCGAGATCAAGTCGGTGGCCGAGATCTCGGCACTCCTCACCATTCCTCTTGGCGTTGCCCGGATCCTTGTCGCCGACCTGGCGGAGGCCGGACTCGTCGCCATCCACCAGCCCGGCGGCGACCAGTCCGCCGGCGGACAGCCAGACGTGACACTGCTCGAAAGGGTGCTCAGTGGACTTCGCAAGCTCTAGCGGCGGTGCAGCCCGCTCAACCACCAGCGCGAAGATCGTGGTGGCGGGCGGCTTCGGCGTGGGCAAGACCACGTTCGTCGGCGCCGTCTCGGAGATCAACCCGCTGCGTACCGAAGCCGTCATGACCTCCGCATCAGCCGGCATCGACGACCTCACCCACACCGGCGACAAGACCACCACCACGGTGGCCATGGACTTCGGCCGCATCACCCTCGACCAGGACCTGATCCTCTACCTCTTCGGCACCCCCGGACAGGACCGCTTCTGGTTCATGTGGGACGACCTCGTCCGCGGCGCCATCGGCGCCGTCGTCCTCGTCGACACCCGCAGACTCGCCGACTGCTTCCCCGCAGTCGACTACTTCGAAAACAGCGGCCTCCCCTTCGTCATCGCCCTCAACGGCTTCGA
>NZ_JBHWIW010000094.1:0-5770 GCF_042731955.1 Streptomyces sp. NPDC059828 | reverse complement strand
CAACACCGCCACGCCGCCAGGCGTGTCCGCTACCGCCGCCGCACAGCACGACGCGGCCCGCCCCGGCCGGCTCGGCGGGGGACGGGCCGCGTCGCGCGGCGGGTGCTACTCGGCGGCGGACGCCTCGACCGTCACGCAGCAGGTGAGCGGGACGCCGTGGAGGTCGTAGTTCGTGACGCCGGGGGCGACGAAGAACTTGCGGCTCCCGCTGTAGCGCAGGACGGCCGTGCTGTCCGCGTCGAGCGTCACGGTGGCACGCGGCTTGCCGCGACGGGGGCGGTCGACCTCGGCGACGATCCCCTTAAGGCCGTTGAGGTACGCGGGGGAGAGCTTGGCGAGCTGGACCGTCGCCCCCTTCGTCACCGTGGCGGCGGCGACGGTCTCGGCCTTGCGGCGGTCGGCCGCACGCCGGGTGTTGACGGCCTCGATGATGTGGTCCAGCGCCGCGTCATCGGCGTCGCCGACGATGAAGGCGGTCATCTGCTCAAGGGTCGTGGTCATGTGAACTCCTGTGTTGAAGGTTCGGGCTGTTGCCGGGAGGGGCTGCCATCCCCTCCCGACACTACTAATTATGCCTTATGCGGGATGCTGCGTCAACGCTGTGACGTGCGTGTTCCTAGATTCCCCACCACACGCGCTGCTCGTCAATCAACAGCTCGATCGGCAGAACTCCCGCACCGTTGAGTGCGACCGGTGCCACCTCGTCCCGGTCGACGGACAGGCGCATCCGGGCTTCGCCGTCGGGGTCCAGGACAAGGTACGCGGATACGTGCACCCCAACCAGCGTGATCATGGGGACTTCTCCGGCGCCGTCCCGTTCCGGCGCGTGCACCGGGTGGACGCGGGATTCCGCGTGCAGTCGCTCGACATCCTCTTGCCGCACGGTTACGCCTCCTGCGCGATCTCGTCCGCCTTGTATCCGGCCGGCTTGCCCATGCCGGGCCAGACGACCATGACCAACGCGCCGCCGGTGAAGGGATCGGTGCCGTACCCGGTGACGGTTCCGAGGATCAGGGGAAGCGTGCGGTGCCGCACGGTGCTGGTGCGGGGGTGGGCCTCCTCGATGGCGGGGGCCGGGGACTGGGCTGCTTCGGTGTTCACGTCTACCTCTCGGGGGATGGGGGCCGGTACCAAGCGGCACCGGCCCGACGGGCGGTCAGGCGTCGGCGCGGTCGCGGCCGAACGTGTGGCGGGTGCCGTCGCAGCAGGGGCAGACGTCGCCGATCAGCTCCGCGAGGCTGCGGCCCACCGTGATCGCTCGGACGGCGCTGGCCTTGATCGGCGGGTTCTTCGGATCGGCGGTGATCCATCCGGCGGACGGCGGGACCAGGAGGGGGCCCGGCGGCACGCGGAGGATGCGGGCGGCGACGTGGGAGGCGGCTGCCGCTTCGGCCTCGACCTGCTCGGCGTCGACTCCGGCCGTGGACTCGATGGCGGTCCGGGCGACTTTCAGCAGCAGGGCCCGGGATGCGTCCTCCGGGTCGATCGCCTCGGCGGGCACCCCGTTGATCAGGAAGGCGCGGTGGTCGCCCTGGGCGGTCAGGGCGGCGATCAGCCGGTTGCGGACCACCTGCGCGGGACTGCCGGAGATCGGACGGGGGGCGACCGGCGGGCCGTCGGTCTGCGAGATGTCGAAGACCGCGTTCGAGACCCACCCGCGCGCCGGTGCCTCGTCCCGGGGCTCGGAGTCCTCCGGCGTCGACGCCTCATCCTCCCGCCGCCCTCGCATGGGCCCCCAGATCCGGATGCCCTCCTCACCCTTGCGGACCTGCCGCCCCTCGTCCTGCCACGCCCGGTAGCTGAGTACGCGCGTCGCCTCCGGGGCCTGGAGACCGATGGCGATGGCGTTGACGGCTCCGGGGTAGTTCAGGTGGACGGCTCCGGCCCGCATGACCGCCGCCCACACGTCGCGCCGTCCCATAGCGGCGTATCCGGCCTGGAGAAGGTCCGCCAGTTCGGCCGTGCGCCGCTTGCCGAGTTCTCGCCGGGCGTCCGGCGCGAGCTTCCTGTACCCCATCGGGCTGTCCTTTTCGTGTTGAAGGTTCGGGCCTGCCGTCCGGGGCTGCCATCCCCTTCCGACATCACTAATTCTGCCTTATTTATGGGTCTGAGTCCACCCGAAAGGGGGTCCTGAGCGAGTGATCCGTATCACATGTTTTCGCAGGTCAGGGGCGGTTTCCGTCTCCTCCGGGCTGGCCTTGCCCGGCGGCCCGCCACGGCTCCGCCCCGTGGGCGGGGGCTCCCCTCGGTTGGCCGGGCAGCTCCGCCCGACCGCCGGTTCTGCGGGGGGTGCCAGGCTCGCGAAGCGACCGCGAAGCGGCTCGGCCTGGCACCCCCCGCAGGTTCGGTGGTAGCCCGAAGGGTGACCGGTCAGCCGAGGGGAGCCCCCGCCCATCCCCTACACCTCAGCCACCTACCAGGCCGCACGCGGCACACCACCCCCGCGCCCCTTGGGCAGGCCCGGCGCCCGCCGGAGGCATTGGTGTTCGCCTCGCCCGGCGACCCGGTGCTGCCCGGCTGCAGCGCTGACCGGAGCGGACAGACCGGCGGTCCGCGTCAGCGGACCCGGGACAAGGTCGCCGCCCCGCCAGGGGCGTCCGCTTCGGCCCGACAAAGGAGGGCCCGGTCCGCGCCAGCGGACCCCGGCCGCCCCGCGGCCGCCGGCCCCGAAGGGGCCCAACAAGAGGTGCCGCGCCGCCAGGCGCGTCCACGGCCCGGTGCCGACGGCACCGGCCGACGAAGGAGGCCGGGGCCGGCGAGCACGCACCGGGCCACCAACACCGCCACGCCGCCAGGCGTGTCCGCAACCGCCGCCACGACGCCGCCCGCCTCGCGTGACCGAGGGGGGCGGCGTCGGGCTTCCCGGCGGGGTGCTCAGCTCGCCGGGCTGTCAGTGCCCTGGCTCTGCGGCGCGGATTCGACCGCGACCGGCTCCGCATCCTCCCGTTCGGTGATCTTGGCGCGGACTTCCCCGAAGCGGATTCCGGTCCGACCTCCGTTCCCGCTGAGGCGCACGAACCCGGCCTTCTCCAGGACCTCGTCCACCCCCTGCCAGATGGCGGCGGAGGCGGGGCCCTCGTTGAACTTCACGCCCTCGGGCGCATCGATGACGACGGCCGGGATGTCCTCGCGCACGGTGCCCCGGCCGTTCGCGTAGACCATGCGGGCCTGCCTCGACCCGTAGGCGGCGGTGACGATGACCATCTTCGGCCCGTTCGTGCGCTTCTTCGCCTTCGGCTTGGCCGGGGCGCCCTCGGGGGCGTCCTGCTCCACCGGTACAGCGGCGCGGTCGCAGTATGACCAGTGGCCTGGGGTACAGGTGGCCGGGGCCTCCGGGCTCCCGAACCCCTTGCCCCACGTCCGGCCGCAGCGCGGGCACTGCTTGCCCTCGTGCTCACCGGCCGCCGCGGCGTGCTCCCGGATCACCTCCAACGTGCCGGGCCAGTCCTTGCCCACACCGACAGCCGTACCGTTCGCGTTGACGGTGCGGACCTCAAAACGCAGGTCTGTGACGTCCCGCCCGGTGACCATCCGCACCCGGTACACCCGCCCGCACGTGCTGGTGAAACTCCACTCGCGTTCGGGCAGCTTCAGCATCTGCTCGCCCTCGGCCAACAGGTCCCGCAGGCGCTCGGGGATGTCGGCGGACCCTTCCACCTCCGCCGGGGCCTGGTCCCGGCCCTCGGTGCTGGCGGCGGTCACACCGTCCATGAGCGCCTTCGCGTCGGCGATGCTCGGCGTACGGTTCCGCTCCAGATAGCGCGCCATGTCCCCGGCGCTCATGCGCGTCTTGACGTCGGAGTAGTCCACCGGCTGCCTGCCGACACGGCCGTCCTCGAATGTCGCATCTGCGGCGGTCATGACCGCCTTCGGAGCAAGACGCAGGTTCCACGCCACCGTAAGCGTCTTCTTGTTGACCCGCAGCACCTCGTACCAAGATCCGAGGGAGCGCACGAAATCGCCCTTGGTGAAGTCGTCGGCCCCCCACACCTTGAACCCCTCGGCCTCCGCCTTGGCCACGATCGACCGCCAGTAACCGACCTCCTCGGTGAGCTCGTCGCGCCGCCGCGAGAGCTCGACCACAGCGGCCGGCGACAGACGCACGGAATGGCCGTTGTTGGACTCCCCGCGCTGCCAGCGGATGACCCCGCGCAAGTCCGCTTCCTTGGTCTCGATCCGGCGCAGGGTCCGGGCCGGGTTCGTGCGGTGCTCCGTGTACGCGCCGGACGCCTCCGCCCGCTGGGCCCAGTGCTTGGCGCGCTCTCCCTCGTTGATGGACTTGCGCATTGCGTTGTCCATCCGGGCATGATCCCGCCGGGCGCGTCCCTCGCTGTGGTGCCCGACCAAGATCGGCTGCCCCATGTAAAAGCGCTCGCTGATCTGCTTCGACCGCTGGTAAGACGCATCGGACGATGCGGTTGCACGGCTGGCCCGGTCCTCGAACCGTTCGGCCCGGCTCTCGGCCCGCTCCTCGCGGTCGGCCTCGGCGTCCGCGAACGCGCGGCGCTCGTCCTCGTTGACCACGACGCACACGGTGAAGCCCAGTTCACGAATCGCCTTCGCTGCCGGGTCGATCTTGTACCGGTCCGCCGACCTGTCCCGGGAGTGGTTGAGACCCAGGCATCCGAGCGAAGGGAAGAACCGCCACCCGTACGGGCGGATCGCCTCAAAGATCCCGTCTCCCTTGCGCGAGCCCTCCAGAAGGGTGCCGTCGGCGCGGGTGTGGGTGATCACGACGTCCGCCTTCTCGGGAGGGCAGTCACCCTCCCACGGAGGCGGCGGGAAGGTCGCGGCCACGCACGCGGGGCACACGCGGGCGAGTTCGCCGCCGGAGTACAGCGGGGTGTCCTCGTGTCCGCACGCGGAGCACTCGCCGTCTCCGGCGAAGGTGAGCGTTACGGTCCGATACCGGTTGTCCACCGGCGTGTTCTCGACCTGATCGGTTGTCACGGTCACTCCCTGGTGTTGAAGGTTCGGGGTTCGTCGTCCGGGGCTGCCATCCCCTTCCAACATCACTAATTCTGCCTTATTTGGGGGTCCGGGTCCACCTGAAACAGGGGTCTCGGGGAGTGATCTGGATCACACATTTTCGCAGGTCAGGGGCGGTTTCCGTCCCACCGGCGGCGGCCTGGCCGGGCGGCGTCCGCCACGGCTCCGCCCGGTGGGCGGGGGCTCCCCTCGGTCGGTCGGGCAGGCTCGCCCGTACCCGGGTTCCGGCGGGGGTGCCAGGCTCGCGCTCGCGCGACCGCGAAGCGGCTCGGCCTGGCGGCCCCCGCCGGGTTCCGGGTAGCCCTCCGGGTGACCGACCGGCCGAGGGGAGACCCCGGCCACCCCTCCACCCCAGCCACCCAACGGGCCCCAACTCGCCCCCGCACTCGCACCCCTTGGGAGTAAGGGCCCCCGCCGGAGGCAGTCCCTCTCCTCCACCACGGCCAGGTATGGGCCCGGGGGCGGCACTTCTTGACGGGGACAGTCCCGGCCGGCCCGCCCAGCGGGCCCCGCCTCCGCGGAGCGGCGGCCGCCGCGCGGAGCGCGCACTGCGCACTGATCCAGCGCAGCGGATCGCCCCGCACGGCGCGAAGCGCCGGTATCGCCAGCGGTCGCGGAGCGAACCGCAACACTGCGTGCGGCACCGTGTAAGGCAGTCGCCCCGCCAGGGGCGTCCGTGCGGCCCGACGAAGGAGGGCCCGGTCCGCGCCAGCGGACCCCGGCCGCCCCGCGGCCGCCGGCCCCGAAGGGGCCCAACAAGAGGTGCCGCGCCGCCAGGCGC
>NZ_JBHWIW010000093.1:0-5915 GCF_042731955.1 Streptomyces sp. NPDC059828 | reverse complement strand
GGGCCCCGGGACATGTCCCGGGGCCCTTCTCCCTTGCCTATCGCTGACCGCTCACCGCTCACCGCTCGTCGAGGAACAGCTCCTCGAAGTGCTTGCGCACCACGGGCCAGTCCCACACCGACAGTGCGTGCTCGGCCGCCAGCTTGCCCGCTTCGCGCCAGGCGTCCTCGGTGGCCGTGCTCTCGAGGATGCGCTTCGCCGCCTCCTCGGGGGAGCCGACCACCCAGCCCTCCGGGTAGAGGGTCCGGGCGCTGTTCGGCTTGCCGGCGTAGAAGGGCCAGTCGCGGGCGACCGGGACCGCGCCGCTCGCCGCGCCCTCCATCAGGCCGACATGGCAGCCCTCGCGCACCGAGGAGCTGATGATGGTGCCGATCTCCGCGAGCTTCGAGGGCACGTCGTCCGTCGGCCCCAGCCGGACCACGGCGCCGGACTCCTCCAGCGGAGCCAGCTCCTGCTCGAACTCGCGGCGGTACTCCCGGGTCGCACGGCTGGTCTTCGGGTCCATGTCACCGCCGACGAGGATCAGCCGGTAGCGCTCGTCGTGCTTGCGTACCCGCTCCAGGACCTCCACGGCCCACTTGGGGTCCTTGGCGACCTGGCTTATCCCGACCAGACCCAGGTTGAAGCGGGCCTCGGCCGGCTTCGGACGGGCGAAGCCCGACAGGTCCATGGCGTTGTCGAGGACGTGGAAGCGGGGCGCCGACTCGCCGCGCAGCTGCGGGACGAGGGAAGCCGCCAGGTCCTTGACGTGCGGGGCGACGAACACGAGGTCGTCGATCCGCGAGAAGTCCGTCATGTGCGGCCAGCGCGTGAACGCCTCGTAGCTGTGCAGCCGCACCACGATCCGGGTGTCGCCCGGGTCGATGGTGGTGAGCATTCCGGCGGGACCCACCGACCAGTCCACGAAGACCGTGTCGGCCCAGTCGAGGTACGGGCGCATCAGGCGCTCCACCTCTTCCTGGTAGTCGCTGGTGCCGCCCGCGAGACGGTCCTCCAGCATGCGCCGGCCCGCCCAGGAGATCCGCTTCAGATGCTTCGAAGCGGCCAGGTCGAGGTAGCGCAGCTCCACGTCGGGGTGGTTCCCGAAGTGCTCCAGGATGTGGTGGAGGAAGTTGTCGTTGGCGCTCGTGGTCACCAGCAGCCGCAGCGGACGATCCTTGGGCGCGGGCGCCGCGGGGACCTTGCGGCCCTGGGGACGGCTCAGCGCCTGCATCGCCTTGGAGCGGTACAGCGGCTTGACGAAGCCTTCGGCGTCCTTCGCCAGCGGAGAGGTCAGCTGGTCGATGTGCAGCACCCGGTGGAAGTCCAGGAACAGCGCACGGTCCAGGGCCGAAGCGGCCTTCGCCGTCTTGCCCGCCGCGAACTGCTCGTCCGCGTGGGCGAGCTGGGCTGCCACCGCCTTGCCGAGATCACGCGGGCTGATGCCCTTGGTGATCTCCTTCATCACGGCCTCGTCCATGAGCTGCGCCCTGAGCCCGAGGTCCGGGATCTTGGACGCCGCCGCGACGAGTGCTATGGCCGCGCCGCTGGTACGGCCCGCCCACTGCATGCCCTCGGCGACATAACGAGAGGTCGCGGCCCGCACCTTGGTCGGCACACCGGGCGCGGTGACGGCGGTGCGCCACAGCCGGGCACCCACGCTGGAGCGCATCACCGGGCGCGCCGTGGCGGTGCGCATCACCGCGGCCGGCAGCCCGTCCACGGAGCGGCGCACATCGCGGGCGACGGCGTCCAGGGGCGGCAGCGCCGAACGGCGGGTGACGCTGCCTCCCTGAGCCTGGAGACCCTCGACGGCCTTCAGGGCGGGCGCGAGTCCGAACATGGCCTCGGCGCTGCGGTTGTACTGGGCGAGACGCCACACGGTGTACACGGCGCCCGGGTCGAGGGCGACCAGGACATCCGCCTTGCGGGCCTGGGCGCGCAGCCACGCGTCGCCCTTGGACTGCATCCACACCCGCATACCGAGTGGCGAGGTGCGGGCCTTGCGCCGCAGCGCCTGGCTGCGGTGCGCCACGGTGCGCGGCAGCTGGTGCAGCCCGGCCACCTCGAGCGTGCCGACCTCGTCGGCGCAGGACTCCAGATGGAACGTGCCCGCCAGGTGGACGCGGGCGCCCTGGGCGTTGAACTTGCGCACCGAGTCGGCGAGTACGCCGAACTGTGGCTTGGCAGCGGCGATGAACAGGACTTCGGTCACGGGGTCGGTCCTCCGGCGACGATCGACTTCTCGGCGAGGGGTTCCTCGTCCCCGGTGCCCGGTGCCACTTCGCCGGGCGTGAGCGCATCGGCCGGCTTCTCCGCCGGGTCCACGGCGCGCTCGGCCGTGAACTGCGTGACGAGGTTCTTCACGGCGACGGTCATCAGCGCCTCGCGGGTGAACTGGTCGGCGTGCGCCATCGCCTCCGCGTGCACCTCGTCGCTGGTCTCCACCGCCATGTGGGCGGCCCTGACGAACGACTCGGTGAGACCGGCCTCGTCGATGCCGACGGCGCCCGTCCACAGCGGGTGCCCCTGCAGCACGTTCGACGCGTCGTGCTCGACGACATGCGCCGAGACGATCGGCAGGCCGGTGGCCATGTACTCGTACACCTTGCCGGAGGTGACGTAGCGGCCGCCGATCAGGATCAGCACCATGGCGTCCCAGCGGGCGTAGATCGACGCGACCTCGGCCTTGGCGGCGGGGCCGCCGAAGTGGACGCCGTCGGCCTCGGCCTGCTTGAGGATCTCGGTGTGCCGGTTGGACTCGCGGCCCGCGCCGTTGCCGATGTGGCCGCGCACCTCGAAGCGCGCGTTGGCGAGCAGCGGTTCCTGCTCCCGGGCCGCACGCCAGGCGTTCAGCACCGTTTCCAGGTGCTGGGGGGTGAAGTTGACCGTCCCGAGGTACCCGAAGACCAGCCCGGACTCCGGGTCCGGCGCGTGGGCGCGACCCGGAGAGCTGTCGGCGTCGTAGCCGTTGCGCACGACGTGCACCCGGTCGGCGAAGTCGGGGTAGCGCTTGCGGTAGTGCTCGGCGATCGGGTCGTTCACGACCCACAGCGAGACCGCGTGGTCGAGGATCCTGCGCTCCCAGCGACCCTCTTCGGAGTCGGGGCCGAAGGCCTCGACGCCCTCGATGACGTCGATGGACCAGCCGTCGCGGAAGTCGACTGCGTACGGCACCTGCTTCTCCTGCCACAGCTTCCAGGCCGCGGCGAGATTCACGTACGGGACGCAGCTGGCCAGCAGCAGATCCGCAGGGTGCTCCTGGTGGATCCGCAGGACGGCCTGCTCCAGGTCGGTGCGCCACTCGCCGAAGTTCGGCTCGGGGAACGGCTTCATCTGGCGGCGGCGGAGCTTGGCGACCCAGCCGTTGGGGTTGAGTGCGCGGGCCTCGTCGTAGAGGCGGATGTCCGTCTCCAGGTCTTCACGTGCGAGCGGAAGCTCGACGATGTTGACCCTGGGGTCGACCTGCTCCAGCAGGGTGAGGTCGATTCCGGAGTCCCGTTCCCAGGACTCCTGGGCGACGGTGACGACGGTGACGTCCCAGCCCACGTTGATGAACTGGTTCGCGGTCTCGCGCATGCGGTACGCCGAGCTCTTGGCGGCCGGAGGGAAACCGATGGCGAGGTAGATCACATGGGGCCGCTTGCCTTCCGTGGGCAGCCCGGACCTGGGAGACGCTGACATAACCGGTGACGCTAGCACGGTGACATGTACGGATTCGGGTCACTCTCGCCACACTCCCCGGGGAGATACCCCTGGAGCATGGTGAGGTGGGCCACGTGCCCGTCATGCGTGCTGGCTGCCCCCCTTCCACTCTTCCATGATCCGGACGACGTTGTGCGCGGCACGGCCGTCGCCGTACGGGGTACCGGGGTCACCGGTCGGTACGGCGCGGGTCACCGTCGCGGCCCACTCCTCCGACGAGAGGAGGTGGGGCTCGGGAACAAGGACGTTCCAGCCGGTCTCGACGGTTTCCACCCACTCGGTCTCGGGACGGACCGTGGTGCAGATGCGCTCCAGCAGGAACGCCTCCTTCTGGAGGCCGCCGGAGTCCGTGATCACGCCGGTGGAGGCCAGCACGGCGGCGACCAGGCCGGCGTACGGCAGCGGGCGGCCGACGTGCACATTGCCCTGCGCCAGGTCGATGCCGTGCGCCTCGGCCCTCGCCACCAGGCGGGGATGGGCCAGCAGGGCCACCGGCACGGGCAGCTTCGCCATCGACTCGAGGATCGCGGTGAGCCGCTTCGGGTCGTCGGTGTTGTCCGGGCGGTGCAGGGTCGCCAGCAGGTACGGCTGCGACGGGTCGATGCCCTCCGGGAGCACGGGTGCGGGGTGCTGCCCGGCCCGAACGCCGTCGCGGATCTTCAGGCAGATGTCGACCATGACGTCACCGGCGAGCTGCGCGCGGTCCGCGAGGCCCTCGCTCGCGAGGTGGCGCATGGCCTCCTCGGTGGGGGCGAGCAGCAGGTCGGCGCAGTGGTCCGTGAGCACGCGGTTGTGCTCCTCGGGCATCCGGCGGTTGAAGGAGCGCAGGCCCGCCTCCAGGTGCGCCACCGGAAGGTGCATCTTCACGGCGGAGAGCGCACCGGCGATGGTGGAGTTGGTGTCGCCGTAGACGAGGACCCAGTCCGGCTTCTCGCGCTCCAGGACCGGGTCGAGCGCGGAGAGCACCGAGCCGGTCTGCACGCCGTGGCTGCCCGAGCCCACACCGAGGTGCACATCAGGGTCGGGAATGCCGAGACCGTCGAAGAAGACGTCGGAGAGATCGGCGTCGTAGTGCTGTCCGGTGTGCACGATGAAGTGCTCGTGCTCGGTCCCCGCGAACGCCGCCGCGATGGGGGCGAGCTTCACCAATTGAGGACGGGCTCCGACGATGCTGATGACTTTCACTGAGCACTCTTCTTCTTGGTCCAGGGCAAGGGAGGGCGTGTCACGGTCTCACACTGGTCGCCATGGTAGGCAATCCACGGCGGCGCCCGGCCGGGCCCGTCCGTGCACCGGAGGCGTTCCGGGGGCGCGGGCCGGGCGTTGTGCCATGGTCAGGGCACCGGCCGGACAGCGCCGGGCCGCAGATCGCGACGTCCAGCAGCCGCATAACGATTGCGTGAATCGCGCGCGTACTTCGACCGAAAACGCGCCATGGCCCGATGGCCTTGATGACCGGGTGTGATCGGCAGGTGGTCGAGTGTGAGCGGTGCCGCCACCGTGTGCGCCCCGGGCCGACGGGCCGTACGCGTGGTGGCGGACGCGGCACCCGGGTCAGACGGCGGCGCGCTCCGTCAGGACGCCGTCCTTCTCGTCGAACAGGGAGCCGGTCTGCGGGCACTCCCACACCCCCGGCTCGCCCTCCCGCTCGGCCAGTCGCACACCGACCCGGCCGACCCAGCCCACCTGGCGCGCCGGCACCCCGACGACCAGCGCGAAGTCGGGCACGTCCTTGGTGACGACGGCGCCCGCCGCGACCATGGCCCAGCGGCCGATGCTGATCGGGGCCACACACACCGAACGCGCGCCGATGGAGGCACCGTCGGCGATCTTCACGCCCACGGCCTCCCAGTCGCCACCGCGCTTCTGCTTGCCCTCGGGGTCCACCGAGCGGGGGTTGTGGTCGTTGGTGAGCACCACGGCGGGGCCGATGAAGACACCGTCACCGAGCTCGGCGGGCTCGTAGACCAGCGCGTAGTTCTGGAGCTTGCAGTTGTCGCCCATGCGCACGCCCGAGCCGACGTAGGCGCCGCGGCCGATCACGCATCCCTCGCCGAGGCGGGCGCCGTCGCGGATCTGGGCGAGATCCCACACGCTGCTGCCGGCGCCGATCTCGGCGCTCTCGTCGACCTGGGCGCTGGGCTGGACCCTGTAGTTCACTTCTCCGCCTTGCTTCCGGTGTCTGGCCTACCGGCGAGCATACGGGGCCCACGCCCCCGGCCGTCCTCGTC
>NZ_JBHWIW010000092.1:0-6560 GCF_042731955.1 Streptomyces sp. NPDC059828 | reverse complement strand
TCCGCTGGCGCGGACCGGGCCCTCCTTCGTCGGGCCGAACGGGCGCCCCTGGCGGGGCGGCTGTTCCCGTTCGGGTCCGCTGGCGCGGACCGCCGATCTGTCCGCGCCGGCCGAGGTGGAGTCCGGGGTGCACCTGGTCGAGGTGGAGAGCAGGGAGGTCCGCCTCCGGCGGACGGTGCCGGTGCCTCCGGCATCGGCAGCGGTGCGGCCCGCTCCGCGGCCGTGGCAGTGTCGGCGCTTCGCGCCGAGGTGCGGTGCTCCGCGCCGCACGGGGTGGTCCGCTGCGCTGGACCGGTCTGCAGTGCACGCTTCGCGTGGGGTGTCGTCGCTCCGCGACGACGGCGAAGGGCGCCCCCGCTTCGCGGGGCGGGGCCCGCTGCGCGGGCCGGCCGGACCCATCGGCACCCAGCGACGCCGCCGGAAGCACTCAGTCGTGATGAAGAAGAAGGACCGCCTCCGGCGGGGCCCTTACTCCCAAGGGGGCGGGGGCTCCGTCACCGTGTGCGGGCCGTGGGTGGCTGGGGTGGAGGGGTGGCCGGGGTCTCCCCTCGGCCGGTCGGTCACCCGGAGGGCTACCCGGAACCCGGCGGGGCCGCCAGGCCGAGCCGCTTCGCGGTCGCGCGAGCGCGAGCCTGGCACCCCCGCCGGAACCCGGGTACGGGCGAGCCTGCCCAACCGACCGAGGGGAGCCCCCGCCCACCGGGCGGAGCCGTGGCGGACGCCGCCAGGCAGCGCTCAGGCCGGCGCGACACGGCACCGGGTCAGGTACGTCTCGACCATGCCCTCGCGGACCGTGTTGCGCACAACCCGGCCGGTGACACGGAGCCGTTGCCCCTCTTCGGGGAACGGCTGGGTCATCGAGTCCCACGCGTACAGGCGTCCGGCGCCGTCGGTGAAGCGGACGCGGCGGCGCTCGCCCCACTGGCTCGTGAGCGGGCTGACCTCGGTGACCGTGGCCGTGATCGACTCGCGGTCCTCCGCGGTCAGCCGCCGCTGGGCCTCGCGCAGGTACATCGGGACTGCGGACACCACCAGACCGATGTCCGCCGGTGCCAGGTCCTGTGCGACCGCGCGGGCCAGCTTGCGGCGGTAGTCGCTCGCGGCCGCGTCACCGTGCAGACACCAGTCCCGGACCGCGGCGGCCATGGCCTCGACGTTCCCGGCGGCCCGAAGGTGTTCGTGCAGCTGGTCCAGGACCTCCCGGCCGGCGCCGCCCAGCAGCAGGGCGCGAACCTGTTCGGCGGTCGTCCAGCCGCCGCCGCGCTTGACGTACCCGGCCTGGACGGTCAGGGCGGCGGCATACTCCAGGACCTGGTCGACGTGGAGCCGCAGATCCGACGGCACTTCGCCGGGCTCGTACGGCTCGGCTGTCAGGCAGCAGTGGATCAGGTTCCACAGGTCGCGCAGGACGGTGACGGGCAGGTTCGCGTACGGGCCCGCGCACGTTGTGCCCAGCTGCATCGTGCTGCCGTCATCGTGCCGAAGGAGGTAGCTGGTCAGGGCTCCGCGTTCCCCGCAGGCGTCGCAGTGCGCGATCCGGTCGGCGGCCTCGTCCTCGAACGGCGGAAGCGCGGTCACGGTGCTGTCCGCCGCCCCGTCGTGCTCGACCTGGGCGATGACGGTCCAGCCCTGAAACTGCAGGAGGGGGAACGTCACGGTGACGTCCTGGACGGCCACGGCGCCGATGGGGACGCCGTTGACGTCGGGCCATGGCATGGGCTCGACGGGTCCGCGGGTGAGGTGGCATCCGGTCAGCCCGTGGGCCCGGGTCTGCCGGTCCGCCTGCTCGATCGCCTCGCGCAGGGCTGGGAGCTGATCGTTTCGGACAGGGAAGGTCAGGGATGTACTGGTCATGCGTTCTCCGTAGGGGGCGACACGGCCCGGCCGTGGGAGACGGCCGGGCCGACGGGATGGGTCAGTGTCGATGGACCTGTTCGGCCCGTCCCCGGGGAGAGCACGGCAAGCGCGGTGAGGCTCATCGCGACTCCTGGACGTTGAAGGTTCGGGGCTGCCGAAGGAACTGCCACACCTTCGAGCATTGCTAATTCTGCCTTATATCTTGAGCGGGGTCAACGCCGTTCCCCCTGTTCCGGGGCTACATCGTCAGGGTGCAGGTGTCGCATCCGCCGGTCGCGTGCAGCAGCGAGGCGGACCCGGTTCGGGCCTTGGACTCGTACGCTGGCGGCCGCCGGAGGGCGGCGTGCACGTCCCGCTCCATGCGCTCGAAGTCGGCGTTCTCCTCGACGCGGACGCCCGGGTCGGGGGCGTCGCGGCGGCGGGACTGCGCGATCAGCTCGGCCATCGTGATGTTGGGGTTGAAGGGGACCTGACGGACCCGCTCGACCAGCGCGCACAGCTCGGCAAGCCGGGGCCGGCGGGCCACGGCCAGCAGCAGATCGCGGTGGCTGGCCAGCGTGCAGGTTGAGCAGGAACAGCGGCTGGACCCCCGGCGATCCCCGGCGCCGGGGTGGGAGTCGTAGCACCAGTGGTACGGCACCTCCTCCGCGAGGGTCCACGCCCACACATCGGCGGTGCTCACCTGATGGGCGGGCAGCCACTCGTCCACCACCCGGTGGGAGTTCTCGGTCGTGCGGCGCCACACCTGCCGGTTGCGACGGTCGCGGCTCTCCTCCGCCCTCAGGCCGAGGACGTTGGCGAACATCAGCGGCCCCTGGACCTCCTTGCGCAGGATGCGAACCTGCGGGGTGAACGCGCCGAACACCATCTTCGTCTTCCATGGCCCCGTGCAGGTGCGGGCCTGACCCAGCCAGGGCCAATCCCCCCGCTCGGCGATGAACGTCAGCAGATCGAACGGGACCGTGCGGCCGTCGACCTGCCGGGTGCGGCGGACCTCGATGTGTCGCTCCGGCGGGACGCCGAGAATCTGACTGTGCTGGGCGGCGAGCTCGCTCGCGCTCGGCCACCGCACCCCGTCCACGGTGACGGCGGGCCACTCCATCGGGCCCAGGCTGGCGTGGGCGGTCCAGACGCGGTCGGCGACCCCAGCCTGGCGGGCGGCATCCATCGCCTTGGCACCCGCGATCACGCCGTCCTTCCCGCCGGACAGGTTGATCACGATGCGGTGCCGGGTCGCGGCGAAAGCGGCCGGATCGGTGTAACTCATCTTGCTCTCCTCGGTGTTGGGCGGGCCCCAGCCGTTCCGGAGCCCGCGGGGTGATTCAGGCGATGAGGGTCACGCCGCCGACGGTCTTGGACCGGCGGATCAGCGGCTTTCCGCCCGTGAGGCGTGGAGGTTCGGGCGCGGGCAGCGGGCGGAGCGGGTTCCAGCGGGTGCCGACGTCCCCGGTGTGCCGGGTCCATGCCTCCTCGAAGTGCTTCCGCTGTTTGTCGCGGACTCCGGCCGGCGCCGCGACGGCGAAGGCGGCGGCCGCCGGGAATCTGCCGTCGGCGGTGAGGTAGTGGGCCCGCTGGATGCCGGACGCCTCCCCGCGCTCCAGGGCGAGCCCGTGGCGGGTGGCGAACTGCCGGATCAGCTGCTCGGCGGTGCGGCGGTCGCCTTCCCACACGGTCCGTACCGACCGCCAGGCGGGGCCCTTCTTCGCCAGTCCCCGGCATTCGCGGTGCCCGGGGCACCACGGCTCGAAGTCCCCGGCGGGGTGGTCGGCCCGGCACTGCTCGGTCCGCGGCTGTCGGCACCACCATTTCGGTGACCGGCAGGACCGGCCGTGATGGGTGCGGCAGTCCGGCGTGCGGGCCGCGTAGTAGATCCTCCGCACCTCGTAGATCGCGTACGGGGCCTGGTCCAATGACTCCTCGAAGGCGCTCAACACGGGATGGTTGCGGCCGTCCTCGGTGAGCCTGCGGTACAGGCTGTCCGTCCCGTACAGGCTGGAGCGCTCGTTGAGCGCCATCGCGACGTGCTCCATCCGCAGGACGTCCGCGGCGATGTGCGGGTGGTCCCGCAGACGCGCCTCGTGGGCCTCCCTGCTCGCGCACACGCCACTGAAGGGGCACTGCGAGCAGTAAGACTTCTTCACCGGCTCTCCGAGCCGTTCCAGGACGAACCGCTCGACGTCCGCCCGGTCCTGACGGGCCAGGATCAGGGGATAGAACGGCTCACAGATGGTCCGGCCCGCGGCCCGGTTGTGCTCGCGCTGGATGCGGCTGTCCTTCTCCGCGCGCTTCAGCTCGCCGTAGTGGTAGCCGATCACCCGGCGGTAGCTCGCGCCGCCGAACTCGGCCTCCGTCCACTGGTCCAGCACCCATCCCTTGAAACGGATGCTGCACGTCCTACGGCCATTGGCGATCTGGGGGACGGTTCCGGCCTCCCGGAGCTCGTCGCTCAGACGCCACGGCCCCCGCGCGAAGATCCGCCGGGGAGACCGGCTGTCGTCCAGGACGACCACGCCGTCCGCGTCCTGGCGGCCGGCGCGGGCCACCTGCACCAGCCGGACCCCCGCCCGGCGCAGGCGCGGCAGTACCAGCCGGTCGACGTAGTCCAGGGTGTCCGGCCATTCGTCGCCGGTGACCGCGTGAACCACGATCAGGTCAGAGAGGTCGGGGGCCAGACCGTACCGCTCGGGGTGGTCCAGGAACTCGATCAGGATGGCCGTGCTGTCGGCTCCGAGTCCGTAGCTCAGCACGGTCATCCCGGAGGACCGGCCGAACGTGGTCCGCTCCGAGGGCTCGGGCAGGTCAAAAAGGGCTGCGGGCAGGGCAGTTGCAGGCACGGCGAACTGAATCCTCGGGTCGGGTGGCTTCGCGCCGACGGACGGCGGCGGTCACGGCGGGCGGCTCGATCGCCGCCCTGTCGCCGGGGGCACGGACGTGGGCCCGTGCCCCCGGTTCAGGTCAGCCCTTCTGCGGAGGCTTGACGATGTCCCGCATCACCGCGGCGCGGGTCGGCGCCGCCGGGCAGGGACCGAGCAGCCGGGTCAGGTGACCGCGCAGGGCCTCGATGTCACCGGCCTTGCGGGCACGGTCGGCCTCGTCCAGCAGGCCGGTCACCGCCTCGCGGTCGGTCGGGTGCCCGGTCTCGCACGGGCAGGCGGTGGGGCGCTTGCCCACCAGCTCGGCCACGCGGGCGGCCTGCTCCTCGAAGGGGACCTTGCACCCCTCGTGCCGCCACGCGGGCCGCGGCGTCGGGTCGCCGTTCCGCCCGCGCAGGTGGCTCCACCAGCGGTTTCCGACCCAGCCGCAGATCAGGTCTTCCATCTCGAACGGGTTGTCCGACCCGGGATAGCCGTGCTTGGGGTCCCATGCCAGTTCATCGAGCCTGCCCAGGCAGATGCCCGCGCTTAGGATGTTGCGCCGCGTGGGCGCCATCCGCGGGTGCAGCCACGGGACGATGCCCTCCAGCGCCGTCTCACCGGCCTGTTCCGTCTGGGGGAGGGCGGCGCCGGACTGGGTGACGGTGTCCAGGTGGGCGGCGGCCTTGTCGCGGTCCTCGTGCTGGCTCTCCTCCACCTGGCCCAGCACGCGCGCGTGCCAGTCGCCGTGCCAGCGGTGGATGCGACCGATCAGCTTCCCGTCGACCGTGACGGGGTACCGGCCGTCCGGGGTCCGGTCGCCGATGCGGTACCGCTTCTCCGGGGTGTCGGGGGCGTCGTTCGTCGCCATGTCGTTGTCTCCCTGCGTTGAAGGTTCGGGGCGGGCTTCTGCCAAAGCCCTTGCGGGGTGGGCCCGCCCGGCTGCCACCGGGCGGGCCCACCGGGGTCCTACCGGCGGCGGTGCTTCAGCAGCGCGCTCAGGCTCGGGGCGGACGGCCGCGCGTTCTGCGGGTGCCACCCCTCCCGGAGGAAGGCGACGGGCCGGTTCTCGCAGTTGCGCACGATGACCAGGTCCGGGCTCATCGCGACGGTCTCGCCACGGCGGGCGGCGCGGACCAGGAGGTCGCGCACCTCGTAGCGGTCGGCGCTCTCGGGCGCGGCCCCGGCGGAGCCGGTGAACAGCGGGCTGCTCACCCAGCGGGCCGCGAGAGGGATGCTGCGGGCCTCCGCGAGGGTGGGGGTGTGGTGGTCGAGCATCCCGGCGGGGACCGGGACGATCGTGGTGACCACGGTGCCGTCCTCGGCGTCGAGCAGTCGGACCAGTTCCGAGTCCGGGGACTGACGGACGGTCAGCTTGTCCGTCACGTCGGCCGCCCGGACGGTCCACCACGTCTCGTTGACGTCGGCGGCGGTCGTCACCAGCCGGGGGCGCCCCTCGGTCCACACGTAGGTGGTGGACAGGTAGAGGGCGAATCCGCCGATCTCGCGCGGGGTCTCGGTCTCCAGCTCTGCGTACATCGTTGCTCCCGTGTTGAAGGTTCGGGTTGTCGGGGAGGACTGCCACCCCCTTCCGACATCACTAATCATGCCTTATTTTGGGCCGGAAGTCCAGCCCTGAAGACCCTCCAAACGAGTGATCTACATCACACGTTTTCGCAGGTCAGCGGCGGTCCTTGCCCCTCCACACGGACCTTGCCCGGCGGCCCGCCACGGCTCCACCCGGCGGGCGGGGGCTCCCCTCGGTCGGTCGGGCAGCTCCGCCCAACCACCGGTTCTGCGGGGGGTGCCAGGCTCGCGCTTGCGCGACCGCGAAGCGGCTCGGCCTGGCAC
>NZ_JBHWIW010000091.1:0-6904 GCF_042731955.1 Streptomyces sp. NPDC059828 | reverse complement strand
GGCTCCGACGGATTCGTCGGAGCCCGCCGCTGTCGTGTGTGCCGGGTCCTGAGTCCGCCACCAGGTAACGGACTTCATGACGGGTGGACGGGCAGTGCCTGTGCCAACCACATCAGCGCGTCAGCGCGTTCAGCACCTCAGTGGAAGAAGTGCCGCGTCCCCGTGAAGTACATCGTCACGCCGGCCTTCTTCGCGGCCTCGACGACCTGCTCGTCACGCACCGAACCGCCCGGCTGCACCACCGCCTTCACGCCGGCGGCCGTCAGGATCTCCAGGCCGTCGGGGAAGGGGAAGAACGCGTCGGAGGCCGCGTAGGAACCCGTCGCACGCTCAGCGCCCGCGCGCTCCACCGCGAGCTTCGCGGAGTCGACGCGGTTGACCTGCCCCATGCCCACGCCCACCGAAGCGCCGTCCTTGGCCAGCAGGATCGCGTTGGATTTCACCGCGCGGCAGGCGCGCCAGGCGAAGGCGAGCTCGGCGAGCTCGGCGGCATCAAGGGCCTCGCCGGTGGCCAGCGTCCAGTTCGCCGGGTCGTCACCGTCCGCCTGGAGCCGGTCGGTGACCTGGAGGAGAGCTCCCCCGTCCACCGGCTTGATTTCGACGGGGGCCGCGGGAGCGTCGGGGCAGCGCAGCACGCGGATGTTCTTCTTGCGGGCGAGCACCTCGACCGCGCCGTCCTCGTAGCCCGGGGCGACGATGACCTCGGTGAAGATCTCGGCGACCTGCTCGGCCATCGCCACGGACACCGGGCGGTTGACAGCGATCACTCCGCCGAAGGCCGACAGCGGGTCGCAGGCGTGCGCCTTGCGGTGCGCCTCGGCGACATCGGCGCCGATCCCGATACCGCACGGGTTGGCGTGCTTGATGATGGCCACACACGGCTCGGCGTGGTCGTACGCGGCACGCCGCGCGGCCTCCGTGTCCGTGTAGTTGTTGAACGACATCTCCTTGCCGTGCAGCTGCTCGGCCTGCGCGAGCCCGCCGCCCGCCTCGGTGACGTACAGCGCCGCGTCCTGGTGCGGGTTCTCGCCGTACCGCAGCACGTTGGAGCGCTGGTAGGTGGCGCCGATGAAGTCGGGGAAGCCGCTTTCGTCGGCCGGGGCGTACGAGGACGCGAACCAGGACGCCACCGCCACGTCGTACGCGGCCGTGTGCTGGAACGCCTCGGCGGCGAGGCGCTTGCGGGCGGCCAGGTCGAAGCCGCCCGCCCCGACGGCGCTGAGCACGTCGGCGTAACGCCCGGGGCTGGTGACGACCGCCACCGACGGGTGGTTCTTGGCGGCGGCGCGGACCATCGAGGGGCCGCCGATGTCGATCTGCTCGACGCACTCGTCGGGGCTCGCGCCGGAAGCGACGGTCTCGCGGAACGGGTAGAGGTTGACCACGACGAGGTCGAACGGCTCGACGCCCAGCTCCGCGAGCTGCTCGCGGTGCGCGTCGAGGCGCAGATCGGCGAGGATCCCGGCGTGCACGCGCGGGTGCAGCGTCTTGACCCGGCCGTCGAGGCACTCAGGGAAGCCGGTCAGCTCCTCGACCTTGGTGACCGGGACCCCGGCGGCGGCGATACGGCCTGCGGTGGAGCCGGTGGAGACCAGCTCCACCCCGGCCTCGTGCAGCCCGCGGGCGAGCTCCTCCAGACCGGACTTGTCGTAGACGCTGACCAGCGCGCGCCGGATGGGCCGCTTCATGGTTTCGGCGGTCACGGGATAACTACCTTTCGTCCCTCAATGCGGTAGCCGTTGCGGGCCAGATGCCCCACGACATCGACGAGCAGCTGACGCTCGACTTCCTTGATGCGCTCATGCAGAGCGGCTTCATCGTCCTCGTCCCGAACGTGCACCACGCCCTGCGCGATGATCGGGCCGGTGTCGACGCCGTCGTCGACGAAGTGGACGGTGCATCCGGTGACCTTCACGCCGTACGCGAGCGCGTCGCGGACGCCATGGGCCCCGGGAAAGCTGGGGAGCAGGGCGGGGTGGGTGTTCACCAACCGGCCGCCGAAGCGGGCGAGGAAGTCCTTGCCGACGATCTTCATGAAGCCCGCCGACACCACGAGGTCCGGCTCGTAGGCGGCGGTGGCTTCGCTCAGGGCGCGGTCCCACTCCTCACGGGTCGCATGGTCCTTCACCCTGCACACGAAGGTCGGGAGCCCTGCACGCTCGGCCCGTTCGAGGCCGGCGATCCCGTCGCGGTCGGCGCCGACGGCCACGATCTCGGCCCCGAAGCCCTCGGGGCCCCCGGGATCGTCGTGGATGGCGTCGAGCAGCGCCTGGAGGTTGGTGCCGGATCCGGAGACCAGGACGACGAGGCGGGCGGCAGCCACGGGGGACTCTTTTCGTGTTGCGTTTGCGGCGTGATGACGTTTGTGTGGTCATACGAATAAAACGAGTCCGGCGATACGGGGAACTCTACGAAGCCGTCGACCGTCAGCAACGATACCGGCACACCACGCGGCCCCCACGGGACGGGGGCGTGGCCGGGAGGTAGCGTCTGGGGCAGGGCTCATCCGCATACGGAGCCCGAGTACAGCGGGTACTCAGCGGTACTCAGCAGCAGTCCAGAGGGGAAGTCACTCGTCACATGCCGTCCACGCCGGTCCGAAACCGTCGCATGGCTCTCCGCTCCCCGCTCTCCCGCGAGCGGGGCTCCCTGATGCCGGGGTCCCCGCTGCTGCGGGAGCGCCAGTCCACGGAACCGGCGGAGGGGTCCGCAGACGACAACCCCTTCGCACCGCCGCCTGAGGGCTCCCCCGACCAGCCGTGGCAGCCGCGGCGGGGCGCCGGAGATCACGGCACCGGTGGTGGCGAGGGCGACGGCGGGGACGATGACGACGGCCGTCAGGGTGGCCGGCGTCCGTCGTCGGGCTGGGGCCAGTGGAGCAGCCGCCAGCCGGGGCGCTCATCGGGTGGCTTCGGCGGCAGGCCCGGCGGGCAAGGCGGACAGGGCGGCTCCGAGGGCGGCCCCGGAAGCAGTCTGCGCTGGGACCCGACGGACCCGGCCCAGCGTCGTGCCCGCTACGCGCTGCTCGCGGGCATGTGGGCCTTCTTCTTCGCTCTCTTCGACCTCGGCGAGATCGCCCTGCTGCTCGGCGCGCTCGCGCTGTACTGGGGCGGCAGCTCCCTGCGTGCCAAGGCACGCCGGCAGGCCGCTGCGCCGGCGGCGGGAGCAGCGAGCACGGCGGGCTCCGTGGGTGCGGCGGGTGGCGCCAGCGCGGGGGCCCAGGCAGGCGGGGGCAGACCGCAGGTCACGGCCGCGGTCAGCGGCATGGTGATGGCGGTGGTCGCGCTCGTGATCGTCGCGATGACCTTCACGATGCAGCTCGTCTACCGCGACTTCTACACCTGCCGCGACGATGCCCTCACCAAGTCGGGCCAGCTCGCGTGCAACGACCTCCTGCCCGATCCGCTGCGCAAGCTGGTCGGCGTCCAGGAGTAGGCCAGGTCAGGGCCGGCCGCCCTGGCCCTTAGAGTCGGTGTCCGGGGCAGCACCCCTTTCCGCGTGTACGTCCGCGTCCGGGGCACCCGCGTCCTCACCCTTCACCGCACGCGTGTCGGTGTCCGGACCGCCCGTCCCCCTTTCTGCATCCGCGTCGGTGTCCGGGCCTGCCGCGGCCCCGTGCGTGACCTTGGCCGGGTCGGACGCATCCAGGTTCACGGCCGGGGCCGGGTCGGACGCATCCAGGTCCGTGACCGGGGCCGGGTCGGACGCATCCAGGTCCGTGACCGGAGGTGCCGGCTCGTCCTGCTCGGGTGCCTCCGGCTCGGCGACCGTCGCGACGGGCTGGGGCGCGGCACCGGCAGCCGGGCTCGGCGGCCCCGGTCTGCCCGCTACGCCCCGCACCAGGCCCAGGAGCCCCTGCACCGCCCGTTTCGAGGCAGCCCAGCAGACCTCACGCGGGTCGGGCCTGCTGTCGCCGGTCGCCTGACGCATGTGCCAGGTGTGTGCGCCGACCGCGATCGGGATGCCGACGGCCGCCGTCCAGCCGAATGCCGCCGCACCCGTGAGCCACCAGACCGGACCGAAGTCGGCCAGTCCCGCCGTCCCCAGCGGCCCGCCCGCCCAGGCCGCCAGCAGCGCCATGAGCACCGCACACAGCGCGGCGGCGAGCAGAGCGACAACGGCTGTCTCCCGGCGTCCCCAGGCCGCCTCCCGGCCTCCGCCGTCCGCCGTGCCCGCCTCGCGCGCCGCACGACTCGTGCACCACGCGACGGCACCGCCCGCCGCCACCGGAACGGCGGCACACGCCCAGATCAGCGGCGCCTCCAGGCCCTGCGCCGGTACGGCGGCGAGCAGCGGGAAGTGGGGTGGCGTCGCACCCTCAGCGACCGCGAGAGGCGCCGCGGTGCCGGCCGTACCCAGCGCGAAGCCGGAGCCGAGGCCATAGGCGGCGCCCCAGACCGCCGCGTTCGGCACCAGGATCAGCGCCAGCACCACGACCGCGAAGCGCCCCGGCCAGTCCGCCGCGAGCCGTACGAGCTGCTCCCCCGCGGCTTCCGCGTGCCACGCCAGGGACGCCGCGAACAGCAGGGCTCCGCCGGCGACCAGTGTCGCGGTCGCCGCACCCGCGGCGCGGAGCGCGACGAGAAACCGGGTGCGCGTGCCTGAGCCGCGCAGCCCCGCGGGAACCCACGCGGGCAGCGGCCCGAGCGGCCGTCCGCACGCCGTCCAGGCACCCGCCGTGGCTGACAGGACGGTCACGGCGGGCAGGTGCAGCGCCGCACTGAGCGGTTCGGCCGCGAGGGCCCCACCGGTGGAGTACATCGCCACCGTCGTGGCGATCAGCAGATAGCCGCAGGTCACCCCGGACACCACAAGACCCACCGCACCCCGGGCCCCAGCCCCTGACTCGAGCGTGTCGCGTACCGCGCGATGTGCCGACCAGATGGGCAGCACCACCAGCAGCAACGGCACGACCCCGACGGGCGCGGGGGCGCCCGAAAGGGTCTCCGCCCTGACCAGTTCCGCGCCATGTGCCAGCAGCCACAGCCCGGCGGCCACGTGCAGCGCCCCGCGTGGGCCGCTGTCCGGATAGGGCGAACTGATCCACATCAGGATCACCGGGACCGCCAGCGCGCCGAAGCCCAGCCCGGCCGCCATCACACCGCGCAGTACGGCCGCCATGAACAGGACGGCGGGTGGCCGGGCGCCCTGTACGGCCACCGCTGGGACAGGGCTGTGGTGGGTCATCTCGGTCACCCGGCCATGCTGCCAAGATGGCCCGTTCTATCCGGGTAACAGGCAAATAGCCGTGGTGTCGCGGAAGATACTTTTATGTACTGTTCGTAACGGTACCGTCACCGACCCCATGGAGCCTCCATGAGGCGAAGCGCCCCGGACCCTGCCGAGAACGCCCATCACGCCGTGAACGCGAAGACCGCGAAGAACGCTGACGATCTGCCGTCACCCAAGGAACGACGCAGGCTGCGCGAGTCGAAGTCCCTCAGCGAGGAGGAGCTCGCACAAGCCGTCGGGGTCACCCGGGCGACGGTCCGGTCCTGGGAGACCGGCCGGACCAACCCGCGCGGACGCAAGCGGGAGGCGTACGCGAAGGTACTCGCCTCATACCAGGCGGAGCTCACGGCGAAAGAGGAGGCCAAGGCCCAGGCCGAGCGTGAGGCCCGCTGGGCGGAGGCCACCCGTGGCGGGAACGACGCCGGCGGGCGGGGCGGCACCGAGGACACCCTGGAGCTGCCGAAGATCGACGCGGAATACCCGCCGGCGGCGCAGGCCCGGCAGCAGCCCGGGAAGACCGCGGGAGCCGGGGACCAGCCCGGGAAGACCGCGGGAGCCGGGGAGCAGCCCGGCAGAACGAGGGAGCCCCGGAACATGAGGGAGCCCGGCAGGACCGGGGCCTCCGGAAGCACCGGCGGCCCTGAGCGCGCGCCCGAAGCAGCGGCGCACGCCTCCCGGCGCGGGGACCGCGGCCATAGTCACCTGGCACAGCTCGCCGCCCAGCTGCTGCGCCCTTCGCCGTACCCCGTGGGCGAGCCTCCACCCCGGACTGCCGAGCAGGCGTTCGACGTGCTCTACCGGCGCACGGTCTCCTGTCTGGTGCGCCAGACCTACCTGCTCACCGGCAACAGGGATTTCGCCCTTGAGGCGGTCGAGTACGCCTTCCACCGAGCCTGGCAGCGCTGGCCGGAGGTGGCTGTCGACCCCGACCCACCGGGCTGGCTGCGGGCGGCGGCATACGAGTACGCCATGTCGCCCTGGCACCGGCTGCGCCGGGGCAACCCCTCGGAGCCCGACCCCCCGGAACACCAGAAGACTCCCGGCGACGCCGGTGGCTCAGCACGCCAGGCACTCCGGGACTCCCTGCTCGCGCTGCCGCCCATGTACCGACGCACCCTGCTGCTGTACGACGCCCTCGGCCTCGACCTCCCCGAGACGGCCGCCGAGACGGAGGCGAGCACCCCGGCCGCCGCGACGCGTCTGCTGAACGCCCGCGCGGCCGTCGCCGAGCGCATCCCGGAGCTGAGGGAGCCGGACGCGCTGCACGAACGACTGGCCGAGCTCGCCGCGGCCATACCGGCACCCGAGCCCGCACCGGCGAGTGAGGTGCGGGCGTGCAGCGAGAAGCGCACGCAGTTCTGGACCCGTGCCTCGTACGGGCTCGCCGCCGCCGTGCTGGGGGCCTCGCTGCTGACGATGATCTTCGGCAGGGCGAGTTACGAGGCTCCGCGCAATCCAGGCCGCTCGGTCGGCGGGGTGCCGTCGAACCCAGGGCCCATGGCCGAGTCCCCGGGCAGTCCCGACCTGCGGTTGACGCTGCGGGAGCACCCGATGAAGGGACCGGCACGCCTCACTCCGCGCACCGGCTGAGCCGGAGCGGGCCTGCGCAAGCGCACACGGCACGCAGAAGGACACGGAAGAACGCGGCGGGACGCGGCGAGGGCCCGCACCC
>NZ_JBHWIW010000090.1:0-7523 GCF_042731955.1 Streptomyces sp. NPDC059828 | reverse complement strand
CGCCCGATGGGCGCGAGCCGGGTCCACATCTCGTGGAAGGACTCGGTCACGAGTCTTCCCGCATGGGGACGCGCACGCCCTTGTCGTCGGCGACGGACTCCGCGATGTCGTAGCCGGCGTCGACATGGCGGATGACGCCCATTCCCGGGTCGTTGGTGAGCACCCGGCGGATCTTCTCGCCGCCCAGCTTGGTGCCGTCCGCCACGGTGACCTGCCCGGCGTGGATGGAGCGGCCCATGCCGACCCCGCCGCCGTGGTGGATGGACACCCAGGATGCGCCGGAGGCCACGTTGACCATGGCGTTCAGCAGCGGCCAGTCGGCGATCGCGTCGGAGCCGTCGAGCATGGCCTCGGTCTCGCGGTACGGGGAGGCCACGGAGCCGCAGTCCAGGTGGTCGCGGCCGATGACGAGCGGGGCCGCCAGCTCGCCGCTCGCGACCATGTCGTTGAAGCGCTCGCCCGCGCGGTCGCGCTCGCCGTAGCCGAGCCAGCAGATACGGGCGGGCAGGCCCTGGAAGTGGACCCGCTCGCCGGCCAGCTTGATCCAGCGGGCCAGGGACTCGTTCTCCGGGAAGAGGTCGAGCATCGCCTTGTCGGTCTTGGCGATGTCGGACGCCTCTCCCGAGAGCGCCGCCCAGCGGAAGGGGCCCTTGCCCTCGCAGAACAGCGGCCGGATGTAGGCGGGGACGAAGCCGGGGAAGGCGAAGGCGCGGTCGTATCCGGCCAGTTGGGCCTCGCCGCGGATGGAGTTTCCGTAGTCGAAGACCTCGGCGCCCGCGTCCATGAAGCCGACCATGGCCTCGACGTGCCTGGCCATCGACTCGCGGGCGCGGGTGGTGAAGCCCGCGGGGTCCTTGGCCGCGTACGAGGCCATGTCGTCGAAGTCGACGCCGACGGGCAGGTAGGCGAGCGGGTCGTGGGCCGAGGTCTGGTCGGTGACGATGTCGATCGGGGCGCTCATCGCGAGGAGCTGCGGCACCAGGTCCGCCGCGTTGCCGAGCACGCCGATGGACAGCGGGCGGCGGGCGTCGCGGGCCTCGGTGGCGAGCTGGAGCGCGTGGTCGAGGGAGTCGGCCTTCACGTCCAGGTAGCGGTGCTCGATCCGGCGCTCGATGGCGCGCGGGTCGCAGTCGATGCAGATGGCGACGCCGTCGTTCATGGTGACGGCGAGCGGCTGGGCGCCGCCCATGCCGCCGAGGCCGGCGGTGAGGGTGATGGTCCCGGCGAGGGTGCCGTTGAACTTCTTCGCGGCGACGGCGGCGAAGGTCTCGTAGGTGCCCTGGAGGATGCCCTGGGTGCCGATGTAGATCCAGGAGCCGGCCGTCATCTGCCCGTACATGGTCAGACCGAGGGACTCCAGGCGGCGGAACTCCTCCCAGTTCGCCCAGTCACCGACGAGGTTGGAGTTGGCGATGAGCACGCGTGGGGCCCACTCGTGGGTCTGCATCACGCCGACCGGGCGGCCGGACTGGACGAGCATCGTCTCGTCCTGCTTCAGCGTCTTCAGCGTGCGCACCATGGCGTCGAAGGAGCGCCAGTCGCGGGCGGCCTTGCCGGTGCCGCCGTAGACGACGAGCTTGTCGGGGTGCTCGGCGACCTCGGGGTCGAGGTTGTTCTGGAGCATGCGCAGCGCGGCTTCCTGCTGCCACCCGAGGGCGTTCAGTTCCGTACCACGCGGTGCCCGTACGGGGCGGGGTCCAGACATGGCCGAGGCCTCCTCGCGACGATGACGCTGATCTATGTGTCTATTCACATCCTCGCTCGCTGAATAATTTCAGTCAACCACCGCGCACCGCTGCGCGGAGCCCCGCCGGGTGTTTGGCTGGACTCCATGACGCCAGACCGTCGAGATCAGGCCGTACGGGCAGCCGTGGAACAGGGACTGCTGGGCGGCGATACCGAGCCGGTCGTCGCCCTGCTGGACATCGCGGGGATCCGTGCGGGCGCCGCATCGCTGCGGACCGCGTTCCAGCAGGTCACGGATGCTCCGGTGCTGCATGCCTTCGCGGTGAAGGCGGCCCCCCTGGTGGGCGTGCTGCGGCTGCTGGGCAGGGAGGGGCTCGGGGCCGAGGTGGCCAGCCCCGGGGAGCTGGCACTGGCCAGGGCAGCGGGGATTGCGCCCGACAGGATCGTGCTGGACTCTCCCGCCAAGACGCCCGGGGAGCTGCGCGCGGCGCTGGACCTCGGTATCGCCGTCAACGCCGACAACGCACAGGAGATCGACCGCATCGAGACGCTGATCGGGGCCCTGGCGGACGGGACGGCCCCCGCCGCGCCCATGGGTCTGCGGGTGAACGCGCAGATCGGGGCGGGCACCATCGGGGCGCTCTCGACCGCCACCGCGACCTCGAAGTTCGGCGTCGGGCTGCGCGACGAGAGGGCACGCGACTGGGTCGTACGGACCTTCCTGGACCGGCCGTGGCTGACCCGGCTGCACACCCACTCCGGCTCCCAGGGCCTGCCGCTCGAGCTGATGGCCGCGGGCGTACGGACCGTGTACGAGCTCGCCGAGGAGATCAACGCAGCCGCCGGGCGGCAGCAGGTCGACACCCTGGACATCGGCGGCGGGCTGCCCGTCAACTTCGCGACCGACGAGGAGACCCCCCGCTTCGCCGACTACGCCCAGGTGCTGGACCGCGAGGTCCCGGGGCTCTTCGACGGGCGGTACGGGCTGGTCACCGAATTCGGACGGGCGCTCACCGCCAAGCACGGCATGGTGCTCGCCCGGGTCGAGTACGCCAAGCGGACCGGGGGCCGGCCCATCGCCCTGACCCACGCGGGCGCCCAGGTGGCGACCCGGACCGTGTACGCGCCGGGCGCGTGGCCGGTGCGTATCGCCGCGTACGACGACAAGGGACACGCGAGGACGGGTCCCGACGTCGTACAGGACATCGCGGGCCCGGCGTGCTTCGCGGGCGACCTGCTCGCCGAGGCGAGGGGACTGCCGCTGCTGGAGCAGGGCGACGTGGTGGCGGCGCTGGACACCGGCGCCTACTACTTCACCAGCCACTACGCGTACAACAGCCTGGTGCGCCCGGCCGTGTACGGCTTCCGCGAGGAGGCGGACGGCGGCGGGATCGCGTTCACGCTCGTACGCGACGCGCAGACGATGGAGGAGATCGTGGCGGAGTCGGGCGGAGCGCACCCGGACGCACTGCTGTAGCGCGGGCACCGGCCGCGGACAGAGCGGCGGAGAGCGGTTGTCGGACCCCGGTGCTTCCATGGGGTCCATGACCACGAAAAGCGTCGCCGTCGAGCACCGGATCGCCGCGTCCGCCGTTCGCGTATGGGAAGCCATGACCGACCTGCGCGACATGGCGCGGGTGCTCAGCGGCGTGGAGAAGGTCGAGGTCCTCACCGACGGCCCCTTCCGGGTGGGCACGCGGTGGCGGGAGACCCGGCGGATGCTGGGCAAGGAAGCCACCGAGGAGATGTACGTGACGGCGAGCGAGCCGCCCGGACGGTATGTGGTGGAGGCCGACTCCCAGGGCACCCACTATGTCTCGGAGTTCACGCTCCAGCCCCTCGGTCCCGAGACCACGGTGGTGCGGATGACGTTCAGCGCCGTGCCGCCCGGTGGTGCGATGGGGCTGCTCGCCAAGGTGCTCGGCGGTCTGGGCGCGCGGGCCGTGCGCAAGGCGATCGCCAGGGACCTCGCCGATATCGCCGCCGAGGTGGAGGGGCGCGGCGCGGGGGGAGGCGGTGGCACGGGCTGACCGCCGTGTCCCCTGTCCCTCGTAAGGCTCATCCGCCCCACGCCTCGGAATCACCGTGCGAAAGCCGGGCAGTAGAGAGCGGTACACACAGGGACGGGACCACGGGAAAGGGATCCGATGGCCGCATCCGCCTCCATGGAGGCACCGGAAGAGCAGCAGCCCTCACTCAAGCGGGCCATCGGTCCCAAGCTGCTGATCCTCTTCGTGATCGGCGACATCCTGGGCACGGGCATCTACGCCACGACCGGCAAGGTCGCGGGCAAGGTCGGCGGGGCGCTGTGGCTGCCGTTCGTGATCGGCTTCCTGGTCGCGATCATGACCGCCGCCTCGTATGTCGAGCTCGTCGGCAAGTACCCGAAGGCTGCCGGTGCCGCGCTCTACACCCAGCGGGCGTTCAAGCTCCCCTTTCTCACCTTCATCATCGCCTTCATGGTGATGTGCTCGGGGCTGTCATCGGCGAGCGCGGCGGCCCGCGCCTTCAGCGGGGACTACTTCCAGGAGTTCACCACCGCCATCCCGCCCACCCTCATCGCGATCGCCTTCATCCTCGCCCTGGCCGCACTGGCCCTGCGCGGGGTCTCGGAGTCGGTGAAGACCAATGTGGTGCTGACCATCGTGGAGCTGACGGGCCTGGTCGTGGTGCTGGCGATCGGCGCCTGGGCGGTGATCACCGGCGGCGGGGAGCCGTCCCGGCTCGGCGAGTTCGAGTCGTCGGGCGGCACGGGCTTCGCCCTGATGACCAGTGTGCTCGGAGCCACGGCGCTCGGCTTCTTCGCCTTCGTCGGCTTCGAGGACTCGGTCAACATGGCGGAGGAGACCAAGGATCCGGTGCGCACCTTCCCGCGCGCGATCTTCACCGGTGTCGCGGTGACGGGCACGATCTACGTGCTGGTCGCGCTGGTGTCCTCGCTGCTGGTCGACTACCGGCTGCTGGAGAGCTCCACCGGACCGCTGCTCGAGGTGGTCAAGGCCGGGGGCGTCGCCTTCCCGCCGAAACTCTTCGCCCTGATCGCGCTGTTCGCGGTCACCAACTCCGCGCTGATCAACATCATGATGGCCTCGCGGCTCTGCTACGGCCTCGCCAACGAGAAGGTGCTCCCACCCGGGATGGGCAAGGTCCTGCCCCGGCGCCGCACCCCGGTCACGGGCATCATCTTCGTCACCGCGATCGCCATCGGCCTGGTGTCCACGGGCGAGATCGAGGGCCTCGGCGACACCACCGCGTTCCTGCTGCTGTGCGTCTTCGCCGTGGTGAACGTGGCCGTCCTCGTGCTGCGCAAGGACCCGGTCGACCACGACCATTTCCGTACGCCGACGGTCCTGCCGGTGATCGGTGCGATCACATCGGTCATCCTCGCGAGCCCGCTCTCGGACCGGGCCGCTGATGTGTACATCCGGGCGGGGGTGCTGATCGGTATCGGGATCCTGCTGTGGGGCGTCAACAAGCTGTGGATGAAGCTCCATCACGAGCAGTCGCTGACGCGCGGCGGCTGAGCTGTCGTCAGCCCGAGCCGGATGGAGGGACGCGCCGAGCCGGGTACCGGAATGCCCGCTTGGGGCCGCGGACCCTAGCGGATCGCGGGCATGTTCCGACGGAAAATGCCAGAAGTTCTAGCAGGCACCACTCCGTTGCGTAACCTCCCGACTACGGACGTTCGAACGTCCGAGCCGTTTCGCACACGTGCTGGAGGGGGATTTTCGCGTGCCCGGAATCGACGAGTGTCTGCTCCACGCCATGCGGCTGCCCGGAGTGCGCGGCGCAGCGCTTGTCGACTGGACCAGCGGGCTCGCCCTCGGCACGGTGGGGGACGCCGCGGGCGCCGACCATGAGACGGCTGCCACCGAAACCGCCGAGCTGGCGCGGATGGCGGCGGAGCACCCCACCTTCGCACCGGCTGCCGACGATGATCCGGCCGGGCGGGCGGGCTCAGGCGCAGGCTCCGCGAAGACACCCCCGATCGAAGACCTCGTCGTGACCACGCGTACGTGTTACCACGTCCTGCGTTTTGTGGAGACCAGCTTTGACAGCAGTGTTCTTCTGCATCTGTGGCTCGACCGGGTCGAGGGCAATCTCGCCCTGGCACGGCTGCGGATGCGGGATCTGACCGAGCGGCTGGTGCTGGAGTGACCGTATCCCCGATGCTGCTGAGACTCGCTTCGGAGCGGGCGACCGGCGCGCTGTTACGCGACCGGGGCACGCTCTACCTCGTCGACGGCCAGGTGGTGCACGCCGAAAGCCCCGTCGCACCCGGGATCGAGGTCCTCCTGACCGCCGCCGGACGGCTGCGCGCCGACGGCTGGACGGAAGCCCTGCGTGAGGCCGGGGCGCTCGGCAGGGTGGGCCGCTATCTGGTCGACACCGGCCGGCTCTCGGGCGGCGAGCTGGAGATCTGCCACCTGGAGGCGCTTTACGACGCCGCGTTCTTCGCACTCGCACCGAGCAACACCCCTTCCCGTTTCCGCTACGGGGTCGCCCACTGGATAGGGCCCGTGCGGCCCGTCCCCGCGGCGGCCGTGGAGCGGGAGACCGCAAGACGCCGGGCGCTGCTCGACCGGTTGTGGGCGCACCCGGAGACGGACACCGCGCCGGTGGTCCGCACCAGACGGGCGCCGGGCATCCGGGCCGCCCCGCGGCAGCGCGCCGTGCTCGAGCTGGCGGACGGCGTCCGGACTCCCGCCGACATCGCCAGGGCCCTGGGCCGCCCCGCCTTCCACACCATGATCGATGTCCGTCGGCTGGCCGCGGCCGGTCTGGTCGAGACCCCGGGCAGCTCTGTCCCTGCTCTACCACCCCCCGATGTCGCCCGCGCCATGGAGATGTCCGCGGACCCTGACATCGCCTTACTCCGCAGACTCCGTGACGCCCTGGAGGCAACGCTGTGATGCGCACGCTGAGGCAGCGCGCCGAGAGGAGACAGCTGATGACAGCGAGCCCTGGAGTCGTCGACGAACTCAACCGGCTGCGAAGCCGATTGCCTCAGCTCACCGGCGCCCTCGCGGCCAGCGTGGACGGCCTGGTGCTGGCCCGGGACACCCCGGACGCGGAGGCGGAGACCGTCGCCGCGCTCACGGCGGCGGCCCTGGGTGTGTCGGTGCGCCTGACCGAGGCCACCGGACAGGGCGGTTTCCGTGAACTGCTGATACGCGGCGAGCGCGGCTATGTCGCGACCTACGCGGCAGGTTCGGCGGCCGTGCTCACCGTCACCGCGGAGCCCCGCGTCAACGTCGGGCGACTGCACCTGGAAGCCCGCAGGACCGGGGCACGCATAGGCGAGCTCGTCGACGGCGCACTCGACCGTCTCGACTCCAACTCCAACTCCACCACCCCACACACCGCACAAGTCCGATGAGCCCATCGAAACGAAAGGCACCACCACCATGGCCAACACCGAAACAGCCCTCAAGGAAGCGATGACCGTCATCGAGGGGTGCGTCGGCGTCGCCCTCGTCGACTACACCAGTGGGATGGCGCTCGGCACCCTGGGAGGGGGCAAACACCTCGATCTCAACGTGGCGGCGGCCGGAAACACCGATGTGGTGCGGGCCAAGCTGCGCGCCATGGAGATGCTGGGCCTCCAGGACGAGATCGAGGACATCCTCATCAGCCTGGGCACGCAGTACCACCTGATCCGGCTGCTCAAGGCGCGCGGCGGAAACGGGCTGTTCCTGTACCTGGCGCTGGACAACAAGCGCGCCAACCTCGCCATGGCCCGGCATCAGCTGCGCAAGGTCGAGGCAGAGCTGGAGGTCTGACCACACGTCAGCCCACTTCTCGCCCACCGCCGTATCGGCGACGCCGCGCCCCAC
>NZ_JBHWIW010000089.1:0-8395 GCF_042731955.1 Streptomyces sp. NPDC059828 | reverse complement strand
GCCGTACCCGGGCTTCCCGGGTACGGCCGCCGTGCCGCCGAGCGGCTCCGTCCTACAGGCGCTTCGCGCTGCGCAGGGCGATCGCGTAGTAGCCGTTGCCGTCGAGCCGTGAGGCGCCGCCCGTGTCACCGATGGTGGGGCCGTTCACTTCCTCCCGGCTGGAGATGAACATCTTGTGGCCGTCCCCGTCATGGCCCAGGTACATGCCCACGTGGTCGAGCCGGTCCGCGGTGCGGGCGTCCAGCTTGAAGAACACCAGGTCGCCCGGCTGGAGCACATCGATGGACTTCGGCCGGTTCGTGGTGGCCACGCCCTTCAGCGGGATGATGTCGGCGCCCAGCTTGGAGCGGGCCATCCCGTTGGCGCTGCGCGGCAGGCCGTCTCCGGTGGTGTCGGACGAGGCGAGCGGGTAGCGGGCGCGGTAGCCCCACACCAGCCGCATGTAGCCCGAGCAGTCCACGGCGCGGGCACGCTTGGCCTCGGCCTGCTGGCTGGTGCCGTCGCGGAAGGTGTACGGAATGCCGAGGTAGTCGTAGAAGTCCGACAGTTCCTCGCGCAGGTCGTTGCCCGCGCTGCCGTTCGGATTCAGCGGGCCGAAGCTCGCGTCACCGCTGTAGGCGGTGCCTTCGTCGTCCTTCTTCACGGGAGCGCCCTGGATGTACTCGAAGGCCGTCGCGAAGACGTCCTCCTTGTCGCTCCCGTAGTTCTCCTTAAACCAGTCCTTGAACCACTGCTCCTTCTCGGCGCCCTTGCGCCAGGGCTCCGGCATCAGCCGTACCCAGTCGTCCGTCTTCACCCGGGACGTGGTGTTGGCGGACTCGGCGAAGGTACGGCTCGCGCCCTTGAGGGTGGCGGTGCGGGCGTTGTCGGTGAAGGTGGCGAGCACCTGCCCCTTCTCGCCGCGGAGCACCGAGCGTTCCGGGTTCTTCAGCCGCTCCCAGGTCTCCTTGCCGCTGACCTTGCTGCCGGCCGCACCGACCGCCGGGGTGTCGGTGACGGTCTGGATCGCCGGCGCCTTGGCCTGCTCGTCCTTGCGCAGCTCGACGGTCAGATACGCGCTGCTTCCGAGCAGCGCGATCACGATCGCGGCGTGCAGTACGCGATTGGTCTTCTTCTTCGCTGTCATGGATCGGCTCCGGTGGGCGGTCAGGCGGACGGCATGACGCCGAGGAGGATCCCGGCGGTGAGGACGACATAGGCCATGAGCGTCACCGAGCCGGTGGCCATCATCGTGGCGCCCTTGGGCTGGCGCACGAGCTGGTAGGCGATCAGGCCGGGGACGATGAAGCCGAGGGTCTGGTTGCTGTACATCAGCGGGAACTCGAGCGACAGCACGATCATCACCGTGGCCTGGAGCATCACACCGGTGAGCACCACGGCGGCGAACAGCCGCTTGCCGTAGAGGATCACGTAACGCTGGAGCACCAGGGTGCAGACGTAGGTGAGGACCGTGACGGCGACCACCATCGCGGCGCGCTGAAGGTCCTCGACGAGTGTGAGGGCCAACCAGCCGGGGGTGATCATGCCGCCGGGCGACAGATTGGTCGTCAGGTAGCAGATCAGTGAGAAGAGCAGCCCGAGGGCGATGCCGACCGCAGCGATCTCGGGGGTGAGGACGGAGGGGATCAACGGGGCTCTCCTGAGCTGTACCACTGGTTGGTTTCGTCGGTGGGGGGCGCGGGGGACGTCGGGGCCACGCGGGGCTCGAACATCCCGCGGGACCGGTCCTGCTGGGTCACGTCGCCGTGGTGCCCGGCCGGGTCGTAGGCCGCTTCGCCGTAGCCCGCGTCGCGCTGGACGGCATCGTGGTGGGCCGTGTCGTGGTGACCGGCTCCGCCGTAGTGCCCCCCGTCGTGGGCCAGGCCCTGGTGCCCGCCCGCGTTCGGGCCTCCGTAGGGCGCCGCGCCCTGCGGGGGGCCGTAGGGCACGCCGCCGCGCTGTGCGGGCACGTGCGGCCGGTGGCCGTAGCGGTTCTCGTACGCCTCCGAGTACTGCTGGTACGGGTCGAGGTGGGGGGCGTACAGCTGCATCGTGTCGATGTGCTCCACGACCTGAGCCGCCGGGCCCTCCTGCGCCGCTTCCTGGGCGGGAGCCGGCTGCTGCGGGGTCGGTGCGTCGCTCTCGTCGGCGGGGAGCTCGGCGAGGTGCTCGAGGAGCACCTCGCCCTGGCCGTGGATGTTGCCGATGGCGACGAGGGACGAGTCGGGGCCGAGGTGGCCGAGAAGCTCGTGCATGAACTCCTCGCCGTCGCGCCCGTCGCCGCCCAGGTCGACGGCCCGGTCGCGCCACTCGGCGGGGATCGCGTCGATGGCGCTCTTGGCCGGGTGACCGATGACGAACACCTTGTCCGGCTGGAGGTCGGGCACGATCTGGCCCATCTGGCCGTTGCGCTCGACGCGGTCGGGGCGGCAGTTGATGACCACGTTCAGCGGGCGGCTGATCGCGCCGAGGTCGAGCAGCTGGTTGATGTTCATCAGCGTCGACTCGGGGTCGTTGGCCGCGAAGACGTTGGCGAAGCGCAGCTTCTTGCCGTCCTCCGTGACATACCGCTCGACGGAGAGGACACCGGGGTCCGGCGGCGCGTCGTACATGCCCTGGAGCGCGGTCTTGCGCTCCACGCCGAGCAGATCGGCGACGACCAGCGCGATCGCCACGTTCTCCTTGAAGGTGAACCAGCTGAAGCCGCGCAGCTCCTCGTCGCTGACCATCTCGGGGTCCGCGTAGATCAGCTTGCAGTCGCGCTTGTCCGCCTCTTCCTGGAGGACGTGGAAGCGGTCCTTCTCCGCGGTGACGCAGATGCCGCCGTGCGGCATCGAACGGGACAGCGAGCGGCCGATGTCGTCCAGGGTCGGGCCCATCTCGGCGACATGGTCCTCACGGACGTTGCACAGCACGCCGATCGTGGAGCGGATCAGCTTGGACTGGTTGATCTCCTGGAGGGCGGGCATGACGGCCATGCACTCCATGACCAGCGCGTCCGGGTTGTACGCGGCGGCGCGGCGGACGATGCCGATCTGCTCGACGACGTTGGCGATGCCGAACTTGCGGTAGACCGGCTCCTCGGTGGCGTCGGGGTGGATGAAGCGGGCGGCCGTTCCGGTGGTCTTGGCGACCGTGGTCAGACCACCGCCGCGCAGGGCCCCGGCGCAGAGCCGGGTGATGGAGGACTTGCCGCGGATCCCGTTGACCAGGACCCGGGTCGGGATGTTCTCCAGGTTGACGAAGTGCCTGCGCTGCTCGACGATCCCCGCGATCAGCAGGATGGCGCTGCACACCACCAGCACGGTGTAGAGGAAGAGCACGGTGGTCAGTTCCTTCCGGCGAGGGACGTCTTGCCGTCGCGCTTGCGCTGCTGTCCCGGCAGCTGCTGCCGGATCAGCTCGAAGCTGCGGACGACGGCGCCGACCTCGTCGTGGTGGCGGGGGTACAGAACGGTGCGGCGGTCGCCGTCCGCCAGTGCCTCCGCCTGGCCGACGAGGGCGCGCAGCGGGCGTACGACGATGATGTAGAGCCAGCCCAGGCAGGCGGTAGCCGCCGTGACGCCGAGCAGACCCGCGAGCACCGTGCGGTTCTGGAGGTTGTATTCAGGGATCGCGAGTCCGGACGCCGGCTGCCAGCTCACGACCGTCCACCCGAGGGACTTGGCCGCGCCGCCGCCGTCGAAGGGGGCCGCGGCGGCGATCTGGACGGTGCCTCCGTCGCTGTACCGGATGGCCCTGGGGTCCAGGTCGTCCTCCTTGGAGCCCTTGGCGTTCTTGGCGCCCTTGGCCTCGGCGGACTGCTTGTTGACCCGCTCCACCAGAGACGTGAGCCGGTTGTTCGGCAGGTCCTGGAAGGCGAGGAAGCCGCTGTTGCCCGCGATGACCCTGGCCTTCGCGTCGACGACCCGGACCACGCCGAGCCCCGGACGCGTGACCAGCGAGTTCAGGAACTCGATGCGGAACTCGCCGACCACGGCGGCACCCTTGCGGTCCGAGATCTCGGCCGTGCCGACGACCACCGGCTCCTTGCCCTGGTCGCCGAGCAGCCGGATCGGCTCCTTGGTGGACGGGCCCTTGCCCGCCGGACTGTGCGGCTCCGTACCGGTCCTGGCGAGGACGCTGCCGCCCGCGTCGAGGACGTAGAGCGAGTCGTACCGCGGGTGCTCGGACATCGTGCGCTGGAGGACCTTGGTCATCTCCGCGGGTTCGGACTGCTCGCCGAGCAGCGCGGCGACCGACGCGAGGTCCGCGTGGCCCTCGTTGAGGCCCCGGCGCACCCGGTCGTTGAGGGTGTCCGTGCGCTCGCGCTGGTCGCGGACGATCTGCTTCGGCACGGAGACCGAGTCGCCCGCGCGGTTGAACAGCAGCATGAGCGGGGCGCACCAGGCCAGCAGCAGCACTCCGCAGACGACGAGCAGCGTACGGGCGCTGAGCCGGGTCCGGCGGCGGGCCGGTGGCTCGGCGGTCTCGCCGATGAGCTGGCGGCGCAGCAGCTCCAGCGCGGCGCCGATCCGTGCACCCTCGCCGTACCTGGGCGAGGTGACCTGGCGGGTGAGGTCGCCGCGGGTGAGGCGGCGGCTCTCCAGGAAGAGCCGGATCAGCGGGCGCTGCACGGTGCCGATCAGCACGGCCACGGTGAGGCCGCCGATGGCGAGCAGCGCACCCGCCGCGAGCAGGCCGAAGACCGGCTTGCTGACCACGGTGGTGTCCTCGGTGACACCGACCATGGCGACGACACGCAGCCCGAGCCCGGTGGCGGCAGTCGACTCACCGGCCTGGGCACCGGCGAGGGTCGCGTATCCGGCGATGGCGCGGTCATCGAGGTAGCGCTCGCCGACGAGGCTTCCGCTGACCCCGGGAAAGCCTCCGGAGCCGGGCTCCTTCGCCTTGAGCGGGTGCTCGTCGGCCTTGTCGGCAGCGGTCGCGGCGAGCGCCTTGAGCTGCTTTCCGGAGTTGGTGATCTCTTTGCGCTTGGCCGGGGTCTTCGCCTGCTCAAGCTCGGGGATGCCGTCCTGGCTCAGCACCTGACCCTGCTGGTCGATGACCGCGATGGCGCGGGAGTTGCCGAGGCTGACGCCGGGCACCTTCAGTCCGCTGGAGGCGACCAGCAGCTTCTGGGACTCGCCCGGCCAGTTCAGCACGGCGAGGGCGAGCAGACGGGTCTCACCGTTCTGGAGGCGGACCAGCCGGGGGGTGAGGCCGTTCTCGTCGCCGAGCTTGCCGCGGTCGATCGCGGTCAGCGGCACGTTCTCGCCGCGGGCGGCGAGCAGCTTGCCCGACTTGATCTCGACGACGGCGGTGCCGAGCCACTTCTGGTAGACGTTGCCGATCTTGTCGAGTACGGAGTCGGCCGACACGGGGTCGCCGGCGTTGAAGAGTCCTGCCGTGCGCGTGAGGTCGGTCACGCTCTCGTCGATGGAGGCACGCAGGGCGATGGCGCCGTCCTCGGCGAAGTGCTGCTGGGAGGTCAGAACGGCTTTGGGGACGCGCTCGTTGGTGACGCGACCCAGGGAGAGGGCGGTGATGCCCGCCAGGACAAGGAGCAAAACTGACAAGACGGCTATAGGTGGACGTATGCCACCCAACAGGGACATGTCAGCCCTTCGGCGGACCTTATGCCGCCGCTTCGTGGGCGAAGCGGCCAAGGCGGGGCTCCTCTCCTGAAAACCATCGCAACGGGACGAACATCAGCCGCACCCGTAACAGATCAGGGGTGGGTGAGCACGCGGCGTACTACGCACTGCTGTGCGAGCCACACATCAGACCGGTGCAAGGGACGTTGAGTTGTACGAATTCTGGGAATGTGATCAAGGCCACCAGGGACCAGGCGGGCAATCAGTCCGGAGGCCGCTCCCGCGACACCGGCGTGCCCATACCCTCACCAGGACCGAGCAGCACGCCCTCCGCACACCGCCGTACCGACGACTGCCTGGACGCCGCACGGCCGTGGCGGGCAGCACCCTGGAACGGCTCGGGTGCGACGCCGCCCGGCAACACGGGCAACAGCGACCAGCGCGAAAAACGTTTCATCACCTGGATATCTTTATACAGCTATGACCACTAACCGGACCAAGACGGCAACAATTGCGGCAACTATCACTGTCGCCGTGGCGGTTGCCGCCGCACTCACCGGGCTCCTGATGAGTCTGATCCATGGCCCCGGCTCCACAGAGAGTACGCGGCCGGGCACCGACGACACCAACCGCACTGCCGACGGGCCAGTGAATCTCGGCCAGCGCGTCACGGACTACACCTCGCGTTTCGGCGAGGACAGCGGCTACCGCAAACCGGGCAGCCGTGACCGGCGGATCGCCGCCCGGGGCGTGACCCAGCTCCTCGACGGACAGCGCGCCCAGGCCGAGAAGACACTCGGCGACATGGACTTCACCATCCGCACCCTCACCGACAGCGTCTCGGGACGGCGGTACGCGGAGATCTCCGACCGCTCGGAGGACTCACCGGCCCCCCGGGGCTGGGGACGGGTCTACGTCGACCTCACGGCACCCGCCCGCTGGTCCGTACAGGTGCCGCACCCGGTGGCCGACCAGCACACCGAGGACCTCGGCGTACGCGTGCTGCGCGGCACGCCCGGGGGCGTGCTGGTGGTCGCCGGTGCCCACCGCAGAGCCGGAAACGGCGACGCGGCCGATGTGGCGCACCGCACCGACAGCGTCTTCGACGCGATCTGCGCGGAACTCACCGAACGGGGACTGCCCGCCATCCAGCTGCACGGCTACGCGGACGACTCGGCTCGCGGATACGACGTCATCGCCTCCGCGGGCAGCGGAGCACAGGCCCAGCGGGAGGGCCGTACCCTCGCCGACGCCCTACGCGCTCGCGATTTCGAGGTGTGCAGGGCCTGGACCCGGGCCTGTCCGCTCGAGGGCCGCAGCAACGTCCAGGGCCGCAAGGCCGAGAAGGAGGACGTGCCCTTCCTCCATGTTGAATTCAGCAACAGCGTCCGGAGGTCGACCGAGGACGCGACCAGGGCGGTCGAGGCGATCAACACCGTCATCGCGGACTGGTCGACGGGCCGCACGCAGGGTTGAGCCGGGGCCAGGCTCCGGGTGCCGCCGCGTTCAGGAGGCACCCGGGGCGCGGCCCGGAGGCTGCGAGCCCTCTCAGCTGCTGCGGATGACCGTCCAGGGCTCCATCGCCAGGCCGGACTCCGCCTTCTGCCGCGTCACACGCAGCGAGCCGTCCGCGCCGAGTGCCGCCAGCACCACCCGGCCGTTGCCGTCGATCGCGAGCGCGGGGACACCGACGCACGGTTCGCCGGTGCTGGTCCACGCCGCGCCCGCCGACTCGTCCTCCGTCGGGTACGCGGCCAGGGCCGCCCGCCCGTCCTTGCCGCGCTGGGCCAGGATCGTGCAGTCGACACCGTCCACCGGGGTGCGCAGCATCGCGACCGGTCCCGTGCCGCCGTCGCCGCCCAGGGAAACCGGGGTCATCCCCTCGCGCCACACGTGCACCGCCCCCGTGGCGGCGTCACGCCACGCGTGGCTCAGCCGCTCCCGGCCGGTGCGCTCGGAGCTCATCGAGCTCTCGGCGACGCAGTTCTTGATGTCGTCGGCGCGCTGGAACTTCACGCCAGGGGTCTCCTGCACCCAGCGCATGACGATCTCGGCGGTCGGCGCGAGGACCTCCATGTGCCCGTGGTCGGTGAGCGAGGCCGAGGGCACGCCGAGCATGTCGCTGCCCTTGAAGTCCGCCCACTTGTTCCACTTGCCGTTCGGGACCTGGGCCCGCCCGCAGACGCCGCCGCCCGCGTTGCGCACGAAGACGTGCAGGGAGCCCTCCGCGTCGACCACGGCTGCCGGAAGACCTATGCGCGCCGCGAGCTCGCGGTCCTGGTAGGGGGTGCCCAGGGCGTACCACTCGCGCATGGGGCGGCCGGACTGGTACTGGATGGCCTGTACGACATCCGTGGCGACCTGGCCGCCCGCCAGCGGCGTACGGCGCAGCCCGACGAGCTGGACATACCCGTCGGAGCCCTGGGCGATCGCCAGGTAGGGCAGGATCCCGGGCGCGGGGAATCGTTCGGGACCGATCCAGTCGTCCGCACCTGCCTGCGTCTCGGTCCACCGCAGGACGCAGTCGGCACCCGGCGCGTACGCGGTGAGCCGGCCGTCCTTGCCGCGCAGCAGCCAGTCGGCGGTCGGCGGCAACGAGGGATCGGTCGGCAGCGACGGCGACGCGTCGACCGTGCGACCGCTGCGGCGCGGCTGGTTCCCGGGTTCTCGGGTCTCGCCCGTGCGCCGCTTCGACCCCCGCACAGACCGCAGTGCCATCGCCCGTTGCCACCTTTCCCAAGCGCCGTGCAGGCGCGTGATTCACGTGACGATAACACCTGGCGAAGCCCGTGATTCGCGGCGATCACCGGTCCGGTGAGGGTCCGGTGACCGGACCCTCAC
>NZ_JBHWIW010000088.1:0-9030 GCF_042731955.1 Streptomyces sp. NPDC059828 | reverse complement strand
CTTCGTGTTTCCAACCTTACCAGATTCATTTTCCGTTCCGTTCCCGGTTCGGATTCTGTTTCCAGTGGCCGTTGGAGGGCCTTTGCCTTTCGGCGGTTTCGACTTTATCAGAGTCTTTTCGGCCGACCTAATCGGCCGAACGTTGTGATTCGGATAAAGAATCGAGTGGCTCCGACAGGAATCACGTCCCCATCAAGAGCGAGAGAGATGCTACTGGTTACTCTCGGTGGGACTGACCCTCTCCGAGGCAACCGTTAAAATCTACCTCCCCAGTCGGGCCGTGTCAACGACTTTCGTGGGCGAAGAAGAGATTAGCAGCTCAGGAGCCCGGAGCGCACATCAGGCGGCGGTGGGGAGCTCGGCGCTCCGCTCCCAGTCGTCGATGTCGCCGGCCTGGCCTGCGCGGGCGGCGCGGCCGCCCAGGACGTAGACATACGCCAGGAAGGCCAGCTCGGCGAGGACACCGATGGCGATGCGGGCCCAGGTGGGCAGTCCGGAGGGGGTGACGAAGCCTTCGATCAGACCGGACACGAAGAGCACGAGGGCCAGGCCCATGGCCATGCCGAGTGCGGCGCGGCCCTGCTGGGCGAGGGCGTCCCGGCGGGATCGGGGGCCCGGGTCGACAAGGGTCCAGCCGAGTTGGAGTCCCGTGCCGGCGGCGACGAACACCGCGGTGAGTTCGAGCAGGCCGTGCGGCAGGACCAGACCGAGGAATGTGTCGAGGCGGCCTGCGGAGGACATCAGGCCGATCCCGACGCCGAGGTTGGCCATGTTGAGGAAGAGGATCCAGACGACCGGCAGGCACAGGAAAGCTCCGAGTACCAGGCACATGGCGGCGGCCTGTGCGTTGTTCGTCCAGACCTGCGCGGCGAAGGACGCCGCGGGGTGGCTTGAGTAGTACGTCTCGTACTCGCCACCGGGGCGGGTGAGCTGTCGCAGTTCCTCGGGAGCGGCGATGGCCGACTGGACCTCGGGATGGGTCCCGATCCACCAGCCGATGATCGCTGCGAGGAGAGTGGAGAGCACGGCGGTGGGGATCCACCAGTGCCGGGAGCGGTACATCGCGGCGGGGAAGCCCGCCGTCAGGAAGCGGGCCGCGTCGCGCCAGGATGCGCGCCGGGTGCCGGTGACGGTGGCTCTTGCCCGGGCGACGAGCTGGGTGAGGCGTCCCGTGACCGTCGGGTCGGGGGCGGTGGACTGGATGAGCGAGAGATGGGTGGCGGTGCGCTGGTAAAGGGCCACCAGTTCATCGGCCTCGGCTCCGGTGAGCCCACGTCCCTTCCGGAGCAGCTGGTCCAGTCGGTCCCACTCCGCCCGGTGGGTCATCACGAAGACGTCGAGATCCATGATCGGCTGCTGCTCCCGTTGCGGTTACCACTCCTGCGGCGCTCTTCCGGTCAGCTTGGCAGACTGGCGTACTAGGCGTGCCGAAGGGCCATGGCAGAGAAGAGGGTGGGCCTGTGAGCGGGGTAGTGACGGGGGACGCGGTCGTACTGGGGCTTCGGCCGGCGAAGCTGCCGAGCCGGGCGCTGGCGCTCGCGATCGATCTCGTCGTCGTGTGGGCGGCCTATCTGTTCATATCCATAGCCCTGGCGATCGCGACGGCGTCGCTCGACGAGGCCGCCGTCATGGCCGTGTCGATCGCGGCCTTCCTGCTGGTGCTGGTGGGGGCGCCGATCGCGGTGGAGACGCTGAGCCATGGGCGTTCGCTGGGCAAGCTGGCCTGCGGGCTGAGGGTCGTGCGGGACGACGGCGGGCCCATCCGGTTCCGGCACGCTCTGGTCCGGGGTGCGATGGGCGTGGTGGAGATTCTGATGACCTTCGGGGTCGTCGCCTGTATCGCCTCCCTGGTGTCGGCTCGTGGGCGGCGGATCGGGGATGTGTTCGCGGGGACGCTTGTCGTCCGGGAGCGGGTGCCCACGGCGCATGCCGTCGCCGTGCCGCTCGCACCGCCGTGGCTGACGGGGCGGTTCGCCGAGCTGGATCTTTCCGGAGTGCCGGACGGGCTCTGGCTGGCCGTACGTCAGTATCTGACCCGGATGCGTCAGCTCGATGCCGAGGTGAGCCGTTCTTTGGCGGAGCGGCTGGCCGCTGATCTGGCTGCCAGGACCGGGACGCCGGCTCCGGCGGGGGTGCCTGCTCCGGAGTATCTGGCGGCGGTGCTGGGTGAGCGCCAGTCCCGTGATGCGCGGAGGGTTCAGGCCTCGGTGGTGGGGGCTTCGGGGTTTGCCGGTGGCCCTGGTCCTGCGTTGCCTGGTGTTCAGGTCCGGTCCGTGGGTCCGGCCTCCTTCGCCCGGCCTGCTCCTCCTGCTTCTTCTGCTCCTCTTGCTCCTTCGGCCGATTCGGCTGAGGCGTCCGCGGCGCCGCCTCCCGCGACGGGATTCGCGCCCCCCGCCTGAGTCACCTGGGTCAGGAGATTTCGGGAAAAGAGGAAGGCGGGGTCTCGAGGTCCTCGAGCTCGATGCCGGGGGCTGCCAGGACGACGTCGCCGGCGATATGGACGGTGTGCTGCTCGCCCGTGTCCAGAGCGCTGACCTGGTACTCGTCCACGGCCAAGGGGCCACTGTCAGTGGCGTGCGCTTCACTCTTCACCAGGGCCCAGGACTGGTCGACCGTGCGGGGGGCGAGCACCGGGTCCGTGAAGGCGACGAGACGGACGCGGGTCGCGGGGGCACCGGGCGTAAGGCGGAGCAGCCGGGAGGTCGCGACCAGAAAGGCGGGAGACATGCCGGTGAAGGCGTGGGCGCGGACATTGCCCTCGGTGGCGTGGGCGCCGGTGGGGTCGGTGCGGACCCAGGTCACTCCGTCGAGGGCAGCGCCTCGGACCTGCCAGCCGGCGGCGTTGATTTCGAGGCGAATAGGGCGGCCGAGTTCGTCGAGGGTGAGGTCGACGGAGCCCGCGTGGTCTCCGGAAGGGGCGGTCAGTTGGGAGACGTAGCGCCAGCCGGAGGGGCCGGGGGCGCAGTGGAAGTGCTCATCACCGAGAGGGGTGTGATCGTGCGGATCGTGGAGCGAATAGCGGCCGCGGGGCATGGGGGTGCGTGAGTCCTCCGGGTGCAGGGCAGGCCCCCGGCACGGGGGTGCGGGGGCCTGCCTGGTGCCTTGCTACCGGATGGTGGTCAGCGGCTGGTCGGAGACCGGGCCGTGGACGGATCAGTAGCGGTAGTGGTCGGGCTTGTACGGACCCTCGACCTTGACGCCGATGTACTCGGCCTGCTCCGGGCGCAGCGTCGTCAGCTTGACGCCGAGGGAGTCGAGGTGGAGGCGGGCGACCTTCTCGTCGAGGTGCTTGGGCAGCACGTAGACGTCGGTCGGGTACTCCTCGGGCTTGGTGAAGAGCTCGATCTGGGCCAGGGTCTGGTCCGCGAACGAGTTCGACATGACGAAGGACGGGTGGCCGGTCGCGTTGCCGAGGTTCAGCAGACGCCCCTCGGAGAGGACGATCAGGACCTTGCCGTCCGAGAAGGTCCAGGTGTGCACCTGGGGCTTGACCTCGTCCTTGACCACACCGGGGATCTTGGCGAGACCGGCCATGTCGATCTCGTTGTCGAAGTGGCCGATGTTGCCCACGATGGCCTGGTGCTTCATCTTGGCCATGTCCGTGGCCATGATGATGTCCTTGTTGCCGGTCGTGGTGATGAAGATGTCGGCGGTCTCGACGACGTCGTCGAGGGTGGCGACCTGGTAGCCGTCCATGGCTGCCTGGAGGGCGCAGATCGGGTCGATCTCGGTGATGATGACCCGGGCGCCCTGGCCGCGCAGGGACTCGGCGCAGCCCTTGCCGACGTCGCCGTAGCCGCAGACGACGGCGGTCTTGCCGCCGATGAGGACGTCGGTGGCGCGGTTGATGCCGTCGATGAGGGAGTGGCGGCAGCCGTACTTGTTGTCGAACTTCGACTTGGTGACGGCGTCGTTCACGTTGATCGCCGGGAAGAGCAGCGTGCCCGCGGCCATCATCTCGTAGAGGCGGTGGACGCCGGTCGTGGTCTCCTCGGTGACACCGCGGATCTCGGACGCGAGCTGCGTCCACTTCTGCGGGCTCTCGGCGAGGGTGCGGTTCAGCAGCTGGAGGATGTAGCCGTACTCCTCGCTGTCCGCGGTGGACGGGTCCGGGGCCTCGCCGGCCTTCTCGAACTCGACGCCCTTGTGGACCAGGAGCGTGGCGTCACCGCCGTCGTCCAGGATCATGTTCGGGCCGCCGGTGGGGGTGTTCGGCCAGGTCAGGGCCTGCTCGGTGCACCACCAGTACTCTTCGAGCGTCTCGCCCTTCCAGGCGAAGACCGGGACGCCCCGGGGGTTGTCGACCGTGCCGTCGGGGCCGACGGCGATGGCCGCGGCGGCGTGGTCCTGGGTGGAGAAGATGTTGCAGGATGCCCAGCGCACCTCAGCACCGAGGGCGACGAGGGTCTCGATGAGCACGGCGGTCTGCACGGTCATGTGCAGGGAGCCGGTGATACGGGCTCCGGCCAGCGGCTGCGAAGCGGCGTACTCCTTGCGGATGGACATCAGGCCGGGCATCTCGTGCTCGGCCAGGGTGATCTCCTTGCGGCCGAAGACGGCGAGGGAGAGGTCGGCGACCTTGAAGTCCTGGCCGGCGGCGAGGGTCGTCATTGCGAGCTGCTCCTCAGAGTGGTCGAGGGATGGTTGGGCTCGTTCAGGGCTAGCTGACGGCTGCGGGGTCGGCGGCGGAACGGGCGCACGTGTACACGAACACACGCATGCCCGGACGCGCGCAGACGTCCGCAGCGCAGTCCGTCGGAGGCCCTCTCTCCCTCGGCCGGATCGCAATATGGACCGACCGACCGCCATCAGCAGCGACGTCTGGCTCTGGTCACGAATCTACACCGCTCGACTCGGCACGCCACAGCCCGCCCGTGGGCCTGTCCCGGCCGTCACCGGTGGTTCAGGCCGCTGCCGGGCGGCGGTCGAGCGGGGGTCAGGCCGAAGTCAGGGGCGTGTCGGCGGGTGTCAGTGGTCGAGCTCGGGGGCCGGGCCGCCCGGGGATTTGGCCGGATCGGGGCCCGCCGCCGCGGCGGCCTCGCTGTAGATGTCGGGCTCCACATAGATGACCCGGGCGATCGGCACGGCGGTGCGGATGCGGTCCTCGGCGGCGTTGATCGCTTCCGCGATCTGGGCTGCCGTGTTGTCGTGCCGGACGGCGACCTTGGTCGCCACCAGCAGCTCCTCAGGTCCGAGGTGGAGCGTGCGCATATGGATGATGCGGGTGACCGTCCGGCCGTCCACGACCGCGGCCTTGATCTTCTCGACGTCCTCCGCGCCGGCCGCCTCGCCGAGGAGCAGTGACTTGGTCTCGGCGGCCAGCACCAGGGCGATCACGATCAGCAGGACGCCGATGCAGACGGTGCCGATGCCGTCCCAGACGCCGTTGCCCGTGAGGAGGGCCAGGCCGACACCGCCGAGTGCGAGGACCAGACCGACCAGCGCACCCAGGTCCTCGAGGAGGACGACGGGCAGCTCGGGTGCCTTGGCGTGGCGGATGAACTCCTTCCAGGAGCGGTTGCCGCGCGGGCCGTTGGACTCCTTGATGGCGGTGCGGAAGGAGAAGCTCTCGGCGATGATCGCGAAGACGAGCACGCCGATCGGCCAGTACCAGTCCTTGACCGCGTGCGGGTGCATGATCTTCTCGTAGCCCTCGTAGATGGCGAACATGCCGCCGACCGAGAAGAGCACGATCGAGACGAGGAAGGCGTAGATGTACCGCTCGCGACCGTAGCCGAAGGGGTGCTCGGGGGTGGCCTCCCGCCGGGCCTTCTTGCCGCCGAGGAGCAGCAGGCCCTGGTTGCCCGAGTCGGCCACCGAGTGGACGCTCTCGGCCAGCATCGACGAGGAGCCGCTGAAGAGGAACGCCACGAACTTGGCTGCCGCGATGGCGAGGTTCGCGGCGAGTGCCGCGACGATCGCCTTTGTTCCGCCTGACGCGCTCATGAGTGCGGGGTGTCCTTCCTCGAAGCCGAAGCCCGTGATGTCCCTGTGCCGCATGCCTCCGTGTCCCTGTGTGTGGCGGGACACGTGCCCCGAAGCGGGACCTCGGCATGGCGGGCCATTGTTGCAGCAGCCGGGGCGGGTGTGATCTCAGGCCGCCACTGTGGCACGGAAGACGGTGCCGGTATCGGACAGTTCGACCTTTTCGCCCGCCGGTACGAAGACCGAATCGCCGGGGGCGAGGCTGAGCTCGCCGGCCTTGGGCCGCCCGGCCGTCGCCAGGAGGATCTGAGGGGTGTGGGCGGTGATGTCGGTGGGCGCCGCGCCCTGCGCGCGTACGAAGCGGGACAGCCGGAACTCGTCGGTCGGGATGTCGTAGACCTCCTCGCCCGAGGGGGAGGCTTCCGGGCGCAGTACGGCGACGTCGCGCGGCTCGAAGCGGACGACACGCAGCAGTTCGGGCACATCCACGTGCTTGGGCGTCAGTCCGCAGCGCAGCACGTTGTCGGAGTTGGCCATGATCTCGACGCCGAGTCCGGAGAGGTACGCGTGCGGTACGCCGGCGCCGAGATACATAGCCTCGCCCGGCTGGAGCACGACGTGGTTGAGGAGCATGGCCGCGATGACGCCCGGGTCCCCGGGGAAGTGGTGGGCGAGCGTGACGAACGGGGCGTACGGGCCGCCGATGCGCGCCCCGGCGGCTGCGGCGTCGTGGACGGTGCGGGCGATCTCCTCGCGCTCGGCGCTGAGCACGGCGGTGAGGACCTCGCGGAGTGCGGCGTCTTCGGGATGGGCGTGCAGGAGGTCGACATACGGCTTGAGTGTGTCGACCTCGAGGCCCGCCATGAGGTCGGCGGCCTCGTCAGGCGAGCGGAATCCGCAGAAACCGTCGAAGGGGGTGAGGGCGCAGATCAGCTCGGGCTTGTGGTTGTCGTCCTTGTAGTTGCGGTGCGGGGCGTCCATGGGCACACCGGCGCGCTCTTCGGCGGCGAAGCCTTCCTGGGCCTGGGCCGGATCCGGGTGCACCTGGAGCGAGAGCGGGCTGCCGGCCGCGAGCAGCTTGAAAAGGAACGGGAGGCGGGGGCCGAACTTGGCGGTGGTGGCTGCGCCGAGTTCCCGTACGGGATCGGCGGCGATGACCTCGTTGAGGGGCCCGCGGTCGGTGCCGGAGGGGGCTCCGGGGTGCGCGCCCATCCACAGCTCGGCCTGGGGCTCGCCAGTGGGTGCGAGGCCGAGGAGCCCGGGGATGAGCGTCGCCGACCCCCAGGCATGGGGGCGCACGGTGTTGGTGAGACGGTCCATGAACGGGGATCCTCGGCTTGATAAGTGGCTGGAATATGGCTGGAGGGTGGCAGCTCCGTGGTCGATACGGCCAGACCAGGTGTACCGGTCCGCGTGCCGCGTACGGGGCAGCGGATGCGTACGCGTACCGGTGCGGTACGAGTGGAGTACCGGTGCAGGTACGGGCGCCAGGCGTGGTGCTGCGGCCCCTGGGCCGGGGCTGCGCGTCGGCTCAGCCGCCGGCCCCCGCGCTCGTCGTGAGCGCCAGATAACCGGCGGCGAAGTCCGTCACGGCGAGCAGCTCCGCGAGGGTCTCCAGCTCGGTGCCCTCCTCCGGCTCCAGCTCGCTGATCGCCGTGTCATGACTGAGCGCCAGCTCGCGGGCGGCGGGTGCGGCGGTGAGCGCCCCGTCGACCCGGTCGCGCAGCAGCAGGACGCGGGCGCGCAGGGCCTGGGGTTCCTCGACCCGGTCGCGGAAGAAGTCGTCGGGGTCCGCCCCGGCCGCGAGGCCGCCGGCGAGGAGGACGCCGTGCTCCGAAAGTGCCTCGGGGAGCTCGGCGGCGAGGGCGGGCAGCCCGGCGAGCTCGGCGATCACGGCGGCGAAGCGGCGGCCGACCGGCCCGGCGGTGCCCTCCGTCCAGATCAGCGGAAGGGTGTCGGCGAGTTCGGCAGCGAGCGTCTTGGCGGGATTGCTGTACGTGGCGATGGCGGGCCCGCAGCGCTCGGCCATGCGGTCGAGCCGGTCGGCGACGCTCTGGAGCGTGTCGGGGGGCGCTGAGAACAGGCCCACGCGGTCGAGCAGCGCGAGCAGCGGGGTGAACAGCGCCCAGAACGCGCCGGGGCTCGCCGCCGCCTGGGTCTCGTCGTACAGCTCGTACGGCGCGGTCGCCATCGGCACCACCAGACCGTGCACGCCGTTGACCGCCTCGGAGAGCGGGGAGCGCTGCGGGGCGACGGCGACGACGGTGCAGCCGCGGCGGTAGGCCTGCTCGGCGAGCAGGGCGAGACCCGGCTCGGCGCCGTCCGTGGTGGCGATGAGCAGCAGATCGACGGAACCCGCCCAGCCGGGCAGCGCCCAGCGCAGCGCCCCGGCCGCGGGGGCGACGCCGGTGGGATGCAGCCGGGCGACCGGGGCCGACGCCCCGGCGAGCGCGGCCACGAGGTCGGCCACGCCGGTGGCGGCGGTGCCGGGGCCCGCGATGAGGACGGCCCTCGGGCGGCCCTCGGGCGTCAGCTCGGCGATCCCGGCCTCGGCGGCGTGCCGGGCGGCGGTGCGTACCCGCGCGCCTGCCTCCGCGGCGCCGCGGAGCAGTTCGCGGCGATCGGCGCGGGCGAGGGCTTCCGGGGCGTCGAGGAGTGACTCGTCGAGCATGGTGGTGGGCCTCCGATTCGCCGTACGGGTGCGGGGGCGGGCTCTGCGCGGCGGACGCAGCGTTACGCGACGTTATATGATATTACGTTGCGTGAGCCAGCGTTTACGCGGGGCGGCGGGCCTCGTCGACGAGCAGGACGGGGATTCCGTCACGTACGGGGTACGCCAGGCCGCAGTCCTTGCCGGTGCAGATCAGCTCGGGCGTGTCGGCTGCCGATTCGTCGCTGAGCGGCGCGTGGCAGGCCGGGCAGGCGAGGATCTCCAGAAGACCGGCTTCGAGCGGCATGAGGGCGTCCCTTCGAACATGCGGTATAGGCCACGTCAGCCTACCGCCGGGAGGCGGGCGGCGCGGCTCGGCAGGTGGTGGTCGGACGCCGGTCCGGTCCGATGCGTCGCAGCGCCGCCGCCCGGCGGACGCGGATCACCGCATCCGC
>NZ_JBHWIW010000087.1:0-9345 GCF_042731955.1 Streptomyces sp. NPDC059828 | reverse complement strand
TCGCCGATACCCCGGAAGGCTGGGGAAATCCCACCGCCTTGCAACGCCCCCCGGGCCGGCCGAGCCTGGGGAGACTCCACACGGCTGACGCCGCGGGCTGAATCTCGAAGATCGCCCGGACAGGGCCTGGTCGCCGATTCCGCGGACCCCCCAACGGCGGCTGAAAGCGCCGATGACCGGAGCGGCGCGCGAGCTTCCGCTCAGCGGCTACTCGGCGAACAACCCGCGCTCGGCCGCCCGTACGTCGAACTGCTCGAGCCTCGCCTGCGCGTCCGGCAGGTCGTCGCACATCGCTTCCAGCAGCACCCGCCCCAGCAGCATCGGCGCACAGGCCGTGTCGAAGGCGAGGCCCGTGCCGACTGCCGCCGGGATCAGCAGATCGCTGTGGGTGCCGACCGGAGCGAAGGCGGAGTCGGCGACCGTGACGACGGTCAGCCCGCAGGAGCGGGCGTAGTCGAGCGCCTCGATGACCTCTTTGGGATGGCGCGGCAGCGCGAAACAGAGCAGCGCACTCGCGCCCGCACGCCGGGCCCCGTCGATGCGGTCGGCGACCATCGAACCGCCCTCGTCGATGAGGCGTACGTCGGGATGCACCTTGGCCGCGAAGTACGCGAAGCCACGCGCCTGCGACGAGGCGGCCCGCAGACCCAGGACCGGCAGCGGCCGGGAGGCGGCGAGCAGCCGTCCGGCCCGCTCGACGGGGGCCGGGTCGGCGAGCATCTCGGCGAGGTGCCGCAGGTTCTCGATCTCCGCGTGGACGGCCTGCTGGTACTCGTTGAACTCGTCCTTGCCCTCGACCGGTTCGGCGGCCGGTGCGACCTCACGCAGATGACGGCGCAGCGCCGGATAGCCGTCGAACCCGAGCGCGACGGCGAAGCGGGTGACGGAGGGCTGGCTGACCCCGGCGAGCTCGGCCAGTTCGACGCTGGACAGGAAGGCCACATCCCCCGCGCGGCGCACCATGCAGTGGGCGATGCGGCGCTGGGTGGGCGTGAGCCGCTGGCCCTCGAAAAGCTGCTGCAACCGTGCGGCAGGGCTGGTGTCGCTCATGCCGTCCCCCTTCTCGGCCGTCTCAGCACCCGGATCGTCCATTCAGTCCCCTAGAACTCTGCATGAACGTATGCAGCCAGAGCAAGGCGGGCCGTGCGGGGGGCGCACGCAACGGTTCGCGAAAGCGGTACGAGCGCGACACATTGGCGCAGCACGTGCTTAACACGCGTCCGGCACATTGGTGGGTGTCGGCGTCAAGGACTTCCGGAGCGGCTCCCGGACCTCCATGGACGCCGGGCGCATCCCGGCCCTGACCCGGGACGAGCGCCCCTCGCGGGGACCGCCGTCGTCCCGCCCCCCGTTCAGGGGGTGCGGCGGTCCCCGCGCTCACATCACTCGGGGGCTACTTGGCGCCTTCCCTGGCGAGGAACGACAGCAGGTCCTGCCTGCTGACCACGCCGGTCGGCTTGCCCTCGACGAGCACGATCGCCGCGTCCGCCGTACCGAGCACGGCCATCAGGTCGCTGACCGGCTCACCCGAGCCGACCTGCGGCAACGGGGCGCTCATATGCTTCTCCAGCGGGTCGTGCAGCGACGCCCGCTGGGTGAACAGTGCGTCCAGCAGCTCCCGCTCCACGACCGAGCCGATGACCTCCGCGGCCATGACATCCGGGTGACCGGCACCCGGCTTGACGATCGGCATCTGGGAGACGCCGTACTCCCGCAGCACCTCGATGGCCTGGCCGACCGTCTCCTCGGGGTGCATGTGCACGAGCGAGGGCAGCGCGCCCTCCTTGTGCTCCAGCACGGCGCTGACCAGCGGCTCGTCGCCGGCCTGCTCCAGGAAGCCGTAGTCGTTCATCCACTCGTCGTTGAAGATCTTCGAGAGGTAGCCGCGCCCGCTGTCCGGGAGCAGCACGACCACGACGTCGTCCGGGCCGAGGCCCTCCGCCACGCGCAGCGCCGCGACGACCGCCATGCCGCAGGAACCTCCGACCAGCAGACCCTCCTCCTTGGCGAGGCGGCGGGTCATCTGGAAGGCGTCCTTGTCGGACACGGCGACGATCTCGTCGGTGACGTTGGGGTCGTAGGCGGTGGGCCAGAAGTCCTCACCGACACCCTCGATGAGGTACGGACGGCCCGAGCCGCCCGAGTACACGGAGCCCTCGGGGTCGGCACCGACGACACGCACCGTGCCGTCGCTGATCTCCTTCAGATAGCGGCCGGTGCCGGAGATGGTGCCGCCCGTACCCACACCCGCGACGAAATGGGTGATTTTCCCCTCAGTCTGATCCCAGAGTTCGGGACCGGTCGTCTCGTAGTGCGAGCGCGGGTTGTTGGGGTTGGAGTACTGGTCGGGCTTCCAGGCACCCGGGGTCTCCTGGACCAGCCGGTCGGAGACGTTGTAGTACGAGTCCGGGTGCTCCGGGTCGACCGCGGTCGGGCAGACCACGACCTCGGCGCCATAGGCGCGCAGCACATTGATCTTGTCCGTGGACACCTTGTCAGGGCAGACGAAGATGCACTTGTAGCCCTTCTGCTGAGCCACGATGGCAAGCCCGACACCGGTGTTCCCGCTGGTGGGCTCGACGATCGTGCCGCCCGGCTTGAGCTCTCCGCTCTGCTCGGCGGCCTCGATCATGCGCAGGGCGATACGGTCCTTCACCGAACCGCCCGGGTTGAAGTACTCAACCTTGGCGAGCACCGTCGCCTGAATGCCCGCTGTCACGCTGTTCAGCTTCACCAGCGGGGTATTGCCAACCAGACTGATCATCGAGTCGTGGAATTGCACCGTTTTGTCTCCGGGATCTCCGTAGTGGTTCCGCCAGCGTATGCCGTATCGGAGTGAGATTGGGCGACGGTCGTTACGGGGCAGTTAGCTCTTGAGTGACACGACGTGGACACGAGTGACATGCCGTAGACGGACGGGTACGAGCACGGCAGAGAGCAGCACGGCTACGCGGAGGTGGCGGGGACTGTGTCAAGGGCGAGGGTGGCGCGGCGTATCGCGGCGGGCGCGGCGTACGGCGGCGGCGGGATCGGACTGGTCGGGGCTGCGGCGGTGGGTCTGCTGCTGGCCGAGGTGCAGCTGGCGAAACGGTCGGTGAACGGCGGCACTGCGCCGCTGCCCCCGACCCCTGACGGGATGTACGGCACGGTGTACATCCCGTCGGAACCGCTGCGGCTGGCGCTGCTGGGCGATTCCACGGCGGTCGGCCAAGGCGTCCGCCGCTCGGGGCAGACACCGGGCGCCCTGCTGGCCTCCGGGCTGGCCGCGGTCGCGGAGCGGCCCGTGGAACTGCGCATCGCGGCGGAGTGCGGGGCCAGGTCGGACGATCTGCAGCGGCAGACGGCGCTGGCCCTCCAGGACCCGGCGCGGGTCCCGGATGTGTGCGTCATCATGATCGGCGCGAATGACGTGACCCACCGCATCCCACCGACCCAGTCGGTGCGCTGTCTGTCGGCGGCGGTGCGGCGGCTGCGCACGGCGGGTGCGGAGGTGGTGGTGGGCACCTGCCCCGATCTCGGCACCATCGAGCCGGTGTACCAGCCGCTGCGGTTCCTGGCCCGCCGGGTCTCCCGGCAGCTTGCCGCGGCGCAGACGATCGTGGCGGTGGAGCAGGGCGGCCGGACGGTGTCGCTCGGTGATCTGCTGGGTCCCGAGTTCGCGGCGAACCCGCGTGAGCTCTTCGGCCCCGACAACTACCACCCCTCGGCGGAGGGGTACGCGACGGCGGCGATGGCGATGCTGCCCACGCTCTGCGCGGCGCTCGGGCTGTGGCCCGATTCGGACCGGCTGGAAGTGGACCGCCACGAGGGGATGCTGCCGGTCGCCAAGGCAGCGGCGGAGGCGGCGAACGAGGCCGGCACGGAGGTCACCGGGGCCCGCGCGCCCTGGGCACTGCTCAAGCACCGCAGGCGGCGCCGGCTGCCCCCTCCGGTCGCGGCGGAGCCCACGGCGGCTTCGGAGGTGCACCCTGGTGCGTAGAGCCCTCCGCCGGAAATCCGGTGCGTCACCCGGGTCCCCGGGGGGCGCCCGGCAGTGGCAGCGGGAGATGGTCCGGGGGCCGTTCCGTCGCGGCTGGTCGCTCGCGCCCAGGACGAGTGGGCGCATATGCGTAAGCGAGCGCTTAGAAAAGAGGTCCTCATCACACGGTCCGTACAGTGACCCGCGCGGTACGTAGGGGTAATTTCCCAGACAGTTGTTCTGATCGTACTTTCCTGGAGCCGTGATGCCCGAAGCCGTGATCGTCTCTGCCGCCCGCTCTCCCATCGGCCGGGCCTTCAAAGGCTCCCTGAAAGACCTGCGGCCGGACGACCTGACCGCGACCATCGTGCAGGCCGCGCTGGCCAAGGTGCCCGAGCTCGACCCGAGGGACATCGACGACCTGATGCTCGGCTGCGGCCTGCCCGGCGGCGAGCAGGGATACAACCTCGGCCGGATCGTGGCCGTGCAGATGGGGATGGACCACCTCCCGGGCTGCACCATCACCCGGTACTGCTCGTCCTCCCTCCAGACCTCCCGCATGGCGCTGCACGCCATCAAGGCCGGCGAGGGCGACGTCTTCATCTCTGCCGGTGTCGAGATGGTGTCCCGTTCGGTGAAGGGCACGTCCGACGGCCTGCCCGACACGCACAACCCGCTGTTCGCCGAGGCCGAGGGCCGCACCGCGGCCGTCGCCGCCAGCGAGGGCTCGACCTGGCACGACCCGCGCGAGGACGGCCTGATCCCGGACGCCTACATCAGCATGGGCCAGACCGCGGAGAACCTGGCCCGGCTCAAGGGCGTAAGCCGCCAGGAGATGGACGAGTTCGGCGTGCGGTCCCAGAACCTCGCCGAGCAGGCCATCAAGAACGGCTTCTGGGAGCGCGAGATCACCCCGGTGACGCTCCCCGACGGCACGGTCGTCAGCAAGGACGACGGCCCGCGCGCCGGCGTCACGCTGGAGGGCGTCCAGGGCCTGAAGCCGGTCTTCCGCCCCGACGGCCTGGTGACGGCGGCCAACTGCTGCCCGCTCAACGACGGCGCCGCCGCGCTCGTGATCATGTCCGACACCAAGGCGCGGGAGCTGGGACTGACCCCGCTGGCCCGGATCGTCTCCACCGGAGTCTCGGGCCTCTCCCCCGAGATCATGGGCTACGGCCCCGTCGAGGCGTCCAAGCAGGCGCTGAAGCGCGCCGGGCTGACCATGGGCGACATCGACCTGGTCGAGATCAACGAGGCGTTCGCGGCCCAGGTCATCCCGTCCTACCGGGACCTGGACATCCCGCTGGACAAGCTGAACGTCAACGGAGGCGCGATCGCGGTCGGCCACCCCTTCGGCATGACCGGCGCCCGCATCACCGGCACCCTGATCAACGGCCTCCAGTTCCACGACAAGCAGTTCGGCCTGGAGACCATGTGCGTCGGCGGCGGGCAGGGCATGGCCATGGTGATCGAGCGCCTGAGCTGATGCCCCGCGCAAGGGCGCTGACCTGCCCGGTCGAGCGACGGAGGAACGGGTCCCCCTTCCTCCTGGCCGACTCGGTCAATCCCTCCGCATCCCAGCCGTGACCTAATCTCCCCCAGGATGTGACGTATCTCCTGGGGGAGATACATTTGGCCAGGTCAGAGCATCTCTAGGGGTAATCGTCCCGCGTGATTCCCACCCGACCCCTGTGAAGAGCTGTCCATTTCGTGATGTATTGCACTGACACGAGACATCAGCTCAGGCCAAGCTGATGTAGTAAGTCGGTCGGGGATCCTCAGAAACCGGGAGTACGTCAGTGAGCGCCATGTCTCTCGCCCTCATGCTGACCGCGGCCACGGCCACGGCAGCGGGCACCGCCGCCCTGCACGCCGCTCACGGGCTGCGCAAGCAGGTCACGGCCCTGCGTGCGGAGCTGTCGGCCCTGCACGGCAGTGGTCCCGGTCCGCTCGCCGCCACGGTGCCCGGGGCCCGCACCGCCCCCGCCGAGGAGATACGCGCCGCCGTTGCCGAAGCCCTCGCCGAGGAGCGGGAGCGTGAACTGGCCGAGGCGCGCGCCTTCTGGGCCGCGCAGGAGGCCCGCGAGGGTGCCGACGCCCCGACGACGCTGCTCGGCGGATCCGGGGGGCTCGGCGAGGACGCACCCCCGCTGTTCATCCCGCGCCAGGCCGACTTCGCGGGGCTCGAGGCGATGGGCTTCGAGGCCATGCACCTCGATGAGGCGCTGGAAGCGGTCGACGCGATGGGCGCGCTGGACGCGGCCGAGGCACTGGACGGACAGGACGAGCTCCCCGGATTCAGTGAGCCTCCGGCCGAGTTCGCCGAGGACTCCCCGGAGCTGGCCGCAGCCCGCCGCAGGCACCCCTCCCACCCGGACTTCGTACCGGTCCAGACCCCGGTGGTCACCGACCACGAGCGCACGGTGGCCCGCCTCGAGGAGCTCGCGGAGACCGGCACCGGCCTCGCCGACGTACGGCCAGGACCGCTCGGCACCCTCGACGTCTACGTCTTCGCCGACGGCACGACACTCTGCATCACCCCCGGCCACCGGGAGACGGCCGAACGCCTCGCCGACGCACTGCGCAGCGGACGGACACCTGTCCTGCTGGGTGGCTCCGGTGTGTCCGGAGCCTATGCGCTGACCTTCTCCTGCGGCCCCGAGGAGAGCGTCTACATCCTCGCGGACCGCGTCATCGCATCCCTCTGATCACAGCAGGGCCCTCAGGCGCTCCCCCGCCTTCTCCACGAACCCCACGGCCTCGTCCAGCTCCCGCGGCGGGGCCGCAGTCGTGCGCAAGGACTCAGCCAAATCCGACCCTGCCACGACAAGTTGGTCGGCCACGGCGAAGACCCCGGCATCGGGCATGATCTTCGGGTCCTCGTCCGGGGCCTCGATCCGCTGGGCCCGCACCGCCAACTCCCTGGCCAGCGCCAGCCCTTCGTCCGCAGCCCCACGCTGCAAACGACTCTGCGGGGCGGTGCGCAACCGGTCGGCGATCCGCTCCACGGCGGCGGTCAAGGGTGTCGTATCAAGCACGACGCGACCCTATGCGCCGGTGCCGCACTGTTGCCAATGGACGAACACTCAGGCACGGTGACGTGAAGGACCACACGCGCAAAGCGCACGGAGGCGCCGATGTCCCAAGTCTTCTCCGAAGAGACCCACCGCAATCTGCTCTCCCGCATCCCCCACTGCACCGGTCGTGAAGTGGCCGACTGGCTCCGCACCGTGGAGGACGGCCCCGCTCTCTTCCGCTTCGAGGAGAAGGTCAGCTGGCTGCGCGGCGAGCACAATCTCGCCTACGGCCACGCGAAAGCGATCATCCACGAGTACGACCTGAGGCGCGCGGCCCGCAGACTGCTCTAGGCCGAGTTCGAGAACTGGCGCCGTCCGCCCGGAGGGCGGGGCTCGCGGCCTCTGGTGCAGCGAGTGTGCGTGCCGGGGCCACCTCCCGGGCGAAGCTCTGGAGGAGTCGCCGGCGAGGCGGGAGTTCTCACACACGGCCTGGGCAGCCACGGATCGCCACCCGCGCCATCGGTGACCACAACGCGAAGGGCCCGCCCGGCTTTCACCGGGCGGGCCCTTCGTTCACTCATGCGCGTCCGGACGTCAGTCGTCGCCCTGGAGGATCGACAGCAGCCGCAGCATCTCCAGGTAGATCCACACCAGGGTCATGGTGAGGCCGAAGGCCGCCAGCCAGGACTCCTCGCGGGGAGCGCCGTAGTTGATGCCGTCCTCGACCTGCTTGAAGTCCAGCGCGAGGAAGCAGGCACCGAGGATGATGCCGATGACACCGAACAGGATGCCGAGGCCACCGCTGCGGAAGCCGAGGCCGTCACCGCCGCCGAACACGGCGAACAGTGCGTTGACCGCCATCAGCAGCAGGAACCCGAGCGCCGCAGCCATCACGAAACCGTAGAAGCGGCGGGTGACGCGGATCCAGCCCATCCTGTACGCGACCAGCACGCCGGCGAACACCGCCATCGTGCCGAGCACCGCCTGCATGACCACGCCATCCGCGATGTACGTGGAGACGGCGCTGGAGATCACGCCGAGGAAGACACCCTCGAACGCGGCGTAGGCGAGGATCAGCGCGGGCGACGGCTTGCGCTTGAAGGACTGGACCAGCGCCAGCACGAACGCGACCAGCGCGGCGCCGATGCCGATGGCGTACGACTTGCCGATGTTGGCCTGGTCGACGGGCAGCAGCACCCACGACAGGATCGCGGTGAGCACGACGGTGCCGAGCGTCATGGCGGTGCGCGCCACGACGTCGTCCATCGTCATCACACCGGTGCGGGCGGGTGCCTGCGGCGGTGCGCCCAGCTGGGCGTCGGCCGGCGCGTAAGGGTTGGTGGCGTACGGGTTGCCGGTGCCCTGGGCGTACGGGTTTCCGGCGGCGGGGCCCCCGGCCTGCGGCGCGGCGTTGAAGCCCGCGTAGCCGTTGTCGCGGCTGAACCCTCGTCGCGAGAAGACCGGGTTGCTGCTCCTCATCTCACTCCTCCATGGCCGCCGTGCGCGGCCTTGCCACAAGAGTAATGCGGGGGCAAAGAGATCCGCCTAGTGCTGAAGGAGGATCTTTCCTTGATCGTGACAAGCCGGTCACTCCGACCGATCACCACCATCGCCCCGCATCGCCCATTCGTTCGACTTGCACGCCAGCCCCGTACCCCGGTGTGTGCCGGCGTATTCCGGCATACCCCGATCGAACGATCACCTGACCGGAGCACGGTGCGGCGCGGCAACAGCAGGGCGGCGGTAGCGGGCTGTGGGATGTGCGTCGCAGGCCACTCGCACACGTGGATCACTCCGTGACGGCCGTGGCACCGCACAGAGAAAGGAAGCTCATCATGAGCAGCAGCACCCGGCGTCTCCGCACCGCGGTCGTCCTGGCGGCCGCGGCCGGTCTGGCCGGTCAGGCCCTCGCCATGGCTCCCGCCGCCGACGCCGCGACCAAGCCGCGGCCGAGGCCGCACTACCCCCAGCCGAAGCCGAAGCCGAGCCCTCCGGTCCAGTTCCCCCACGGACTCGCGGAGTTCACCGAGGACGACACGTTCACGGTGCCCAGCGGTGTGCGTTCGATCTTCGTCCAGGCGTGGGGCGCCGGTGGTGGCGCGGGCGGCGGTGGCGGTGGCGCGTCGTCGGAACTGACCGGGGCCGGCGGGGGCGGCGGTGGCGGCGGTGGCGGCGGCTTCGTCTGGTGCGCTGTGTCCGTGAAGCCCGGCCAGACGTACACCGTCGACATCGGGGACGGCGGCACCTCCGGGACCGCGGGTACCGGCGCAACAGGTGTCAACGCACCGGGTGGGGGCGGGGGGGCCGCCCCGGCCGCCCCCGCCGCACCCAACAAAAAACCCACGAAAAATAAAAAAAACACAAACAAAA
>NZ_JBHWIW010000086.1:0-11824 GCF_042731955.1 Streptomyces sp. NPDC059828 | reverse complement strand
GACGAGGCACTGGACGACCTGGTCGGTTTCTTCGTCAACACCCTGGTGCTGCGCACCGACACCTCCGGCGACCCGACCTTCGCGGAACTCCTCGGCCGCGTCCGGGAGACCCAACTCGACGCCCACGCACACCAGGACGTGCCGTTCGAGCGACTGGTCGAGGAGCTCAACCCGGCCCGTTCGCTGGCCCGCCACCCGCTCTTCCAGGTGATGCTGCTGCTCCAGGGCGGGGGCAGGGCCGGCACACCGGACGAGCCCGGTGAAGCGTCGCTCGACCTGGCCGGCCTGTCGGCCACCGTCGAACCGGTCGGCGGGTACGCGGCCAAGTTCGACCTTTCCATCGCCATGGGCGAGTCCTTCGAGGCCGACGGTGCGCCCGCTGGTCTGGAGTGCGCGATCGACTTCGCCACCGATCTGTTCGACCGGGAGACCGTCGAGTCCATGGCGGTCCGGCTGGGCCGCCTGCTGACCGCAGTCGCCGCCGGCCCCGAGCGGCCGATCGGCCGGGTCGACCTGCTCTCCGCCGACGAGCGCACGGAACTTCTAGCCGGTGGCGACGACCTGCCCGTGGACGCTCCGCTCCTGTCCGCCGCGTTCGAGGCCCAGGTGGCGCGCACCCCCCACGTGACCGCCCTGGTCGCCGGAAGCACCCGGCTCAGCTGGGCCGAGCTGAACGCCCGCGCCGACCGCCTCGCCCACCGCCTGACGGACGCGGGTGCCGGCCCGGAGTCGGTGGTCGCCCTGGCCCTGCCGCGCTCAGCGGAGACCGTGATCGCCCTGCTCGCCGTGCTCAAGGCCGGTGCTGCCTCGCTCCCGTTGGACGCCGAGTATCCGGCCGACCGGACCGCCGCCATGCTGGCCGATGCCGCTCCCGCGCTGGTCGTGACCGGCGAGGGGTGGCCACTGCCCGAACTGCTCGCCGGCCTGCCCCGCGTGACGACGGCACCTGCGGACGAGACGAACCATCCCGCCGAGACGGACACCGTCCTTCGTCACGAGACGAACCGTCGCGGCGAGGCGAACCGCGCCGTCGCACCTGCCGCCCGTCCCGCCACCGGCAATCCGCCGGCTCGCGCCACTGCCTCCGACGCCGCCTACGTGATCTACACCTCCGGCTCCACCGGGCGCCCCAAGGGCGTGGTGGTGAGCCATGGTTCGATCGCCGCACTGCTCGCCTCGCACCGCTCCGCGACGGGCCCGATCGGCGCGGCCGAGCGCGAGTGCGGCCGACGGCGCGTCGCGCTCACCGCCTCGCTCTGCTTCGACGCCTCCTGGGACGGCCTGCTCTGGCTGATCGCCGGCCATGAGCTGCACCTGATCGGCGACGAGGTCCGGCGCGACGCCGCCGCGCTCGTCCGGCACATCCGTGCGGAGTCGATCGACGTCCTGGAGGTCACCCCCTCCTACGCCGAACAGCTCATCGACGAGGGCTTGCTGGACGTCCCCGCGCTGTCGGGCACCCCGCGCATGGTGCTCCTCGGCGGCGAGGCGGTCGGCCAGTCCCTGTGGACCCGCCTCCGGGAAGCACCCGCGACCACCGCGCACAACCTCTACGGTCCCACCGAGTCCACCGTCGACGCGCTCACCCAACCGTTCGCGGCCACCGAGCGCCCGGCCATCGGCCGTACCGTCCTCGGCACCCGGGCCTACGTGCTGGACGAGCATCTGAACCTGGTCCCCGCCGGGGTCGCCGGCGAGCTGTACCTGGCCGGGGACAGCCTGGCCCGCGGTTACCTCGGCCGTCCGGCGCTGACGGCCGAGCGTTTCGTCGCCGACCCGTTCATGCCGGCTGGGCCCCTCCTGCCCGGTGGCGGGCAAGGAGGGAGGATGTACCGCACCGGCGACCTGGTCCGCCGTACCCGGGACGGCGGCATCGACTACCTGGGCCGCACCGACCACCAGGTCAAGATCCGCGGCTTCCGGATCGAACCAGGCGAGATCGAACACGTGCTGACCCGGCACCCCCGGGTCCTCGCCGCCACCGTGACGGTCCACGATGACGGCACCGCGGGGCCCCGGCTGGTCGCCCACGTCGTGCAGGACGGCCCGCTCGACCAGGCCGAACTGCGCGCCTTCGCCGCCGACTCGCTGCCCGGCTACATGCTTCCGGCCGCCATCGTCCCGATCGGCGCACTCCCCCTGACGGCAAGCGGCAAGGTCGACCGGCGCGCGCTCCCCGCCCCCGAGCTCCTCTCCTCGCCCACCGGCCGCGCGCCCCGGACGCCACAGGAGGAACTGCTCTGCGGCCTCTTCGCCGAGGTCCTCGGGCTGCCCGGCCCGGTGTCCGTCGACGACGGCTTCTTCGACCTCGGTGGCCACTCCCTCCTCGCGATGAAGCTGCTCAACCGGATCCGCACCGCACTCGGCGCCGACCTCGGCATGCGGGTGCTCTTCGAAGCCCCCACGGTGGCCGCCCTGACCCGGCACCTCGCCCGGACGGACGTGGCAGCCACCGACACCCACAGCGCCTTCAGCGCACTCGAAGTGCTCCTCCCACTGCGTGCCGGCGGCAGCAAGGCCCCGCTGTTCTGCGTCCACCCCGCCGCGGGCATCAGCTGGGTGTACTCCGGGCTGCTGCGCCACCTCGACCCGGACCGCCCGGTCCACGGCCTTCAGGCGCGCGGTCTGCGCGGGGGCTCCCCGTCCTGCGTCACCGAGATCGCCGAGGACTACGTGCGGCAGATCCGTGCGGTCCAGCCGGAGGGGCCGTACCACCTGCTCGGCTGGTCCTTCGGCGGGGTGGTCGCCCAGGCCATGGCCGTCGCCCTCCAAGAGGCGGGCCAGGAGGTAGCCCTGCTCGCCCTGCTCGACGGCCTCCCAGCCGACCCCACCCGGTACGCCGCCGGGGGCGGCACCCCAGACTCCGACGACCCGGTCGACACCCTCGCCGAGCTGCTCGCCTCGCTCGGCTACGACCCGGCCGACGGACGGGGCCAAGCCGACCTCTCCGCGCTGCTCGGCGAGGCCGCCGGCGTTCTGCCCGATGTCTTCGAGCAGCACCGCAAGCTGATGGCCGAGCACGTGCCCGGCCGCTACCGGGGCGACGCCGTCTTCTTCGGCGCCACCCTCGACAAGCCCGCCGACTGGCCCTACGGGGAGGCCTGGCACCCGTACGTCGACGGCCGCGTCGAGGAGCACCGCATCACCTGCACGCACGGCGCCATGACACAGCCGGAACCCGTCGCACGCATCGCCGCCGTGCTCGCCGAGAAGCTTGGAGCGTGACCCGCCATGACCACAGCCTCCGTCAAGCCGCCGTCCCCGCAGTCGCCCCCGGCCGACGCACCGCGGAGGAGCCGCTGGGGCCTCTGGGCGCAGGACAACTTCCGCAAGCTCTGGATCGGTGAGACGACCAGTGGCCTCGGCACTGCCGTCGGCAACGTGGCGCTCGCCCTGGTGGCGGTCGTCACCCTGGAGGCCTCGCCCTTCATGGTCGGCCTGCTGACCGCCTCCGCCTGGGTGCCGTGGCTCTTCCTCGGCCTGCTGGCAGGCGCTTGGGTGGACCGCTGGCCACGGCTGAAGGTGATGCTCGTCTGCGACCTCCTCCTGCTGGTGCTGTTCGGAAGTGTGCCGGTGGCCGGCTGGCTGGGCCTGCTGACCATGGCCCAGTTGGTGGTCGTGGCCCTGCTGGCCGGTGCGGTCAAGGTGTTCCTGTCCACCGCGTACAGCGCCGTGCTGCCCGCCTTGGTCGCCAAGCCGGACCTACTGGAGGCCAATGTCAAACTCCGCTCCGGGGACGCCGCCGCTGAGATCGCCGGCCCCGGCCTGGCCGGCCTGCTCTCCCAGGCGTTCGGCGCCGTCAGCGGTCTGCTCGCCGACGCGGTCACCTACCTTGTGGCGGCGGTCTGCGTGGGCACCATCAGGGCCGAGGAGAAGCCGCCGGCGGTCTCCGAACGGCGCGGACTTCTGCGCGAGATCGGCGAGGGAGTCCGGTTCCTGGTGCGCGACCCGTATCTGCGCACGCTGGCCAGCTTCGCGGCCGTCGGCAACCTCGGCCTCAACGGCATCCAGGCGGTGCAGACCGTGTTCCTGGTCCGCAGCGTGGGCGTGACGCCCGGTGGCGTCGGGGCGGTGTTCGCGGTGGTGTCGATCGGCGGTCTGGCCGGGGCGGCGCTCGCCGGAAGGATCGCCCGCCGCTTCGGGACGGCGCGTGGGCTGCTGCTCTGCGAACTGGTGGGAGCGCCGTTCATCCTCCTGCTCCCGATGGCGGGGGAGCGGCTGCCGCTCGCGGTGAGCGCGGTGGCCTGGTCGGTCGCGGTCTGCGGCGTGATCGCCGGGAACGTCATCGCCGGCAGCTTCTACCAGGCCTACTGCCCACCCGCGATGATCGGCCGGATCCGGGCCAGCGCCTCGACCATCAACTTCAGCGCCATCCCGGTGGGAGCCCTGCTCGGCGGCTGGCTGGGCGAGGTGCTCGGCGCCCGAACCACCCTCTGGATCATGGCGAGTGTGCTGCTCTCGGCCGGCGCCGTCCTGCTGGCCAGTCCGCTGCGTCGCCTGCGGAGCTTCCCCGAGCGTCCCGCGGTGTCCTGATCGCCCTCCCCGCAGTCCGGTTCTCCTCGCCCTCGCCGTCACCCTCACACCTCCCGGAGCCTCCCATGACCCGCGCCGCCCGCCCGCGCCGCTTCCTGATGTGCCGTCCGACCCACTTCGAGGTCAGCTACGCGATCAACCCCTGGATGAACCCGGCCAAGCCGGTCGACACCGGTCTCGCCGTCGCCCAGTGGGAGCGGCTGCACGAGCTGTATGTCGAGCTCGGCCACCGTGTCGACCTGATCGATCCGCTGCCGGGCCTGCCCGACATGGTCTACGCGGCGAACGGCGCCACCGTCGTCGACGGCAAGGTGCTCGGTGCCCGGTTCCGCGATGCCGAGCGTGCCGCCGAGGGCCCCGCCTACCTGGAGTGGTTCCGGGCCAACGGCTTCACCACCCACGACCCGGTCCACGTCAACGAGGGTGAGGGCGATCTGCTGCTGACGGGCAGTTACCTGCTCGCCGGGCGCGGCTTCCGCAGCGTCTCCGCCGGCCACGCGGAGGCGCAGGAGTTCCTCGGCCGTCCGGTGATCGGCCTTGACCTCGTCGACCCGCGCTTCTACCACCTCGACACCGCGCTCAGCGTGCTCGACGTCGACCAGATCATGTACTACCCCGGTGCGTTCTCGGAGGGCAGCAGGGCGGTGCTGCGGAGGCTCTTCCCGGACGCGGTGCTGGTGGAGGAGGCGGACGCCGAGGTGTTCGGGCTCAATCTGATGAGTGACGGCCTGAATGTGGTGCTGCCGGAGGCCGCGACCGGGGTGGCGGCCAGGCTGCGCGAGCGCGGCTTCCGGCCGATCGGGATGGACCTCTCCGAGCTGTTCAAGGGCGGCGGCAGTGTGAAGTGCTGCACCCTGGAGATCCGAGAGGCCGCCTGAACCGCACCCGGAGGAACGCCCGGTTGAACACCGGTCAGTGCTCCGGTTCGGCGCTCGGATCAACGCCCCGGTCCCGCCCGGCCAACGCCCCGATCAACGAAGCCGATCGACGCACGGTGCTCGTGCGTCGATCGGCTGTTGAACGCGCCTTGCCATGCTCGTCCCATCAGCCCGGAGCAGTCCGGGAAGCCCGGAAGAACCCCTTCCCACCAGGGAAGACGTCCCAGGGAGCAGTCATGGCGAAGCGTACGAACACCCTCGGTGCCACCCGGATCCGCCTGGCCGTCGCGGGCCTCGGGCTCAGCGCGGTGCTCGCCGTCGGCGCGGCCGGTACGGCGATGGCCGACGGCACCAGCGGCACCGAGCAGGGCGGGGGCGTCACCACGAACCAGAACGCCGTACCGGTCCCGACCCCCACCCCGACCGACGACAAGGACTGGAACAGCACCGGTTCCTGAGCCGCACCAGTGTGCGGTGCTGCGAGGAGAATCGTTTCTCCGTGGCTGCCGCCCAGGCCCCCGGCACTCAGGGGTCGACGAGCGCCGGCGCTGGTTCCTCCAGCAGCCCGCCCACCTCGGCGGCCTCCGGAAGTCCCAGCCGGGAGAAGATCTCGTACGCCTGCCGCAATCGAGCCCCCGCCTCGGCCCTGCGACCGAGGTCCGCCAGCGAGCGGCCCAGCACCACCAGCGCCTGTGCCTGGTCCCGTTCCGCCCCCAGCTCCTCGCAGAGGGCCAGCGCCTGCCCGGCGTGGTCGAGCGCCTCGTCGGCCCGGCCGAGCGAGCGCAGACTGTCCGCCAGCCGGTAGCGCGCGTGCGCGGCCCGGTCCCGCAGACCGGCTCCCGTCGCCACCGCCAGGCACTCCCGGAACCAGGTCACCGCCTCCTCGTGCCGCCCGAGCCCGTGCAACGCCAGACCCAGTACGTAGAGCGTGTACGCACGCCCCGGGTCGTCCTGCCGGGTCCGCAGTTCGGCCAGCACCTCGTGACAGATCTCCACGGCCTCCACCGCCCGCCCGCTGCGCACCCGTGCCAGCGCGGCGTTCACGGTCGTCACGAGGGCGCCGGAACGGTGCCCCAGTTCGTTCGCCAGCAGCAGTGCCTCGTCGTAGTGGTCCACCGCCTCGTCGAAGCGGCTGAGGAACTGGCAGATCAGGCCCAGGTCGTTGAGCGCCTGACGGAGGATCACCGTGTCGCCGGCGGTCCTCGCGGCGTCCACCGCCTGATGGGCAGCCGCCTCGGCCGCGTCCAGCCGGGTCGCCGCCAGGGCGACGTTCCCGCGCAGGAAGTGCGCACGTCCGGCAGCCCGGACGTCGCCGTGCCGCACCGCCACCTCGGCCAGCGCGTCGGCGGTGGCCGCGAGCTGACGGCTCGGAGGGGTGAGCACGAACGGAGTGAGCGCGATCAGCAGATCGATCGCGGCCCGCAACGCCGTCCCGTGCACGCCGTCCCGCAGCACCGCCCCGCCTGTCCCGCCCGCTCCCGCGTCCGCGGCGACCTGGGCTGCCAGTGCCACCGCGCCCGCACGCTCCGCCGCCGTCCACTCGCGGGCCGCGTCCCACCCTGCCAGCGCCACACCGGGGGAGCGCGCCGGACCCAGTGCGCCGGCTGCCGGATCGCCCGGCACCGCCTGCTGGAAGGCGGTGCAGGCCGTGGCCAGCAGGTGGTCCAGCAGCCGGTCCCGGGCCGCCACCGCCTCCCCGGACTCCGCCGTGGCGCCCATCGGGGAGGAGCCCACTCCTTGCACCGGGCGCCGCCGGGCGAACGCCCGCAGCAGGTCGTGGTAGCGATACCGTCCCGGGAACGGCGACTCCACCATCGCCACGTCCACCAGAGCCTCCAGCAGGTCCTCGGCCTCGTACTCGTCGAGGTCGAGCAGCGCCGCGGCGGCCGGCAGCCCGATGTCCGGCCCGTCCACCGAGGCGACCAGCCGGAACGCCCGGGCCTGGTCGACGGTCAGCTGGCGGTAGCTCAGTTCGAAGGCCGCCGCCACCGCGAGGTCGCCGATGCGCAGCTCGTCGATCCGCCGCCGCTCCACCTGGAGCCTGCGGCTCAGTGTCTCCACCGTCCAGCCCGGCCGGGCCGCCAGCCGGGCGGCCACGATCCGGACCGCAAGCGGCAGGTATCCGCAGGCCACCACCAGCTCCAGCGCCGCCTGCCGTTCGGCGGCCAGTCGCTCGGCTCCGATGGTGCGGCCGAGCAGGTCCAGCGCCTCGGACGGCTGGAACACGTCCAGGTCGACCTGGACGGTGGCCGGCAGCCCGGCCGGCCGGGTGCGCCCGGTGGTGAGCACCGCGCAGCCGACCGCCCCTGGGAGCAGCGGCCGGATCTGCGCCGCGTCCTTGGCGTTGTCGAGGACCAGCAACAACCTCCGCCCGTCCACCACGGACCGGAACAGCGCCGAGCGCGCGTCCAGCCCGTCCGGCACCGCGTCGCCGGACACACCGAGCGCCACCAGGAAGCCGCTCAGCACCGCCTCAGGATCGGCCGGCACCGGGTCGGAGCCGCGCAGGTCCACGTACAACTGTCCGTCCGGGTACGTCTCCCGGACGCGGTGTGCCACGTGCAGCGCCAGCGCCGTCTTGCCGACCCCTCCCATACCGACCACGGTGGCGATCACCAGCGCCTGCGCCGAGGGTGTGCCGAGCGCCTCGTCCAGCACCCGGACCGGCGCCGTCCGCCCGGTGAAGTCGGCGGCGTCCGGCGGCAGCTGGGCGGGCCGCGGTGGCGCGGCGGCGGGCCGGAAGGCGGCGCCGGACGCGCTTCTCTCCTCCTGCGGGTCCGGTTCGGCCGCCGGGACAGCGGCCCCGCCCCCGGAGCCGCCGGCGTCCGGGCCGCCCCGGGCCGGCCCCTTCTCCCTCTCGGGCTCCTCCGGAAGCGGCGCCCCCGTGCCGCTCTCCTTCATCGCCACCGGGCCCGGAGCAGCCAGCGCCGGATCGCCCTCCAGGATTCTCCGGTGCAGCTGGTCCAGCTCCGCCCCCGGCGCGACGCCCAGCTCCGCGAGGAACAACTGCCGCACCCCGCGGTACACCGCCAGCGCGTCCGCCTGCCGGCCAGCCTGGTACAGCGCCCGCATCAGCAGTCCGTACGCCCGCTCGTGCAGCGGGTGCTCGGTGGTGAGGGCGGTCAGCTCGGGGATGCAGCGCGAGTGTCGGCCGAGTGACAGATCCAGCCCGATCCGCTCCTCCAGCAGGGTCAGCCGCAGTTCCTCCAGCCGCTGCCGGTGTCGCTCAGCGAACGGTCCGGGGATGCCGGCCAGCGGTTCGCCCTGCCACAGTTCCAACGCCTCGTTGAGCAGGTCGCGGGCACGCAGCGGATCGGTTCGCGCGGTGCGCTCCGCCTCGGCGGCCAGCGCCTCCGCCTCCGCCGTGTCCACAGCGAGCTTCGGCAGGACAAGCCGGTAGCCGTCCCCCATCGACACCAGCACACTCGACGCGGGCTTTTCGGCCCCCGCCCCTTCTTCGCTCGCTCCCCCCGAGTCCAGTACCTTGCGCCATCGCCACGCGTAGGTACGCACCGTGGTCATCGCCGCGCTCGGCGGCTCCTCGCCCCACAGCGCGGCGATGAGATCGGTCGCACTCGCCGAGTACCCCGGCCGGAGCAGGAGCACGGCCAGCATCGCCTGTTGTTGCGGGCTACCGATCTTCAGCGCGGTAGCGCCCTTGTGAGCCCGCATCAGACCGAGTAACGAAAAACGGAGATCGTCCAAGTCAGCCCCCCAGCCGCCCCAGAACACAGTGGCCGCCCCGCTCGGCCCACATGTCCAATTTTGTGTCACCTTTTAACCACAGCGTCGCACTCGGTGTCGAGAGTCTGTTGAGCCTGTGGTGATCAAGGGTTGAACCCTGCCGTACAGAATCGCCGTGCCGCGGGCACGCCGGAGACGTTCCGGCACCGCCCGCCCGCCCCCCTCGGCCGCCGGTGGCGCCGGGCCTGACCATACATTCGGAGGCGGACGTCCGTGAACACCGCTCTGCTGTACCGGCTGCTCGAAGCCGACCCGGCTGCCGGGCCGGCCGAACTGCTCCACCGCGCCCGGGTCGGCCACCACCTGCCCCACCTGGTGCTCTCCGCCCTGGTTCGCGACGGCGTCCGGATGGGTGAGCCCGCCCGTGCCGAACTCCGCCGCGCCCGCGACCGGGCGGCCCACTACACCCGCCTCGCTGCCGACCTGGCTCGTTCCACCGGCGTCCGCGCCATCCGAGGCCTCCCGCTCGCCGGCTACTACCCGGCCGGCCTGCTCCGGCCGCTGGACACCCTCGATCTCGTCGCCCCCGACGAGGCGGCCCTGTGGCAGGCCGTCATCCGTCTGGTCACCGACCACCCGGTGGAGCACATCGACGTCTCACTGATCGGCGACGGTCCCCACCACACCGCCGTCACGGTCCACTGGCCCGCCGAGGACCCCCTGGTCGACCCCTGGTACCGCGTCCATCTCACCACCGCCGCCCTGCCCGGCGACGGCTCGGCCGTGCCCGTCCGGCCGTACCTGGTCGCCGACGAGCAGGTCGAGTGCCTCATCGCCCTCGCCGAGACCCGTCTCCACCGGCCCGCCCTGCCCCCCGGTCCCGTCACCCTCCTCGACATTGCCGGCCTCGCCCGCCAGCCCTTCGAGCCCGCCGAGACAGCCGCGGTCCTCGCCGCCTACCGCCTGGCCCCCGAGGCCGCCGGCCTCCTCGACCACGCCGCCGACCACCTCCCGCTCGGCCCCCTCGCCGCAGTCCGCGCCGAACTGGCTCCCCAACTCGCCCCCGAACACCGCCGCCGCACCGAGTCCGCCACCACGACGCGGCGCATCCCCATCCGCCACGGCATCCTCCTGCGCCGCACCGTCACCCGCCACGCATGGGACGAGGCCCGCCTCTTCACTCCCACCCCCGACACGCCTCTGCTCCTCACGCCCGTCGCCGACTACCTCCTCACCCCGTCCCCGACCGCGGCCACCCCCACCAACCGCACTGCCGCGCTCCGGGCTCTCCACCACTGGGACACCGCCTGCTGACGCGGAGAGGCATGACGCCCAGACCTGTGCGGCCCGCTGCGCAAGGGCATCCACTGAGGCGGACAACCCATCAGGGCGACCGCCCGACAGACAACTCGATGGGCGCATCAAGGCGAACGCAGGGGTGGGACGCTCCTGGTGATCGCGGCGGCTTGCAGCAGAATGCTCGGCTCGGCGCCCGGATCCTCGACCATGACGACGCCGGCCGCCTGGATGTCGAAGTCCGTCGGCCAGATGGTGGCGTCGCTTGCCAGTGCGCCCTCCAGGTTCGCTCGTGTCAGGTCGGCGCCGGCGAGGTCGGTTCCTCGGAGATCAGCCCGTCTCAGGTCCGCGCCCGCGAACTTGGCGCCATGGCCCCGCGCCTTGCGCAGATTCGCCTCCCGCAGGTCGGCGTCGGAGAAGTCGGCGTCGCTGAAGTCGGCCCTGACCATCCGAGCGCCGCGCAGGTCGGCTTCGATGCAGCGGCACTGGTGGAGAATCGACGTTCCGAGCTCCACGTGGCGCATGTTGGCCGCGATCAGCGAGGCCTTGGTCAGGTTGACCTTGTAGATACTGGCCGCTTCCAGGCAGGCGCCGTCGAAGTTGATGTGGTGCAGCCACAGTCCGTCGCAGTCGGCCCGACGCAGGTCGGTGTAGCTGACGTTGAGCCAGTCGGGCCGGCGTTCCTGGCACAGGACTCCGAGGCCTGTGAGCGCCACCTGAGCGTCCGGGGCACGGGTCTCCAACGGAGGCACGGAGTTGATGGAGACTTCCGTCGCCGGCGAGTCCTGCCCTGGCGGAGGCCATGGCAGGTGGGTCCGGAGGAATGCGGCCTTGATCGAGACGACCGTAGCCCGGTCATGAGCCGAATGGTCCGCGATCCGCCACAGCGCATAGAGGCCGCCGATCCGCACGTCGGTCTTCTCGCTGCCGAGCTGGTCGACCGCCCTGCTGAAGCGGTCGGTGATGTGTCCTTCCCGGGTGGCGTTCAGCCCCTCCTGGTTCACCCTCAACTGCCGCCAGGTGGCGTAGGCGCCGAAGAGGACGACGGTGCCGGCGACCGCCTGCACGAGTGTCGTGCGTACGTTGTTCACAGCTCCGAGCCGTTCAGCGGCCGAGATCTCGGCCCCGCCGAGATCGCGCTCGACCACCAGCCCCGGGAGCACCACCACCACTACGGCCAGGGTGGCGAGCACGGCGACCACTGCTGCCACCGCGAGAAGTGCGGAACCGGCCCGGCGCCGGCGAGCGGCTCCCGCCATGCGGCGGCCACGAGATCCCCCTGTATCCATGGGCGCATGATCGCAGGGCGGCACGGAAGTCGGTGTGCGCATCCGGTCAGAACCAGCCTGAGCAGCTGACCGTGGTGACGCCGCGCGAGCAGATCCGGGATCGGTTGTGGGCAGTGCGGCGAGGCCTCGGCCGGTGGTGACACC
>NZ_JBHWIW010000085.1:0-12599 GCF_042731955.1 Streptomyces sp. NPDC059828 | reverse complement strand
GCCGTCGTCTGACCGGCTGGGCCTGGCTTGACGGGCGCCGCCCACCTGGGCGCGGGTGCCGCCTACCTGGGCGCGGGCGCCGGGGTGTCCACCGCGGTGCCCTGCGGGGGCACGTTGGACAGCCCGGAGCCGCCGCCCTCGAACGCGTACTCCCGCAGCGTGCGCCACACGGAATCCGGACCCTGCTCGTACAGCGCGAAGGAGGCGCAGGTCCACGCCGCCTCGTACCCCGCGAGCTCCTCGTACGCCCGGTCCATGGCCTCCTCGGCGATGCCGTGGGCGATGGTCACATGCGGGTGGTACGGGAACTGGAGCTCCCGGGCCACCGGGCCCGACGACTCCCTGACCTGCTGCTGGAGCCGGGTGCAGTCCGCCGCGCCCTCGACGACCTTGAGGAAGACGACGGGCGACAGCGGGCGGAAGGAGCCCGTGCCTCGCAGCCGCATCGGGAAGGCCCGCCCGTCGGCGGCGACCCTGCTCAGGTGCGTCTCGACAGCGGTCAACGCCGACGCGTCGACCTCGGTGGGCGGGAGAAGGGTGACATGCGTCGGAATCCCGTGGGCAGCGGGATCACCGAAGCCCGCGCGCCGCTGCTGGAGCAGGCTGCCGAAGGGCTCCGGGACCGCGATCGAAACGCCGAGCGTTACGGTCCCCACGTCGTTCTCCTCTCCGGGTCTCCGGCCGGGTGTCCGGGATCCGGGTCGATGGTTTCTCCAGCGGTGGTGAAGCCTCTCCACAGCCGCCAGTGTGACGGCTGCCGCGGGCCTCCCGCCAGGGCCCTTGGTCTGTCCCGGGCCGCTGTGCCTGTGTCCTTGGACTCAGTGCCTGGATTCAGTGCCCGGGCCAAGGCCCCGGCTCAGTGCTTGGCCGGCAGGAAGCCCACCCGCTCGTAGGTCTGGGCGAGGGTCTCGGCGGCGACCGCGCGGGCCTTCTCCGCACCCTTGGCCAGGATCGAGTCCAGGGTCTCCGGGTCGCCCAGGTACTCCTGAGTCCGGTCCCTGAACGGGGTCACGAAGTCCACCATGACCTCGGCGAGGTCGGTCTTCAGCGCACCGTAGCCCTTGCCCTCGTAGCTCTGCTCCAGATCCGCGACGGCGGTGCCGGTGAGGGTGGACATGATGGTGAGCAGATTGCTGATGCCCGGCTTGTGCTCCGCGTCGAAGCGGATCACGGTGTCCGTGTCGGTGACCGCGCTCTTGACCTTCTTCGCCGTCGTCTTCGGCTCGTCGAGAAGGTTGATCAGGCCCTTGGGGTTGGACGTCGACTTGCTCATCTTGCTGGACGGGTCCTGAAGATCGTAGATCTTGGCCGTCTCCTTGAGGATGTACGCCGACGGGACCGTGAACGTCTGCCCGAACCGGCCGTTGAACCGCTCGGCAAGATCGCGCGTGAGCTCGATGTGCTGACGCTGGTCCTCGCCGACCGGCACCTCGTTGGCCTGGTAGAGCAGGATGTCGGCGACCTGGAGGATCGGGTACGTGAACAGGCCGACGGTGGCCCGGTCGGCACCCTGCTTGGCGGACTTGTCCTTGAACTGGGTCATCCGGGACGCCTCGCCGAAGCCGGTGAGGCAGTTCATCACCCAGCCGAGCTGGGCGTGCTCGGGGACATGGCTCTGGACGAACAGCGTGCAGCGCTCGGGGTCGAGCCCCGCGGCGAGCAGCTGGGCCGCGGCGAGACGGGTGTTGGCCCGCAGCTCCGCCGGGTCCTGGGGAACCGTGATCGCGTGGAGGTCCACGACCATGTAGAAGGCGTCATGGGTCTCCTGCAGCGCGACCCACTGGCGGACCGCGCCCAGGTAGTTGCCGAGGTGGAACGAACCTGCGGTGGGCTGGATGCCGGAAAGCACGCGAGGACTGTCAGAGGCCATGTGAAGCATTCTCTCAGGTGCCGCCGACAGTCCGGGAACGGTTTGCGGGCGGGCGTCGCGCCGCACCCGTCACCGAGGGGCCCCGGGCATGTGCCCGGGGCACGGCGCGCCCGGTGGCCCACGGCGGGGACACCTCGCATGCCCGGGATGCGCGGGATGCCGGTGATACGGGCACGAGCGCGGGACCGCGACACGGTCCCGGCGTGCTCGGCGGGTCCGTATGACGATCGCCGGTGAGACGAGGAACACACGCACACACGGCCGGGAGGACGTGCCGCGAGCCGCCCCGCACCCCCACCCGAGTCGGAGGGTGCGGGGCGGGCCGTCCGGCCGCTACGCCGGGAGGCCCGGCGCCGGGTAGGCCGCCATCAGCTCCGCGACCTCCGCACGGATCGCGGCGATGGCGTGCTCGTCGCCCGACCCGGCGGCGGTGACTCCCCGCTGGATCCAGTCGGCGACGGCGGGCATGTGCGCGGTGCCGAGGCCACGGGACGTGAGTGACGGGGTGCCGATGCGGATGCCGGACGGGTCGAACGGCTTGCGCGGGTCGTAGGGCACGGTGTTGTAGTTGACGACGATCCCCGCGCGGTCCAGCGCCTGCGCCGCGACCTTGCCCGGGACGTTCTGGGGCGTGAGGTCGATCAGGATCAGGTGGTTGTCGGTGCCGCCGGACACCAGCGCGAAGCCACGGTCGAGCAGCGCTTCGGCGAGGGCTTTGGCATTGGCCACGACCGCGTGCGCGTAGTCCCGGAACGTTGGCAGCGCAGCCTCGTGCAGGGCGACGGCGATCGCCGCGGTGGTCTGGTTGTGCGGGCCGCCCTGGAGGCCGGGGAAGACCGCCTTGTCGATGGCCTTCGCGTGCTGCTCGCGGGACATCAGCATCGCCCCGCGCGGCCCCCGCAGCGTCTTGTGGGTGGTCGTGGAGATCACGTCCACGTGCGGCACCGGCGAGGGGTGCGCCCCGCCCGCGATCAGACCGGCGATATGCGCGACATCGGCGACCAGCACCGCACCGGACTCGCGGGCGATCTCCCCGAAGGCGGCGAAGTCGATGGTCCGGGGAAGGGCGGTGCCGCCGCAGAAGATGACCTTCGGCCGCTCCTTGAGAGCGAGTTCACGCACCTCGTCGTAGTCGATCAGGCCGGTGTCCCGGCGCACCCCGTACTGCACCCCGCGGAACCACTTGCCGGTCGCCGACACGCCCCAGCCGTGGGTGAGGTGGCCGCCCATCGGCAGGGCCATGCCCATCACCGTGTCGCCGGGCTCGGCGAAGGCCAGATAGACGGCGAGGTTGGCCGGAGAGCCGGAGTACGGCTGGACATTGGCGTGCTCGACCCCGAAGAGCGCCTTGGCCCGGGCCACGGCGAGCTGTTCGACCTGGTCGATGTTCTGCTGACCCTCGTAGTAACGGCGGCCGGGGTAGCCCTCGCTGTACTTGTTCTGCAGGACGGTGCCGGACGCCTCGAGCACGGCGTCCGACACGTAGTTCTCGCTGGGGATCAGCCGCAGGGTGGCGGCCTGGAGCTGCTCCTCGGCTCCGACGAGCGCGGCGAGTTCGGGGTCGGCCGCGGTAAGTGCGGGGTGGGCGTGCTGGGCAGGGAGCGTCGTCATGGCGGGCGTCCTCCGGGCAGGGCGGGCGTTCGGTGTCGGTGTCCCGGGGTACGGCTCGCGGGCCCCGCAGGCGGCGGGGCAGCGGCAGCACCCACTCGGAAGGTGCCCAGGCGGGCGGCACCTCGTCGGTTCTGCCGCACACGGCTTCCCCGCGGTCCCTTCCGCGTACGCCAGTCGCCGTGCGTGCCGCCCACCCTACTCGCCGCTGCCGAAGGCCCTGTCCCGGGTTCCGCGTTTCCGGTTCCTCGTTCCTGGTTCCGTCACTCATGTTTCTTCACGCACCGCGCGAGCGACGATAGAAAGGGGCCACCACCCAGGCCCGGCCCGCATACCCATGCCGCAGGACGAACGGAGACCCCGTGTCTGCTACGGAGAAGGCGATCGCCTCCGCGGAGGCGCACAGCGCCCACAACTACCACCCGCTGCCCGTCGTCGTCGCTTCCGCGGACGGTGCCTGGATGACGGACGTCGAAGGCCGCCGTTACCTCGACATGCTCGCCGGGTATTCGGCGCTCAACTTCGGCCACGGCAACCGGCGGCTGATCGACGCGGCGAAGGCCCAGCTCGAGCGGGTGACCCTGACCTCCAGGGCGTTCCACCACGACCGGTTCGCCGACTTCTGCACCCAGCTCGCCGAGCTGTGCGGCATGGAGATGGTGCTCCCGATGAACACCGGCGCCGAGGCGGTGGAGACCGCCGTGAAGACGGCCCGGAAGTGGGGCTACCAGGTCAAGAGGGTCCCGGAGAGCCAGGCGAAGATCGTCGTCGCGGCCAACAACTTCCACGGCCGTACGACCACGGTGATCAGCTTCTCCACCGATCCGGAGGCACGCGCCGACTTCGGCCCGTACACCCCGGGTTTCGAGATCGTCCCCTACGGCGACCTCACCGCGCTGGAGCACGCGCTCAGCGACAACACGGTGGCCGTGCTGCTCGAGCCGATCCAGGGCGAGGCCGGCGTCCTGGTGCCGCCGGCCGGCTATCTCACCGGGGTGCGGGAACTGACCCGCGAGCGCGGGGTGCTGTTCATCGCCGACGAGATCCAGTCGGGCCTGGGCCGCACCGGGCGCACCTTCGCCTGTGAGCACGAGGGCGTGGTCCCGGACATGTACGTGCTCGGCAAGGCGCTGGGCGGCGGCGTCGTCCCCGTCTCGGCGGTCGTGTCGTCCGCCGATGTGCTCGGGATCTACCGGCCGGGTGAGCACGGCTCGACGTTCGGCGGCAACCCCCTGGCCTGCGCGGTCGCGCTGGAGGTCATCGGGATGCTGCGCACCGGCGAGTTCCAGCAGCGGGCTGCCGAGCTGGGCGAGCACCTGCACCACGAGCTGGGTCTCCTGGTCGGCGGGGGCGCGGTCGACGCGGTGCGCGGGCGGGGGCTGTGGGCGGGGGTCGACATCACCCCGGCACACGGCACGGGCCGGGAGATCTCGGAGAAGCTGATGGACCGGGGCGTACTGGTGAAGGACACCCACGGGTCCACGATCCGGATCGCTCCCCCGCTGGTGATCAGCAAGGAGGATCTGGACTGGGGCCTCGACCAGCTGCGCGCGGTGCTGGCCGGGGAATGACCTGGCGCAGGGCCTCGGGGAGGCGTGCCGTGCCTCCCCGAGGCCCTAAGGGCCCCTTACAGATCAACAACAAAGATTGGCGGGCCCTTTGGAGAACGGCACCTTCCAGCGGGCCTACGACCCTTGGATCGGCCCGCCGGCGGCACACCCGTCCTGAGGCGGCCCAGGCGATCACGTCCCACGCGGAGTGGCCGAGTCGTCGCGGATGTCGGGCGGCCAACCCATACGAGCCACCGGTGGGCGTGAGCGCGCCGGCCATCCCGGGCATCCCCGGGTCCTTCGGTCCTAGGCGTGACCGAAGCTCGGGGTTCGCCGAGAGCCTCGCCGATCGCCCGGCCCCAAGGTGTGTCCCTCCCTACTCCGAAGGATGCACCGAGCGGGCGTGGCGGTACGGACGCAACGGTGATTCAAGGGACCGTTGGCTAGGTTGATCGCTTGCCAGCCGTGCGGGCACCGTGATGGGTGCGCTTGAGGAGGTTGTCATGGCCAGTATTGCAGTGGGCGAGGTACGCAGCCGAGGTGGTGGGCGGTGGGTACGGGTACGCGCCCGTATCGCCGCGGCTGCGGTAGTTCTGAGCGGCCTACCCATTTCGATCATGGCAGCACCGCCTGCCGCCGCCGCGCCCGGCACCTTTGCCTACGTTGCCAATACTCTGTCGGATAACGTGTCGGTGATCGACACGTCGACCAACACCGTCACCACAACCATCTTCGTCGGCAACGCTCCCCGAGATGTGGCCGTGAACCGAGCCGGGACATTCGCGTACGTCACCAGGGCAGCCGCGGACCAAGTGTCGGTGATCGACACGTCGACGAACACCGTCACCACAACCGTCAATGTCGGCGACGGCCCTCAAGGGGTGGCCGTGAACCAAGCCGGAACGCGCGTGTACGTCGCCAACAGCAATTCGGACAACGTGTCGGTGATCGACACGTCGACGAACTCCGTCACCGCAACCATCCCCGTCGGCGACGCCCCCGAAGAGCTGGCCGTGAACCAAGCCGGAACGCGCGTGTACGTCGCCAACACCAATTCGGACAACGTGTCGGTGATCGACACGTCGACGAACACCGTCACCGCAACCGTCCCCGTCGGCGACGCCCCCTCAGATGTGGCCGTGAACCCAGCCGGAACGCGCGTGTACGTCGCCAACACCACTTCCGACAATGTGTCGGTGATCGACACGTCGACGAACACCGTCACCGCAACCGTCCTCGTCGGCGACGGGCCCAGAGGTGTGGCCGTGAACCCGGCCGGGACGCTCGTGTACGTCGCCAACGCCGATTCGGGAGATGTATCGGTGATCGACACGTCGACGAACACCGTCACCGCAACCATCCCCGTCGGCGTCGGGCTGACAGGTGTGGCCCTGAACCCAGCCGGGACACTCGTGTACGTCACCAACACCCTTTCGAACAATGTGGCGGTGATCGACACGTCGACGAACACCGTCACCGCGACCGTCCCCGTCGGCACCTTCCCGCAAGGCCTGGACGTCGCGGCAACACCCGGCTCCTCCACAGCCGACTGCCCCCTCGGCAGTGTCATCACTGGCGGCGGATTCGAAATCACCGGCCCGCCCGCCAGCAACCTCGTCAGCAAGCCTGTCGACGACTCGTGGGAGGTCTCCCTCACGAATGAGTCCACAGAACCCATCACCTTCACCCCGTACGCCGTCTGTGCCCCTACGCCTTAGAAGCCGTTGTCGTACCGATCAGGGTGGAGATCGGTGCGACTGGGGCGGCCCGATCCGGTGATCTCGGGCTGCGACGCGCATGAAGGCAGGGCCTCCTGTTCAGCTCCGGATCGTCGAGATCCGAGTTGGCCAGGAGGCCCGTGTGCTCCAGCCTTGCCGCCCCCACCCGCACCGTCCAACTCGGTTACCCGGTCGTGCGATTGCCTCGCCCACCGGTCTGGGAACGCGAGTGACCGACCGGACCGTGAAACCGCGGCATCCGTCCGACATGCCGGACGCGGAGTGGACGGTGGTCCGCGACGCGATGCCGGTCCCGCCCTGGCCGGAGGGCCGAGGCGGGCAGCCGGGGGGCTACTGCGACCGCCAGATGCACGACGCTGTGCGCCCTCCACCACGAGACAACCCGACGGTCCGACCTTGCCTCACCGACGCCGACATCATGCCTGAGCTGCGGAAACCTACCCATCACGTGCGGTAGGACAGCGGCTTCTCAGCGGCTCAGAGGATCACATGCGGGATGAAGCGGGCGTACTCGTCCGTGATCAGCCCCGTGGACTCGCGGATGCCCAACCCGGCCGCCTCGTTCTCGACCACCCAGGCGCCGAGCACGACCCGGTTGCCGTCGAAGTCGGCGAGCGGCGCCAATTCCTGGTAGCAGCAGGGCTCGTCGCGTATGACGGGGTCCGCGCCCGGCTCGTGGACGGTGACGCCCGCGCCCTCCCGGCCCAGGAGCGGCTTGGCCACATAGCCGGTGGTCGTGGCGAGCTCGCGCGGGCCGTCGAGATAGGCCGGGAGCAGGTTCGGATGGCCCGGGTACAGCTCCCACAGCACTGCGAGCAGCGCCTTGTTGGAGAGCAGCATCTTCCAGGCGGGCTCGATCCAGCAGGTGGTGCCGGTGCCGCCGCCGTTGTCCAGGGTGTCCAGGACATGCGGGCCGAAGGGGTCGGTGGTCAGCCACTCCCAGGGGTACAGCTTGAAGCAGCTGCGGATGAAGCGCAGCCGGTCGTCCACGAACCGCCCGGAGATCTGGTCCCAGCCGATCCGCTCCACCGACAGCGCCTCGGTGCTCAGCCCGGCCTGCTGGGCGGTCTCGCGGAGATACGCGACCGTCATCAGGTCCTCGCCGAGCTCATCGCCGTCGGAGTGCACGAAGTGCACGGGGCCGGGCGGCAGCAAGGGGGCCTGCCGCTTCCAGGCATCCACGAGCCGCTCGTGCAGGGAGTTCCACTGGTCGGCGCCCGGGAAGCGCTCCTCCATCCAGAACCACTGCGGGCTGGCGGCCTCCACCAGCGAGGTGGGGGTGTCGGCGTTGTACTCCAGAAGCTTCGCCGGTCCCGTCCCGTCGTAGCGAAGGTCGAAGCGCCCGTAGAGGGAGGGAAGTTCGGCGCGGCGACGCCAGGACTCGGCGACCCGCCTGGCCACCCGCCGGTCGGTGATGCCGAGGTCGGCGAAGCGTCCCTGCTCCACGATGTGCCCGGCCGCGGCCAGACACATGGCGTGCAGCTCCTCGACGACCTCCTCCAGCGCCTCGACCTCGGGCAGGGAGAACTCGTAGTACGCGCTCTCGTCCCAGTACGGGCGCAGCGAGCCGTCCGGGTAGCGGGTGAGCGGATAGATGACGCCCTGCTCCTCGACGGTCTGCTGCCAGCCGGGGCGGGGTTCGATGGTGTGGCGTTTCATCGGTGCACGGTTGTCTTCTGCTCAGCCGCCGCTGGAGCGGGAGGAGCCGAAACCGCCGGTCTTGACGGCCGACTTGTCGTAGCTGCCACCCGAGACCCTGCCGTTGCTGATGTTGCCGCCGTAGTAGTAGCGACCGTGGCCACTGCCGCCGTCGTCATCGTCGCACTCGTAGTCGGGCAGGACCTCGTATGTCACCGGGTCGATGCACCGCTCGTCCGGCTCGGAGCCGCAGGAGGTGAGCGTCGCCGCGAGCACCCCCATGCCGCCGAGCACGACCGTCCCCGACCTCAGCCTGCGCCGCGCCATCCCCCCGGCCTCCCCGTTCTCGTTCTCGTACACATCTGCGTACACATCAAGCCACTCAATGAACCGCCGCACACACTAGAGGGCCGTGCCGCGCCGCCGTAAGCCTGGTCCACGAAGCCTCCCCATCTAGAGTCGGTTTGTGCACTTCGGGATGTTCTGCGCGGTCGCCTCGTCCATCTGCTACGGCCTGGCCACGGTCTTCCAGGCGATCGCGGCCCGGTCCGTCGCCGACCCGGACGCGACCTCCGGGGTGGACGCGGCCCTGCTGCTGCGCGCGGTGCGGCAGTGGCGGTACGTCGCCGGGCTCGCCCTGGACGGAGCGGGCTTCGCCCTCCAGGTCGTGGCGCTCCGCCTGATCCCGATCTACGCGGTGAGCGCGGCCCTCGCCGCCAGCCTGGCGGTCACGGCGGTCGCCGCGACCCGGCTGCTGTCGGTGCGGCTCAGCCGGATCGAGTGGACCGCGGTGGGCGTGGTCTGCATCGGCCTCGCGATGCTGGGCCTCGCCTCGGGTCCGGAGGGCAGCACTCCCCCGCCGCCCGCCCTGAAGTGGGCGCTGCTCGGCACGGCGTTCGTGGTCCTGCTGATCGGCGCGGCAGCGGGCCGCCTGCCGGGCCGCACCCGGGCCCTGGCACTCGGGCTCGGCGCGGGCATCGGCTTCGGGGTGCCCGAGGTGGCGGTGCGGCTCCTCGATTCGCTGGACTTCAGCAGCCCGGCGCTCTACGCCATCGTCCTCGGCGGCGCCTCCGCCTTCCTGCTCCTCACCTCCGCCTTCGCCCGCGGCTCGGTGACCACGGCGACCGCCGGCCTGGTCCTGTCCGAAACACTGCTCCCCTCGGCGGTCGGCCTCATCTGGCTCGGCGACCGCCCCCGCGAGGGTCTCGCCTGGCTGGCCGTGACCGGCTTCGCGATCTCCGTGGCGGGGGCACTGGCACTGGCCCGCTTCGGGGAGCTCCCGACGCCGCAGACGCAACGGCCTCCGGTGGACCCGGCGCCCTGACGGACTCCGCTACGGCCGTGGTGGGCTCTTACGGCAGCACCCGGCACAGCGCGTCGAGCGTGCCCGACCACGCGCTGTCCGGCGGTGTGCCGTAGCCGACCACGAGGGCGTCGCGCGTGGGCGGCGTGGCGGGATGGCGGTACTGCGAGAGGCCCTCGATGAGCAGGCCCTGCCAGGCGGCTGCCTGGAGTACGGAGGTCTCGGTGCCCGGGGGCAGTTCGAGGACCGCGTGCATCCCGGCCACGATACCGCTGACCGTGATCCCCGGGGCGCGTTCCGCGAGTGCCTCGACGAGCTGGTCACGGCGTCGGCGGTAGCGCAGCCGCATCCCGCGCACATGGCGGTCGTACGCACCGGACACGAGGAACTCCGCGAGCGTGAGCTGGTCCAGCGTGCTCGTCGCCCAGTCCACGGGGCCCTTCGCCGCCACGACCTCATCGGCCAGGGCCTGCGGCAGCACCAGCCAGCCGATCCGCAGGCCCGGAGCCAGGGCCTTGCTGGCCGTGCCGAGATAGACGACCCGGTCCGGGTCGAGTCCTTGGAGCGCGCCGATGGGCTGGCGGTCGTAGCGGAACTCCCCGTCGTAGTCGTCCTCCAGGACCAGCCCGCCCGAGCGCCGCGCCCAGTCCACGATCTCGGCCCGCCGGTCGGGATGCAGCGCGACGCCCATCGGGAACTGGTGAGCGGGGGTGAGCAGCACGGCACCGACATCCTTCATGGCGGCCAGTTCCCCGGTGCGGCTGCCGAGCGTGTCGAAGGGCAGCGCGGGCAGCCGGAGTCCGGTGTCGCCGAGCCGCTCGCGGTGCACGGCGTAGCCGTACGCCTCGACGGCCACATCCCGCACCTTCCGCTGCCGCAGCACCGTGCCGAGCAGCGTCAGCCCGTGGACGAACCCGGAGCAGATGACGATGCGTCCTGGTTCGGCGTACACCCCGCGCGCCCGCGCCAGGTAGTCCGCGAGCGCGGTACGCAACTCGATGCGCCCGTACGGGTCTCCGTACCCGAACGCCTCATACGGCGCGGCCGTCAGTGCCCGCCGCGCCGCCTTGAGCCACTCAGCACGCGGGAACGACGCCAGATCGGGCGTACCGGCCACGAGGCTGTACGCGGGCCGCTGCCGGAACCGGCCGGTGCGCGGCGTAGTCGGCGAAGGAGCCCCGCTCCTGCGCGGAGCCGCACGCCGGGCGACCCGGGTGCCGGACCCCTGCCGTGCGGTGAGCCAGCCCTCGGCGACGAGTTCGGCGTAGGCGTCGGCGACGGTGTTGCGCGCGATCCCGAGATCGGCGGCGAGCGTACGGGACGAAGGAAGCCTGGCCCCGGGCGCGAGCCGTCCCGTGCGCACGGCCTCCCGCAACGCGTCCATGAGCCCGGCGCGCAGCCCCTGGCCGCGCAGCTCGAGGTGCAGGTCGGCCCCGAAACCGGCCCAGTCATCCGCCATGGAGGTGGACCCTACTCCGCCCCACGCAGGGCGCGTCGGCTGTGCGCATGCGGCCTCCGCACCCGCTCTCCCCGGTGCCGCCGCCGAGGCGAGTGGCCCAGTCATCTGGCACGGAAATGGACCATGTCGGTGCGCCATGCCGAGCATATGGTCGATGCCATGACCACGAACCACACTCACCACGAGCTCAACCCCGAACCCGCACCCCGCGTGGAGTGGGCCAAGCACGCCCCCGAGGTCTACAAAGCGATGGTCAGGCTGGATGCGGCAGCACGGAAGGGGGTCGACCCCGTGCTGCTGGAGCTGGTGAAGATCCGTGCCTCGCAGCTCAACCACTGCGCCTTCTGTCTCGACATGCACTCCAAGGACGCGCTTGCGGCCGGGGAGTCCCTCGAGCGGATCATCCAGCTCAGTGCCTGGGAGGAGTCGCAGCACTTCTACTCGCCCAAGGAGATCGCCGCGATCGAGCTCACCGAAGCGATCACCGTGCTGACGGACGGCTTCGTGCCGGACGAGGTGTACGAGAAGGCGGCGAAGCACTTCGACGAGGCGGAGCTGGCGCAGCTGATCGCCGCGATCACGGTGATCAACGCCTGGAACCGGTTCGGTGTCACCACCCGGGCCGTGCCGGGCCACTACACGCCGGGGCAGTTCGCACACTGATGCCGCGCGCCGCCGCGGGGGCGGGTCCGAGGACGGGGTCCGACGACGGTCCGGGGACACGGGGGTGCCACGGACCCTGAGGGCCCCGTCGACGATGCCTATCCTGGGGTCGTGGCCGACGACCGTCTCACCGCGGAGAGCACCCCATGAAGATCCATCTGACCAGTGTCTTCGTCGATGACCAGGCCGAGGCCCTGCGCTTCTACACCGAGATCCTCGGCTTCGTGAAGAAGCACGACGTCCCGGTGGGCGAGCAGGACCGGTGGCTGACCGTCGTCTCGCCCGACGAGCCCGGCGGCACCGAACTCCTGCTGGAACCCGCACGTCACCCGGCGGCCAGGACCTACCGTGACACGCTGGTCAAGGACGGCATCCCGCTCGCGCAGTTCGCCGTCGACGACGTGACGGCGGAGTACGAGCGCCTGCGCGGCCTCGGCGTCCGCTTCACCCAGGAGCCCCTGGAGATGGGTCCGGTCACCGTCGCGGTTCTCGATGACACCTGCGGCAACCTGATCCAGATCGCGACCAGGCCGCAGTAGCCGACCGCCGCACCCGAGCCGACCGGGCGCGGCGCCGTTCACGCTCACGCCCACTCCCCCGGGACATCCGCCCCGCCTCCGTACCGGCCCGCGATACCGCAGACCGCAGACCGCAGACCGCAGACCGCAGCCGAACGCGTACGAGCGGGCGATCCCGGGCCCGTGAGGGTGGGGCCGGCGATCCCGCGGCTAGGGTGGGGTTAGGGCAACCCCACATAATAGGGGGGCCG
>NZ_JBHWIW010000084.1:0-12901 GCF_042731955.1 Streptomyces sp. NPDC059828 | reverse complement strand
CCTTCGTGTTTCCAACCTTACCAGATTCATTTTCCGTTCCGTTCCCGGTTCGGATTCTGTTTCCAGTGGCCGTTGGAGGGCCTTTGCCTTTCGGCGTGTTCACTACGTTAGCCGATTTCCCTGGCAGCTCATAATCGAGCCATTCGGATTGAATTTCGGCATGCCGAAATCGCACCCGGTCCGGGTTCGTCGTAGGTAGTGGATGGCCGCTTCGGGGGCTGTAGAACAGCAGTCCCTGTTTCAGGCGGCTCGGGCTACGTTAGGCGTCTCGAAACACGGAGTCAAGTTGACCTACGGCGTGGCGCATGAGGCCGGTAGGGGCTCACGGTGGGATCGCCCTCGATCCAGTAGCGCCATGGATGCGTGCCGCCTTCGCCGCCCACTCCCGTACGCGGACCGTGGCGTACCTGGTCAGAACTGACGGGCCGCCCGGTGAGGATGCTGAGGGGAGCGTCGGGTCCGGCGCAGACGTCGGTGCCGTCGAGGGCGCGGTCGATGTCGAGCGCCGTGGCCAGCCGAGCCGGCCCTTTGGCCAGTTCCTTGTCATTGCGGGCTGAGATTCGACGTTTACGGGCCAGTTCGTTGCCCACAACGATCTCGCCCGCACGCAGCAGGACTCCGCTCGCGGTGCCTTCGGGACCGCACACCAGATTGAGGCAGTGCCACATGCCGTAGGTGAAGTAGACGTACGCGTGTCCGGGCGGGCCGAACATCACTCCGTTCCGGGCTGTGCGGCCCCGGTAGGCGTGCGAGCCCGGGTCGGCCTCGCCGGCGTAGGCCTCCACCTCCGTCAGCCGGAGCTCGATCGTGCCGTCCTCCGTCTGTCGTACCAGCGTGCGACCCAGGAGATCGGGGGCCACCTCGAGCACCGGGCGGTCGAAGAAGTGTCGGGGCAGCGGCGTACGGTCGGAGCTCTCGGGCATGGCGCCCGAGGGTACCCGTCCGCACCGTCCCGGGAACCGGCTACGGTCGTCGCGCGTATGTAGAGGTCAGGACCAAGGAGGTAGGAGCATGGGCTTCAAGAGGCTGCTCGCGAGCCTGGGCGCCGGTGGGGCGTCCGTGGAGACGGAGCTGACAGAGGCGAACGTCGTCCCCGGTGGTGTCGTACAGGGCGAGGTGCGGATCCAGGGTGGTTCCGTCGATCAGCAGATCGAGGGGCTGTCCGTCGGTCTCCAGGCGCGCGTCGAGGTCGAGGGCGGTGACCAGGAGCTCAAGCAGGACATCGAGTTCACCAAGCAGCGGCTCGGCGGTGCCTTCGAGCTCAAGGCCGGCGCGACGCACGTGGTGCCGTTCGGGCTCGAGATCCCCTGGGAGACGCCGGTCACCACGATCGCCGGGCAGCAGCTGCGCGGGATGAACATCGGTGTGACCACGGAACTGGAGATCGCGCGTGCCGTGGACTCCGGTGACCTGGACCCGATCCATGTCCACCCGCTGCCGGCTCAGCAGGCGATCCTCGACGCGTTCATCCAACTCGGCTTCCGCTTCAAGAGCGCGGACATGGAGCGGGGTCACATCCGTGGGACGCGGCAGCGGCTGCCGTTCTACCAGGAGATCGAGTTCTTCCCGCCGCAGCAGTACCGGGGGCTCAACCAGGTCGAGCTGACGTTCATCGCCGACGGCCGCGAGATGGACGTGGTGCTGGAGATGGACAAGAAGCCGGGGCTCTTCAGTGAGGGCAGCGACTCCTTCCGTTCGTTCCAGGTGGACCTGCACAACTTCCAGGGGACGGATTACGCCGCCTACCTGAACCAGTGGCTCGCTGATGTCGGCGGTCGCCGCAACTGGTTCTAGGCTCGGGTCCGTAAGCGCGGAAACGCGCAGGAACGCCTATTCGGAGGTTCAGACGTGACCGAGGCGAAGAGGGCTCCGCTGCCTCATGACTTCCATCCGCCGGTGCCGTCGTTCACCGTGACGAGTCCCGATGTCGAGCCCGGAGCCTCCCTCAAGGACGCCCAGGTCCACTCGGGCGGCAACACCTCGCCGGCGCTGCGGTGGGAGGGCTTCCCCGCGGAGACGAAGAGCTTCGCGGTGACGTGCTTCGATCCGGACGCGCCGACGGGCAGCGGGTTCTGGCACTGGGTGCTGTTCGACATCCCGGCATCGGTGACGGAGCTGCCCGCCGGCGCGGGCGGCGGGAAGTTCGAGGGCCTGCCCGACAGTGCGGTCCATGTCCGCAACGACTACGGGTCGAAGGACTTCGGCGGGGCCGCTCCGCCGCCCGGGGACGGGCCGCACCGCTATGTGTTCACGGTGTACGCCGTGGACCAGGAGAAGCTCGGCCCGGGTGACGAGGTGTCGCCGGCGGCCGTGGGCTTCAATCTGCGGTTCCACACGCTGGCGCGCGCCCAGCTCATCGGGGAGTACGAGAACAAGGGCTAGTGGGTGGCCCGAGCTCCTCCTCAGGCTTCGCCTGTTGTTTGCCCGCTCCTGGTCTTGGAAGAGATCAGGAGCGGGCATCTTTCGTTGTGCGCGGATATTGCGTTGTCCATCGCGGCGTGCCCGGCCAGAGTTGACCCCAGCCCAGAGCTCGCCACAAGGGCCGGGCCGGCACATGGGAGGTGGGGCACAATGCGGGACACGCTGGTACTGAATGCGAGCTTCGAGCCGCTGTCGACGGTGACGCTCAACCGTGCGGTGGTGCTGGTGCTGCAGGACAAGGCCGTCGTCGAGCAGTCCCACCCCGCGCTCCGTGTACGTGCCGCGGCGGTGGAGCTGCCGGTGCCCCGGGTGATCCGGCTGTGCAGATACGTACGGGTGCCGTTCCGAAGACAGGCGCCGTGGTCGCGGAGGGGTGTGCTGGTCAGGGACCAGAACCGGTGCGCGTACTGCGGCAGGCGGGCGACGACCGTGGACCATGTGGTGCCGCGGGCGCAAGGTGGGGCGGACAGCTGGCTGAACACGGTGGCTTCCTGTGCCGAGGACAACCACCGCAAGGCGGACCGTACTCCCGAGCAGGCCGGTATGCCGCTGTTGCACGAGCCCTTCGAGCCGACGCCGGCGGACGCGATGCTGCTGACGCTGCGGGCGGGTGAGCGCGCGGAGCTGCCGGAGTGGCTGGTACGGAACGCGTCGCAGCCACCCTCCCGCACCGCGGCGTGAGCACTGGCGCGGGACTGTGGTGCCGCGAAGGCCCGCCTCCTCACGGAGGCGGGCCTTCGTGTGCCGTCAGCGCAGCAGCAGCAGGACGATGGCGGTCGTACCAACGATGACGATCACGGTTCGAAGCACCACGGGCGACAGCCTCCGGCCGACGGTGGCACCGATCTGACCGCCGATGGTGGAGCCGACCGCGATCAGCAGGGCGGCCGTCCAGTCGATCTCCGCGACGAACACGAAGAAGAGGGCGGCGACGCTGTTGACGATCGCGGCGAGCACGTTCTTGACGGCGTTGAGGCGCTGGAGGGTGTCATCGAGCAGGATGCCCATCAGGGACAGGTAGATGATCCCCTGGGCGGCGGTGAAGTAGCCGCCGTAGACGCTGGCCAGCATCAGGGCGGTGAAGAGGAGCGGGCCTCCGTCGGGGTGCGGTTGCGCGGTGGTGTCCCGTTCCCGGCGGCGCTGGACGGCCGCGGAGATCCGGGGCTGGAGGATCACCAGGACGAGGGCGAGCGCGACGAGGACGGGGACGATGGTCTCGAAGGCGGTGGACGGCAGCAGGAGCAGGAGCATCGCTCCGCCGAGCCCGCCGATGAGTGAGGCGAGTCCGAGGCGGAGCACTCGTCGGCGCTGTCCGGTGAGTTCCTCGCGGTAGCCGATGGCTCCGCTGATCGATCCTGGTATGAGTCCGATGGCGTTCGAGACGGTCGCGGTGACCGGGGGCAGTCCGGTGGCCAGCAGCACCGGGAACGTGATGAGCGTTCCCGAGCCGACGATGGTGTTGATGGTGCCTGCTGCCGTACCGGCCGCGAAGACCGCGAGTGCTTCCCAGATGGACAAAGCCATCTCCTCACATGATCAGTGTGTCGCCTCCCCGCCGTGAAGGTCGAGGGGCCGAACCGATCATGCCCGACCGCGTGTATGTGTCAATCGATCGGCGGCTGCTCGCGTCGCTCGGTGCCGCTCTGCGGCGGGATGTTGCCGCTGCCGCCGCCGTGGTTGTTGTTGTTGCCGGAGAACGGGCCGCCGAAGCTGCCGATCGCACCGGAGAGGCCCTTGAGTGCGTCACCGATCTCGCTGGGCACGATCCAGAGCTTGTTGGCGTCGCCTTCGGCGATCTTCGGCAGCATCTGGAGGTACTGGTACGAGAGCAGCTTCTGGTCGGGGTCTCCCGCGTGGATGGACTCGAAGACGGTGCGGATCGCCTGTGCCTCACCCTCGGCGCGCAGGGCGGCGGCCTTGGCCTCACCTTCGGCGCGCAGGATCGCGGACTGCTTCTCACCCTCGGCGGTGAGGATCTGCGACTGGCGGATGCCTTCCGCGGTGAGGATCGCCGCGCGCTTGTCCCGGTCGGCGCGCATCTGCTTCTCCATCGAGTCCTGGATGGAGGTCGGGGGTTCGATGGCCTTGAGCTCGACGCGGTTGACACGGATGCCCCACTTGCCGGTGGCCTCGTCGAGGACCCCGCGCAGAGCCGCGTTGATCTCCTCGCGCGAGGTCAGGGTCCGCTCGAGGTCCATGCCGCCGATGATGTTGCGCAGTGTGGTGACGGTGAGCTGCTCGATCGCCTGGATGTAGCTGGCGACTTCGTAGGTCGCGGCCCTGGCGTCAGTCACCTGGTAGTAGATGACGGTGTCGATGTTGACGACGAGGTTGTCCTGGGTGATCACCGGCTGAGGCGGGAAGGGGACGACCTGTTCACGGAGGTCGATCCGGTTGCGGATCGAGTCGATGAACGGCACGACGATGTTCAGGCCCGCGTTGAGGGTGCGGGTGTAGCGGCCGAAACGTTCGACGATGGCGGCACTGGCCTGCGGGATGACCTGGATCGTCTTGATCAGGGCGATGAAGACAAGCACCACCAGAATGACCAGGACGATGATGATCGATGGCATCGTGCTCCCCGTGCCCTTCGCTGCCGGATGATTCTGATGATCGAGTTTCCCAGACCGCGGGCGGTGATGGGACCCGTTCCGTCACATGATGATGACGCGTGGTCAGATGACCACGGCGGTGGCTCCGTCGATCTCGACCACGTCGACCTGCTCGCCCGGTTCGAAGGCGCGCTCCGTGTCCAGGGAGCGCGCCGACCAGACCTCTCCCGCAAGCTTGATGCGGCCGCCGTCGCCGTCGACGCGTTCCAGGACGACTGCTTGACGGCCTCTCAACGCGTCGATGCCGCTGGCCAGTTGGGGCCGCTGCGAGCCGTGGCGGACCGCGATGGGGCGTACGACCGCGATGAGCGCGACCGATACCGCGGCGAACACGATCACTTGCGCGACCACGCCGAAGCCGAGGGCCGCGGTGACGGCTCCCGCGACGGCTCCGGCGGAGAGCATGCCGAATTCGGGCATGGCGGTGAGCACCAGCGGGATGCCGAGCCCCACCGCTGCGATCAGCCACCACACCCATGCGTCGATGTCCACACAGGCATGGTAGGTCCGTGGCCGCCGCTCGGACAGGGCGCGCGGGCCGGGCCGCCGGGGGCCCAACTGGTTTTACTGGCCGAGCGGGAGGCCCTGTGCGCTCCAGCGCTCGCCGTTGCGCTCCACGATGAGGGGCAGGCCGAAGCAGCGGGAGAGGTTGCGGGAGGTCAGCTCGGTCTCCACCGGCCCGGCGGCGACCACCTTGCCCTGACGGATCATCATGACGTGGGTGAACCCGGGGGCGATCTCCTCGACGTGATGGGTCACCATGATCATGGACGGTGCCAGGGGGTCGCGGGCGAGGCGGCCGAGCCGGCGCACCAGGTCCTCACGGCCGCCGAGGTCGAGTCCCGCGGCGGGCTCGTCGAGCAGCAGCAGCTCGGGGTCGGTCATCAGGGCGCGGGCGATGAGGGTGCGCTTGCGCTCGCCCTCGGAGAGGGTGCCGAACCTGCGGTCCAGGTACTCCGACATGCCGAGGCGGTCGAGGAAGGCGCGGGCGCGCTGCTCGTCGACGGCGTCGTAGTCCTCGTGCCAGGTGGCGGTCATGCCGTAGGCGGCGGTGAGCACGGTCTGGAGGACGGTCTGACGCTTGGGGAGCTTTTCGGCCATGGCGATGCCTGCCATGCCGATACGCGGGCGGAGTTCGAAGACGTCGATCTTGCCGAGCTCGTCACCGAGGATGGTGGTGGTGCCGGTAGTGGGGAAGAGGTAGCTGGAGGCGATGTTGAGCAGGGTCGTCTTGCCGGCGCCGTTGGGGCCGAGGATCACCCAGCGCTCGCCTTCCTTGACCGACCAGGAGACGTCGTCCACCAGAGCGCGTCCGTCGCGGACCACGGATACGTCCACCAGCTCCAGTACATCGCTCATGAGCGCGTTGTCTCCCCATGCAATCGTCGAGAGGTCCCGGGAGTCCGGTGTGCCTGCGGGCGTGGCTCCCAGGGGAAAACCTACGCCACCAGCCGGGTGCCCCGATGGCCCGGTCCGGTACCTAGGCTGGGTCCATGCTTTCGGAACCACGCTCAGGACGGCTGGCCGCATGGGGAAATGCCCTGTTGGCCGGTTTTGTATCACCCGATGACGCGGTGCTCGCGATCGTCGGGGACGACGCGGTGCATCGTGTGGAGGGGCTACCGGACGAGCCGGGGCCGGTCGGGCTCAGTCTTGCGCTGGGACGGCTGCGGGGGCTCGGTGTGACGGGTTTCCGGGTCGCGCTGCCCGCGCCCGGACATCCGCTCGGGCTCAGCGGACCGCCGGTGTTCAACGCACGGGCCCTCGATGCGGAGGAGGCGGTCGTCGGCCACGGGGCGGCGTACGGGCTTGTTCCGGACGTGCACGAGGTGGGGCCCGCCGGGGATCTGCATGTGCGGGTGGTCTGGCACTGCCTGGAGGTACGGGACGCCCCGCCCGCGGATGTGCCCTCGCTCGGGGAGGCCGAGCGTGAGCTGGCGGAGGCGATGCGGGACGCCACGGCGGTGCTGTCGCGGCTCGATGTGGCGGGGTCCGGTCCGGCGGCCGAGGCGGCGCTGGACGCGTACCGGGCGCGGGCCGAGGCGGGCGCGGGACGGGATGCGCTGGCGCCGGGGTATCCGCCGCGCGCGGTGCGGGTGCTCGAGCTGGCGCAGCGGGTCGGGCTGCTGGTGTCGCTCGCGTACGAGAACGGGCACGGCGGCGCTGTGAGCGCGTCGGAGATGGCGGCGCGGGGTGAGGCACTGCGGCCGGTGGAGCGGGTGGCGCGGCGTGCCCAGGTGGCCGCGTACAACGCGTACGTGGAGGAGCAGGAGCGCCGCGAGTAGCCATGGGGGCGTGAAGCGGCGAGCCGAGTCCAGCGGAGTCCGGTGCGCCCGGGCACACGCCCCGCAGGGCTGCGGGAACTGCGCGACCAGTCACAGCGGGCCCTCCCCCTGCTATCGCGGGGAGGGCCCCAAGTGACACACCGGACTTCCGGCGGAACGCTTGGTCAGCCGTTGACGCCCATGTTGCCGAAGGCCGGGTTGAGCGCACCGATGACGTTGACGGTGTTGCCGACGGCGTTGACCGGGACGTGGACCGGGACCTGGACCAGGTTGCCGGAGCCGACACCCGGAGAGTTGACGGCGCTGCCGTCCGCGTGCGCGCTGGTCGCGGACGCGGCACCGGCGCCGGCCGCGAGCAGCCCACCGGCGACCATGGTGACGGCGACGGCCTTCTTGAGGTTCTTCACTTCAGCTTCCTCCTGGTCACGGACTGCGGTGGTCACCGCAGCACGCACTGGAGAACGCCCGTCGGACCCATCTGGATACGCCACATGGGCGACATACACACGACGGTATGAATCTCAGACCGGCGAGCAACCGTCCTGCGGCAGGCTCCGCCGACCTGCTGAAACGTTCTGATCAGCCGCTGAGGCCGTGGCGTACGGCCCAGAGCGCCGCCTGCGTACGGTCCGCCAGATCCAGCTTCATCAGAATGTTCGACACATGGGTCTTCACCGTCTTCTCGGAGAGGACCAGAGCGCGGGCTATCTCGCGGTTGGAGCGGCCGTCGGCGATCAGCCCCAGCACCTCGCGCTCGCGCTCGGTGAGCGAGGTGCCCCTCCCCTGCCCCGTGCCGGGCTCGTCCTCCGAGAGCAGCACGTCGGCCACCTCGGACTGGAGCAGCACATGGCCCGCGTGCACGGAGCGGATCGCACCGGCGAGGGCGTCCGGATCCACGTCCTTGTACACATACCCGGAGGCGCCCGCGCGGAGCGCAGGGACGACGGTGCGACGTTCCGTGAAGCTCGTGACCACCAGCACCTTCGCCGGGTTGTCGAGGGCTCGCAGCCGGCGCAGGGCCTCGATCCCGTCCATACCGGGCATCTTCACGTCCATGAGCACGACGTCAGGACCCAGCTCCTCGGCTTGCGCCACACCCTCGGCGCCATCGGCGGCCTCCCCCACCACTTCGATGTCGTCCTGCACTTCGAGGAAGGTGCGCAAGCCCCGCCGGACGACCTGGTGATCGTCCACGAGCAGCACGCGGATTCCCTTGTCACCCACCGGGGACCTCCATCTCGATCGTGGTGCCCTCGCCGGGCGCCGATTCCACCGTGAGTGTGCCGCCGACGCCACCGGCCCGGTCACGCATGGAGACCAGGCCGAGGTGCCGCCCCGCCCTGCGCACCGAAGCGGGTTCGAAGCCCTTGCCGTCGTCCCTGACGCTGAGAACCGCGCCCTGTCCCTTGCGGCCCAGACTGACCGCGACCAGCCCCGCGCCGGAGTGCCGGAGCGCGTTGTGCAGGGCTTCCTGGGCGACCCGTAGGAGGGCCTCCTCCTGGGCCGCGGGCAGGGCGCGCACTCCCACGGCGTCGAAGGTGACACGGGCGGTGTGGGCGCGGTCGAGCACCTGGATCTGCGTACGGAGGGTGTTGACGAGGCCGTCCTCGTCGAGGGCCGCGGGGCGCAGCTCGACGACCGCCGCCCGCAGTTCGTCGGTGGCTTCGGCGGCGAGCAGGGCGACCTGCTGGAGCTCGCCCTTGGCCCGCACGGGATCACGGTCCACCAGCGCGGCTGCGGCCTGGGCGGTCAGCCGCAGCGAGAACAGCTTCTGGCTGACCGCGTCATGCAGCTCATGGGCCAGGCGGGAGCGCTCCTCGGCGATCGTGAGCTCACGGCTGCGTTCATAGAGCCGGGCGTTGACGAGGGCGATCGCGGCGTGCTGGGCGAGGATCGAGAGCAGCTCCTCGTCCTCCTCGGTGAATCCGCAGGTCCCCCCGCGGCTGCCGGGGGGCTTGGGGCACCGCTTGTTGGCGAGGAAGAGCGCGCCGATCGTCTCGTCGCCGTCCTTGATGGGCAGGCCCAGGAAATCGGACATGTCGGGGTGGGCGGACGGCCAGCCCTCGAAGCGGGGGTCCTCACGCACGTCAGCGAGCCGCTCGGTCTTCGCGTCCCTGAGCATCGCGGCGAGGATTCCGTGCTGGCGCGGCAGCGGTCCGATCGCCCTCCACTGCTCGTCGCTGACGCCGTCGACGACGAACTGTGCGAAGCCGCCGTGGTCGTCGGGCACGCCCAGCGCCGCGTACTCCGCGTCGAGCAGCTCGCGTGCCGAGGCGACGATCGTCTTGAGGACGTCGCGCACCTCGAGGTGCCTGCTCATCTCGAGGAGGGCGGTGCTCACTGCGGCGAGGCCGGAGCGCGGGCTGTGGCTCATGGGATCACCGTACCGGCGTGCCGTGACCGTGCGTATCGGCCTGTGGACGGTCGCGGCCTGGGCCGCCGGTCGTAGGTCGAAGTGCCCTGTAAGGCAGGGCCTCGGGGACGAGGTGGACGGCTGGGGTGCAGAGCCACTCTGAGGGTCTCAGGGCCTGAGGTGGCCTGAGGGCAACCGAACAGAGGGGACGGACATCATGCCGGTAGCGATCATCACGGGTGCCTCCAAGGGGCTGGGACGGGCACTGGCCGGGTCGCTCGCCCAGCGTGGCTGGGACCTGGTGCTGGACGCGCGCACCGAATCCGTGCTGACGGAGACGGCTGAGCAGGTGAGGCGCCGGTTCGGGACCCGGGTGGTGGCGCTGGCCGGGGATGTCACCCGGGCCGGGCACCGCGGGGACCTGGTAGCGGCGGCGCAGGAGCTGGGGTCGCTCGATCTGCTGGTCAGCAATGCCAGCGCGCTGGGTGCCGAGCCGCTGGTGCCGCTGGCGGAGCTGCCGCTGGACGGGCTGCGCGAGGCGCTGGAGACCAATGTGGTGGCGGCGCTCGGGCTGGTGCAGGAGGCACTGCCGCTGCTGCGCACCGGTACGGCGGGGGGCACGGAGCCGGATACGGCGGGTGCGGTGATCGCGGTGAGCTCGGACGCGGCGCGGGAGGCGTATGCCACCTGGGGCGGATACGGGTCGTCGAAGGCGGCGCTCGACCTGCTCACCCGGGTGCTGGCGGTCGAGGAGCCCGGGCTGAGGGTCTGGGCGGTGGACCCAGGCGACATGCGCACGGATCTGTATGAGGCCGCCGTGCCCGGGGACGGGGACGCCGGGGCGCGGCCCGAGCCGGAGTCGGTGGTCCCGGCGTTCCTGAGGCTGCTGGACGAGCGTCCGGCCAGCGGCCGGTACGAGGCAGCCGCGCTGCTGGCGGGCCGGTGAGCGGGGTGAGTGGGGTGAACCGGATGAGCCCGGTGGGTGTCCTGGAGAGTCTGAAGGTGCCGGACGAGTTGCTGGCGCGCGTGCCCGCGGAGGATCGCGGCAGCGGCCGGGACGACGTACGGCTGCTGGTGTCGCGCGGCACGGCGGTGTCGCACCATGCGTTCCAGGAGCTGCCCCGGCAGCTGCGGGCCGGAGATGTTCTTGTGGTGAACACGTCACCCACTCTGCCGGCCGCCATGGACGGGCGGCTCGGTGCCGAACGCCTGGTCGTGCACTTCTCGACGCGCGGTGACCTGCCTCCCGGCCGCGGTCAGGAGGGTGAGCGCTGGGTGGTGGAGCTGCGCGCCCCAGATGGCGCGGGGAGCACGCGGCAGCGGCCCGGGGGGCCTGCGGGAGCACGGATCCGGCTGCCCGGGGGCGGACAGCTCGTCCTGGAGGAGCCGCGGGAGCACGGGGGCGCAGCGGGCGGGCGGCTGTGGTGGGCCACGGCCTCGGTGGACGTGGCGGGACTGATGAGGCGGTACGGCAGGCCCATTCGATACCGGTACACGGAGCGGGACCAGCCGCTGTCCGCGTACCAGACGGTGTTCGCGCTGCCCACGCTCGACGGCTCGGGCTCGGCGGAGATGCCGAGCGCGGCCCGCCCCTTCACGGAGCCCCTGGTGGCGGAGCTGGTGCGGCGGGGGGTTCAGTTCGCTCCGCTCACCCTGCACACGGGTGTGGCGTCGGCGGAGGCGCATGAGCCTCCGTACCCGGAGCGCTTCGAGGTGTCCGAGGCGACGGCGTGGCTGGTGAACGCGGCACGGGCGGGGGGCGGCAGGGTCATCGCGGTGGGGACGACTGCCGTACGGGCGCTGGAGTCTGCGTCGGGGCCGGACGGCGTGGTGCGGGCGGCGAACGACTGGACCGGTCTGGTGGTCACTCCCGGGCGGGGGGTGCGGGCGGTGGACGGCCTGCTGACCGGACTGCACGAGCCCGAGGCCTCACATCTGCTGATGCTGGCGGCCATCGCCGGGGAAGAGGCGCTGGCCTGCGGTTATACCCAGGCACTGGAGCACGGCTACCTCTGGCATGAGTTCGGGGACGTGCACCTCATCCTGCCGGATGACCTCATGACAGATCGGATTGCTTGAGCAACTCACTGTGAGGTGGAGCGGGGCCGGATGTGAGCCCGCGCATAGGGCGCAGGTCACTTACGAAGCGCACTAGTGGATACATAAAGGACATCTGAACTGGACTTTTTAGGGGACTTGTCCGGACTTATGGGGTCCTGCTCCACTATCCGGGATCGTACGTCACACCTTTGCCAGCGGATTTTGCTGCCGCTAAGAATTGCGTTCGTCGCCGCCGAGAAGGCGCTGAGCCGCCCGGCCTTTCGCGACTCCCGCTATTCGAAGAGGTACGTCTCGCATGTTCGCGTCCCGCACTTCCGGTTCCGCTCGTATGTCCAAGACTCACAAGATCTCGATCGCCGGTGTGGCCGCCGTTGGCGTCTCGGCCCTCGCGTTCTCGCTCGTCCCGGGCAGCGCCTCCGCCGAAACCGAGACGCAGGCTGTGTCCACCGCCAATGTCGCCTGGTCCACCAACGTCGACACGGCGAAGGCCGCGGCCCTTCAGGCGAGCATCGCCAACCAGTCGTCCTTCCTCGACGCCCAGGCTCAGGCCCAGGCGAAGGCGAAGGCCACCGCCGCCGTGCTGAAGGCCAAGGCCGAGGCCCAGGCCGCCGCCAAGGCGAAGGCCGCCGCTGCCGCCAAGGCCGCCGCGAAGAAGCGCGCCGCCGTGCAGGCCGCCGCCAACCGCGCCGCCGCCCGCAAGGCTGTCTACCCGAACAACCTGGACGGCTGGATCCGCGAGTCCCTGGACATCATGAAGAAGCACAACATCCCGGGCACCTACGAGGGCATCCACCGCAACATCATGCGTGAGTCCTCCGGTAACCCGCGTGCCATCAACAACTGGGACATCAACGCCCAGAACGGCATCCCGTCGAAGGGCCTGCTCCAGATCATCAAGCCCACCTTCGACACGTACCACGTCGCCGGCACCCCCCATGACCAGTACGACCCGGTCGCCAACATCGTCGCGTCCTGCAACTACGCGGCCGACCGCTACGGCTCGATGGACAACGTGAACAGCGCCTACTGACGCTGACGGACGCGCCGCACGGGCGATCCCACACGCCGGGAGGCAGGGCCCCCACCCGGGGGGCCGCCGCCCGGCGGGGGGCGGGGGGCAGTCCGGCCGGCGGCCGCACAACACATAATTAGCGAGACCCGCCGGGGCA
>NZ_JBHWIW010000083.1:0-14789 GCF_042731955.1 Streptomyces sp. NPDC059828 | reverse complement strand
GGATCGCCCGCTCGTACGGTCGGTTCAGGCAACCGCTACTTCTTCGGGAGCCAGGCCTTCCAGGTGGCCTCGTTCTCCTTGACCCACTTCTCCGCCGCGGCCTCCGGCGACATCTTCTCGTCCGCGATCATCAGCGCGACCTCGTTCTGCTGGTCGGTCGTCCACTTGAAGTTCTTCAGGAACTGGGCCGCCTCGCCGCCCTTCTTGGCGAAGTCGGCGTTGAGGTACTTCTGGAGCGGGGTGTGCGGGTAGGCGCACGCGACCTTCTTCGGGTCGGCGTCGCAGCCCTCCTTGTACTCGGGCAGCTTGACCTCGACCATGTCGATCTCGGCGTTCAGCCACTGCGGGGTCCACCAGTACGTCAGGAAGGGCTTCTTCGCCTTCGCGTACTTCTTCATCGCCGTGATCTGGGCGGCCTCGGAACCCGCGTAGTTGGTCTTCAGGTCCAGCTTCAGGTTCTTGATGATCGCGTCGTCGTTGGTGACGTAGTCGGGCGAGCCCTCGAGCAGCTCACCCTTGTCGCCGCTCTCCGCCGTCTTGAATTCCTCGGCGTACTTGTTGAGGTTCTTCCAGTCGGTGGCATCCGGGTGCTTGTCGGCGAAGTACTTCGGCACGTACCAGCCGATGTGGCCGGTGACGCCGAGGTCGCCACCCTTGACGACGGACTGCTTCGTCTCGAGGTACTGCTTCTCCTCCTTGGGGTGGCCCCAGTCCTCGAGGACCGCGTCGATGTCGCCCTTGGACAGCGCGTCCCAGGCGAGCACCTCGCCCATCTGCTGGGTCTTGACCTTGTAGCCGAGCTCCTTCTCGAGGATGTGCTTGGCCACGGCCACGTTGGCCTGAGCACCGACCCAGGAGGGGACGGTCAGTTTCACGGTCTTGTCGCCGCCGACGTCGTTGCTCTTGCCGGTGTCGGCGGCGCCGCAGGCGGTCAGGGAGAGGACGCCGACGGCGCTGACGAGCGCGGTGGCGGTGCGAATAGCAGTACGCATGGTGCTTGGTGCTCCTGTCGGAAAGCGGGAAGGGTTGGGGAAGGCGGGGGTCAGCCGTGCTTGCGTGCGGTACGCGCCGTCGGCTGGGTGATCCGGTCCAGGACGAGTCCCAGGCAGACGATCGCGAGACCCGCCGTCATGCCGAGGCCCATCTCGCCCCGGGACAGGCCCTTCACGACGTCGTAACCGAGCGCACCGCCACCGACGAGACCGCCGACGACGACCACGGCCAGCACCAGCACCACACCCTGGTTGACGGCGAGTTGCAGGGCCGGTCGGGCCAGCGGGAGCTGGACGCCGAGGAGCTGCTGGCGTGCGGAGGAGCCGAGCGAGCGCGCGGCCTCCATCGCGCCCGGGTCCACCTCGCGCAGGCCCTGTGTGGTGATCCGGACGACAGCGGGCAGCGCGTACACGACCGCCGCGACGATCGCGGAAGTACGGGTGGCGCCGAACAGCGCGACCACCGGGATCAGGTACACGAACTGCGGCATCGTCTGCATCGCGTCCAGCAGCGGACGCAGCAGCCGCTCCAGCCATCCGGCCCGTGCGCTGAGCACACCCACGAGGATGCCCAGCACCAGCGTGACCACCAGCGCCGCGAGCACCTGGGACAGGGTGTCCAGGGACTTGGCCCAGACGCCGAGCGCGCCGACGGCGGCCATCGCGCCGGTCGCGGTGAGCGCGGAGACCCAGTTGCCCACCAGCCAGGCCACGGCTGCCACAAGCAGCAGCACCGACCACCACGGCAGCCACATCAGCGTGTCCCGCAGCGGGTTCAGGATCCACAGCGTGAACTCCCGGGCCCAGACCTCCACGAAGGCGAGGTTCTCGGTGATCCACTCCTGGGCCTGGTTGACCGGCGTGGAGATCTCGTACGTCCACGCCTCGGGCCAGGTGGTGGTGCGCACGGCGGCTGCGGCACCGGCGCCCACGGCGACCAGCGCCCAGGCCCTGCCACCGTGCAGCCAGCCGCCACCCGGCTCCGTCGCGGCCAGGCGGTCGCCCGCCGCCGCCGTCGTACGGTCCAGCCAGATCGCGATGAGCACGATCGGGACGCCTGCGGCGAAGGCCTTGCCGACGTCCGTCGTGGACAGCGCCGAGTAGACCTCCTCGCCGAGGCCGCCCGCGCCGACGAGCGCGGCGATGACGACCATCGAGAGCGCCATCATGATCGTCTGGTTGAGGCCGAGCAGCATCTGCTTGCGCGCGAGCGGCAGCCGGGCCGTCCACAGCCGCTGCCAGCCGCTGGCGCCGAGCGACTGAGCCGCCTCCAGGGCCCCGGGGTCGGCGCCACGCAGGCCGAGCGCGGTGAGCCGGGCCATCGGCGGGGCCGCGTAGATGACCGTGCAGAACAGCGCGGCGGGCGTACCCGTGCCGAAGACCAGCACGAACGGCAGCAGGTACGCGAACGCCGGCAGCACCTGCATGGTGTCCAGCACCGGGCGCAGTACCCGGTCGAACCGGTCGAAGATCCCGGCGAGGAGCCCGATCAGCACGCCGAGCACGGCGGCCACCGCCACGGCCACCACCATCAGCGCGATGGTGATCAGCGTGGCGTCCCACATGCCGAGCAGCCCGCACACGGCGAACGCCCCGAGCGCGGTGAGCGCCACCCGGGCGCCGCGCGCCCCGAGACCGGCGGCGCGCCAGGCGACCAGCACTCCGGCCGCCACCACACCGAGCCAGCCGAGGGCGTCAAGGCCCTGGTACACGGCGTTGACCCCGTCAGTGGCCGTGTTGGACAGATGCAGCAGGAAGTAGAGGAACACGGGGTGGGTGTCGCGGTTGTCGATCACCCAGTCGTTGGCGTCGTCGAGCGGCGCCGAGATGTCGACGGTCAGCGCGGAGGGCCAGCCTCCGCCGCCGAGCAGCAGCGCGCCGAGCACCACGAGCACGGCCAGGGCGGCGCCGCCCGCGAGCAGTCCGCGGCGGCGGCGTACGAAGTCGCCGAGACCACCGGGCTGCGCGAGCGCCGACCCCACTGCGTCGGGCTTCTTGGCCTTGGTCACTGAGTCCACGGTCACGCCGCTCATCCGCACCACCTCACCTTCCGAGTCGCGGTATCCGGGCCGGGTTTCCTCCTGCTCGTCATGCCGCCACCGCCTGTATGTCGGTGCCGGCGACCACGGCGAGCAGCGCGGCGTGGTCGACCACGCCGATGCAGCGGCCCTTCTCCATCACCCGGGCGGGCATGCCCACGCGGGCGACCGCCTCGATGGCCTCGGAGACGGTGGCGTCGGGTGCCACGGCGGGACCGGCCTCGGCCTCCTTGGCGTCCTCGGCCGGGCGCATCGCCGTACGTACGGTCATGACCTGCTCACGCGGCACATCGCGGACGAAGTCCCGTACGTAGTCGTCGGCGGGCGAACCCACGATCTGTTCGGGCGTGCCGAGCTGCACGATCCGCCCGTCCCGCATCAGCGCGATCCGGTCACCCAGGCGCAGCGCCTCGCTCAGATCGTGGGTGATGAAGACCATCGTGCGGCCTTCCTCGCGGTGCAGCCGGACGACCTCGTCCTGCATGTCCCGCCGGATCAGCGGGTCGAGCGCGCTGAACGGCTCGTCGAAGAGCAGCACTTCGGGGTCGACGGCCAGGGCACGGGCGAGGCCGACGCGCTGCTGCTGGCCACCGGAGAGCTGGCCGGGGCGGCGGTGCTCCATGCCGTCGAGGCCGACCTTGGCGATGAACTCGGCGGCCTTGGCGCGGCGGGCCGACCGGCCGAGGCCCTGGATCTCCAGGCCGTACGCCACATTGTCGAGCACGGAACGGTGCGGCAGCAGGCCGAAGTGCTGGAACACCATCGAGGCCCGGTGCCTGCGCAGTTCACGCAGCCGTGTCTTGTCCATCGACAGCACGTCCTCGCCGTCGATCGCGATCGAACCGGAGGTCGGTTCGATCAGCCGGGTCAGGCAGCGGACGAGGGTCGACTTGCCGGAGCCGGACAGGCCCATGACGACGAACACCTCGCCGCGGCGCACGTCGAAGCTCACATCGTGTACGGCGGCGGTGCAGCCGGTGCGCTCACGCAGCTCGGTGGGGTCGAGATCGGCGAGCTCGGCCGACTGCGGGACACGCTCGGCCTTGGGCCCGAAGACCTTCCACAGGTTGCGTACGGCGAACACAGGCGAGTCGTTCGTGGCGGTCGAGTCGTCTGTCACGGTCGCATTGGTCGTTTCGGTCATCGGGTCTCACTCCCCGTTTCCTTGAGCAGTTCGGCACACTTCTCGCCCACCATCAGGACGCCGATCATCGGGTTCACGGCAGGCATCGTCGGGAAGACGGAGGCGTCCGCGATACGGATTCCGTCCAGGCCCCGGACCTTCAGGTCCGGCGCCACCACCGCGAGTTCATCGGCGGCCGCACCCATGCGGCAGGTGCCTGCCGGGTGGTAGACGGTGTGCGCGACCTTGCGCGCGTACTCGCTCAGTTCCTCGTCGCCCGTCACCTCGGGCCCCGGGCAGACCTCCCGCTTCAGCCAGCCCGCCAGCGGCTCGGCCTTGGCGATCTCGCGGGCGATGCGGATGCCGTCCACGAGCGTGCGGCCGTCGTAGTCGTCCTCGTCCGTGAAGTAGCGGAAGTCGAGCGCGGGCTTGACCGCCGGGTCGGCGCTGGTGAGGTACACACGGCCACGGCTGTGTGGCTTGGGGATGTTCGGGGTCATCGACACGCCGTGCGGCGGGCGTTCGTAGCCGAGCCGCTCCGGATTGTCGGTGAACGGGATCTGGTAGAAGTGGAACATCAGGTCGGGGCCCTGGTGTTCGGGGTCCCGGCGCACGAACAGACCGGCGTCGGAGTCCATCGCCGAGTTCTCCGGGATCGGCCCGTGGGTCTCCCAGACGATCACCGACTCGGGGTGGTCGAGCAGGTTCTCGCCGACGCCCGGCAGATCGTGGACGACGGGTATGCCGAGCGCCTCCAGATCGGCCTGGGGGCCGATACCGGAGTGCATCAGCAGGCGCGGGGTGTCGACCGCGCCGGCGCAGACGATGACCTCGCGGCGCGCGGTGATCAGCTGCTCCTCACCGTCCTTGCCACGGACATGCACGCCGGTGGCGCGGGTGCCGTCCAGCTCCAGCCGGTACGCCCAGGTCTCCAGCAGGATGGTGAGGTTGGCACGCTCGTCCATCACCGGGTGGAGATAGGCGACCGAAGCCGAGGACCGCTTGTTGTTCTCGGGGTGGTAGGCGAGGTCGAAGAAGCCGACGCCCTCGTCGAACGGCTTCTTGTTGAAGCCCTCGACGCGGGGGACGCCGAGCGCGGCCTGGGCGGCGTCGACGAAGTCGCGGGCGATGGCGTTGCGGTCGGCCTCGTCCACCGGCACGACGTTGTTGAGCAGCCGGTCGAAGTACGGGTCCATGGCCGCCGCGTTCCAGCCCTTGGCGCCGGACTCCTCCCACTCGTCCCAGTCGGACGGCAGCGGCTTGAAGGCGATCAGGGTGTTGTGCGACGAACAGCCGCCGAGCACCCGGGCGCGGCTGTGCCGGATGTGGGAGTTGCCGCGCGGCTGCTCGGTGGTCGGGTAGTCGTAGTCGAGCTCCCCGCCGAGCAGACCCATCCAGCGGCGCAGGGTCAGCACGTCGTCCCGGCCGACATCGCTGGGGCCGCCCTCGATGACGGCGACGGTGGTGCCTGGGTTCTCGGTGAGCCGGGAGGCGATCACCGAACCCGCGGTGCCGCCCCCGACGACGACATAGTCGTACTCGGGTATGTGCGTGGGCTTGTTCATGGTGTGTCCTGCTCCGCGTCTGTCTCAGCCTGCGAACCAGCGCACGGGGCGCGGGGCGAGGTTCTGGTAGATGTGCTTGGTCTCGCGGTACTCGGCGAGCCCGGCCGGGCCGAGCTCCCGGCCGATACCGGACTTGCCGAAGCCGCCCCACTCCGCCTGGGGAAGGTAGGGGTGGAAGTCGTTGATCCAGACCGTGCCGTGACGCAGCCGGCCGGCGACCCGCCTGGCGCGTCCGGGGTCGCCGCTCCAGACGCCGCCCGCGAGGCCGTACTCGGTGTCGTTGGCGAGGGCGACCGCCTCGTCCTCGGTGCGGAAGGTCTCCACGGTCAGGACCGGCCCGAAGACCTCCTCGCGGATGACGCGCATACCGCGGTGGCAGCGGTCGAGGACGGTCGGGCGGTAGAAGTAGCCGGGGCCTTCGGGCCGGGTGCCGCCCGCGCGCAGTACGGCGCCCTCGGCGAGGGCGGAGGCCACGTACTCCTCGGTCCTGGCGAGCTGCTGGGCGGAGACGAGGGGACCGCATTCGACGCCGTCGTCCGTGCCGCGGCCGATACGGATCTTCTCGGCGCGGCGGGCGAGCTCGTCCACGAAGCGCTCGCGCAGTGACTCCTCGATGATCAGCCGGGAACCGGCCGAGCAGACCTGGCCGCTGTGGATGAAGGCAGCGTTCAGGGCCTGGTCGACTGCGGTGTCGAAGCCCGCGCTGGTGGTGCAGGCGTCGGCGAAGACCACGTTCGGGTTCTTGCCACCGAGCTCCAGGGCGACCTTCTTGACGGTCTCGGCAGCGGCACGCATGACCTTGGTGCCGCTGACGATGCCACCGGTGAAGGAGACGAGGTCGACATCCGGGTGCTCGGCGAGCCGGGCGCCGACGGTGTGGCCCGCTCCGGTGACGATGTTGGCGACGCCCGTGGGGAGCCCGGCCTCCTGGAGAAGGCGGATCAGCGCGACCGTGGTCAGGGGGGTGAGCTCGCTGGGCTTGATCACGAAGGTGTTGCCGGCCGCGAGCGCCGGGGCGATCTTCCAGCTTGCCTGGAGCAGCGGATAGTTCCAGGGCGTGATCAGCGCGCAGACGCCCACGGGCTCGTGCACGACCACGCTGTGGATCTCGCTGGAGCCGGCGTCCACGACACGTCCGGTCTCGTTCATGACCAGGTCGGCGAAGTACGCGAACGCGTCGGCGACGCAGTCGATGTCGATGCGCCCTTCCTCCACCGTCTTACCGGCGTCCCGGCTCTCGAGCAGCCCGAGCTCCTCGCGGTCCCGCCGCAGCAGCCCCGCGACCCGCCGCAGCAGCGCCGCCCGCTCGGCCACCGGTGTACGGGGCCACTCCCCCTGGTCGAACGCGCGGCGCGCGGCGGCGATCGCGGCGTCGGTGTCCGCGGCACCACCCTCCGCCACGATGGCGAAGGCGGTGGCGTCGACGGGGTCGAGGATCTCTCGCGTGGCTCCGGAGTCGGCTTTGCGCCAATCTCCGTCCACGTGGATGGTCAGTTGTACCGACACGTCGCGTTTGGCCTTCCATTCCCGGTATGTCTCTCACCAGCGAAGACTGGTGAACGGATCGCCTGCCCCGGGGGCGCCAAAGCATGCGTGACGGGTGGCTGGAAGTGGTCGGCCTCACTCCGGTTGGCCGGCGAGCGAGCCCGAACGGCGGTGCGAAGGGATGCGACAACCGCGCCCGACAGGGGCCAACCCGCACCGGGTCGCACATGCGTTCGGTCGAGCTGCGCGAGTCAGGCTGCTCGATCAGGCTGAAACTGTCCGGGCCCGGCGCGACGGCGCGTCCGCGATGACCATGGTCCGCGGCGGGCGGCCCGTGCTCCGCGGGCACCGGCAGGAGACGGACCCGGCCGTGGGAGTCGTGGGCGCGGTCAGTCGGTCGACGCCCTGGCGACGACGAACGACACCAGCCGGGCCGCTCCGGGTACCAGTGCCGCCCAGCCCGTACCGAGGGCGAACACCGCGAAGGCGGAGGTCGGGAACTTCTCCGTCATCCAGGCGAGGGAATCCAGGTCCGCGTCGCCGCTGAGTGTGGCGGAGAGCTCCTCGATGCCTGGGTTGTGGCCCACCACCAGAACGGTGCCCGTCTCCGGGGGTACTTCGCGGAGCACGGCGATGAGCGCGTCAGGTCCGGCCTCGTACACCCGGTCGTCGTACGACACCGGCAGCTGGGCGCCACCCAGCGGGGCGGCTACGAGATCCCAGGTTTCGCGGGTCCTGCGGGAGGGAGAGCAGAGCACCAGGTCCGGCACGCAGTCCATCTCGCGCAGCAGCCGACCGGCCTCCGCGGCGTCACTGCGACCCCGCGGGGCAAGCGGGCGCTCAGGATCCTCGACACCCTCCGGCCTGGCGGATTTGGCGTGCCGCAGCAGCACCAGACGGGGGCCGCCCTGCTCGTGTCCGCTTCCGGTACCGGGAGTCATGGGCCCAGGTTGGCACAGGAGCCCTCAAAGTGCTCTGGGGCGCCACACCGCGGTGTGGCGCCCCAGAGGCGAATACGGCAGAAGCCGCAGAAAGCTAGATCAGACCGAGACCGCGGACCGCGTCGCGCTCCTCCGCCAGCTCCGCGACCGACGCGTCGATGCGAGTGCGGGAGAACTCATTGATGTCCAGGCCCTGGACGATCTCGTACTTGCCGTCCTTGCAGGTGACCGGGAAGGAGGAGATGAGGCCCTCCGGGACGCCGTAGGAGCCGTCCGACGGGATACCCATGGAGGTCCAGTCACCCTCGGCGGTGCCGTTGACCCAGGTGTGGACGTGGTCGATGGCGGCGTTGGCGGCGGAGGCCGCGGAGGAGGCACCACGGGCCTCGATGATCGCCGCGCCGCGCTTCGCGACGGTCGGGATGAAGGTGTCGGCCAGCCAGGCCTGGTCGTTGACGATCTCCGCGGCGTTCTTGCCGGCGATCTCCGCGTGGAAGATGTCCGGGTACTGGGTCGCGGAGTGGTTGCCCCAGATCGTCAGGCGCTTGATGTCGGAGACGGCGGCGCCGGTCTTGGCGGCGAGCTGCGAGATCGCGCGGTTGTGGTCGAGCCGGGTCATCGCCGTGAAGCGCTCGGACGGAACGTCCGGAGCCGCGGCCTGCGCGATGAGGGCGTTGGTGTTGGCCGGGTTGCCGACGACGAGGACCTTGATGTCGTCCGCGGCGTGGTCGTTGATGGCCTTGCCCTGTGGCTTGAAGATGCCGCCGTTGGCGGAGAGCAGGTCACCGCGCTCCATGCCCTTGGTCCGCGGACGCGCGCCGACCAGAAGCGCGACATTGGCACCGTCGAACGCCACGTTCGGGTCGTCGGTGATGTCGATGCCCTGGAGCAGCGGGAAGGCACAGTCGTCGAGCTCCATGGCGGTGCCCTCGGCAGCCTTCAGACCCTGCGGGATCTCCAGCAGGCGCAGCTTGACCGGCACGTCCGCGCCAAGCAGCTGGCCGGAGGCGATGCGGAAGAGCAGTGCGTAACCGATCTGGCCGGCCGCGCCGGTGACGGTGACATTCACGGGAGTGCGGGTCATAGCGATCTCCGTAAGACAGCTGGCGGTGGGGTTCCCTGCCCCGGGTGCTGGATACCTCCACCGTACTGATCGATCTCTCGACGTGAAGAGATATCCGGCGTCAGGCTATCCGACCCGGGGGCCGCCCCACTGCCGCCCCCTGAGAGTGCCGCCCCCTTGTGGCGCGGCTCACTCAGGCCGCACTCCGCCCGGGCGGGCGAGCGCGCCACTCGCCGCGCGCACCGCCCCTCACGGCACGCACCGCTGTTCACCGCGCGCACCGCCACCCTCGCTCACTGCTCGGTCGTGCACCCCTTCGTCCCGCTCGTGAGCGTCGCGCAGGCCTCGGCATCCGCCTTCGAGGCCACCGCGACCATCGGGGTGTATGCGTCCCCGTCCGCGTTGACCAGGCCGTTCTCCGCTGCTTCGCCTGCGGATATGGAGACCTTGTCCCCCGCCGCCGCCTTGGTTATCCGGGCCCAGGCAGCCGCGCAGGTCTCGCTGTAGCGGACCTCCACGACAGCCGTACCGACGGTGACCCGTGCGGATGTGGTGGCGAGCTGACCGCCGCACCCCATGCTTTCCGGGTCCTGGCCGGTGCAGTCGGCGCCGGTGCACTTGACCCCGGCGGGCAGCTCGGGGGTGCTGGTGCTGGGCGCGGCGGACGGCGCCTCGGCCACAGTGCCGCCCTTCTTCTCTTCGCCGCCTCCCCCGAGGTCGGTCAGCAGCACGGCCGCCGCGACCACCAGGAGCGCGCCGACGACGCCGGCGATGAACAGCGGCACCCTGCTGCGACCACCCCGGCCGCGCCCCCGGTCAGCTGAGCCCGGAGCGGCCGCGTGCCCTCCGCCTCGCTGCTGGGGAATGGCGCGCCGACCCCCGCCCTGGGCGGGATCGGCAGAGCCGTACGCCTCACTGCCCGGGCCGGACGGCGGCGCCGCCGTTCTCGAGGACCCGGCCATGCCGCCGGGTCCGCCCGGCGCGTCCGCGCCGAACTCCCCGAGTGCCGCACGCGCCTGCGAAATACGGATGGCTTCCATGGTCATGTCGTGCCGCATCTCGGCGCGACTCCAGGCACGCTCCGCGAGCTCCCACATGGTGGTGAGGTGGCCCGGGTTCGTCCCCGTCACCTCGGCGAGCGCCACGATCGCGCGCTTGGGTGCGAGCAGCCGCCCGTTCAGATAGCGCTCCCACGACGTCTTGCTGAACCCTGTCCGGTCCGAGACGGCCGCGATACTCAGCCCGCTGCGGTCCACGAGCCTGCGCAGCTGGCTCGCGAACTCCTTGACCTGAGGGTCCAACTCTTCCGGTAGCGCCTTCCAACGAGGCATTGCTTCCCCCTTGTCCCCCCGACGTGCCTGATGTGCCCCGCGCTGTGGTGCCCCCTGCCACGCCTCCGGGCTCGCCCGGAGGGATGCGCAGAGCCAGGATGTCAGTTCCTGCGACTGGGGCGCACGGGGAGCATTCGGGACATTTACGCACTCCCCGCGTGCGCCCCTGCCCCGAAGCCCGAATCAGTCTCGCATCCGCCGCGCCACGATCACACCACAGCGGAACCGTCACTTCCGTGCCACAGACACCTAATCCCGCTTGCATCGCGATTGGCGCGTGCATGACGCTGTTGCCCACGACGGCGCCCGTCCTCCCACGGGGGAGAGGATGGGCCCGTCACAGCACGGCGGCGGTCATGCCGGACGAGCACGACACAGGCGGCGGACGAGCACGACCCCGAACGCGACCACCACCACCGTCGCCAGCGAGGTCAGCAGCGTCGCCACGCAGACGCGACGGGGGACCCGGGCCGCCTCGCACCAAGGCACCCCGGAGAGCGCCTCCTCCTCCGGTGAGGGTCCGACCGGACTCCGCCCGCCTCGGCCATCGACGGGCACCTCCTGAGCCCGGACGGCCCTGCCGCTCCACACCGCGTCCGCGAGCTCCCACAGCGCGAGCAGCGGGCGCGAGGGCTCACCGGTGACCGCGCAGAGAGCCTCCACGGCACTACGCGGCACGGGCTGCTCGCCGCCCAGATAGCGCTGCCAGGACGACTTGCTGTACGGGGTGCGGGCCGCCAGGGCGGCCAGACTCAGCCCCGACCGCGCCCGCAGCCGCCGCAGCTCACCGACCAGTTGCTCACACTCGGGGCGGCTCGTCACCGGCGCGCCCCGCCGGCTATGCCGCCCCCTGCCGGCCCCCTGGCCCGTATGGCGACCTCACAGAGCACGACGAGCCGCGTCGGCTCCACTGCACACACCCGGGCCAACTCCTCGACAGCGCCCCGGGGCACGGGCTGCCTGCCGTTGAGGTAACGCGCCCAGGACGAGCGGCTGTAGCCGGTCCTGTCCGCGAGCGCGGTGAGACTGAGCCCGCTGTGGTCCTTGAGCCTGCGCAACTGTGCGATCAGCCTGCGCTCATGGTCGGCCAGCGCGGCCGGCAGTTCCTTCCATCTGGACATGGCACACCCCCGATTCCGGTCCGGTTCCTCCGGTTTCCTCCACTCCATGAGATCACTACCGACAGTGACGATTCCACCTCATTCGCGGCTTTGGCGAGAAGACGACAAGACCCTTGCGTCCCACGGTGTGGTCATGCATGAACGCGTCCCGGCAGCTCAGCGCGCGGGACGTCCCACAAGGTCTCAACCCGCCGGATTTCCCTGGAGAGAAGCGGAGTTGGCGCGCGACAGTCGGATTCCGTGCCGGGTGGCCACGCCCGGGCGGACAACGGAGGGAACAGACACATGAACGCCGCCCGCAAGCGCATCGTGCTCGCCGTCGCCGCAGCAGCCATCGGCGCCGGCCTCTCGCTCGCCCCCACGGCCGGGGCGACCTCCCAGTCGGACGCGGGGCTCCAGGCCTCGTGCAACTGGCCGTACGTCTGCTTCTACAAGGGCAGCACGAAGACCGGACAGTTCAAGGACGTCACCAGCGGCTGGCAGAACCTGGGCGCCAGCAAAGGTGCCGACCGGATGGTGAACACCCGTCGCGACGACATCGTCTACACCCACTTCACCAACGGCAACACCTGGTGCACCCCGCCCGAGAACACCACGTACTTCAACTCGTGGGTCGTCGACAAGATCCGCATCAGCTCGGCCTCCTCCTGCTGAGAAGCGTCGGCCCCCGCCGCCGTACAAGACGGGGCGGGGGCCGACGAAGGCCGACTGGAGCAGCCGACGCGGCGATACCTACCGGACGGTGATGCGGACCACGCCCTCCAGGAACGGGACCTCCAGCCAGGGCTTGGGCTGGGCCATCAGCGCGAGCAGCACGATCACGATGCCCAGCAGCCCGTACGTGATCATGTCGGTGAACCGCGAACGCACCGCCAGCATGCCCACGGAGGGCAGCACGCGGCGCAGCACCGCTCCGGTGAGCAGGGCGACGCCGACGAGGATCGTGCCGACACGGAAGGACTGCGGGAACGGGTCGGCGCCGACGATCAGCAGTCCCAGCGCCGCCGTCCCGATCACCGTGAGCAGCGGCCACTGGCGGGCGGGGGCGGGGGCGTCGCCTGGCGCTGCCCGACCTCCGCCTTCCGGACGGGCGGTGTCGCGGGTGACCTTGGGCGGACGACGGGACCGGGACGCACTCGTCCTCTGCGCTTCCCCCAGGCCGCCCTCGTCCCGATCTCCCTCGTGACTTCCCCCACGATCTCCTCCGGACGCAACCGGATCGCCCGTCACGCGCGCCTCGTCACGCGCCTCGCCGGGCGTTTCGTCAGGCATACCGTCAGGCGTTTCGTCAGGCGTCTCGTGTGCGCCGTCGGCGTCACGATCCGGGGTGTCCGGTCCCGGTGCGGGCTTGCCCATGACCGCTCAGCCCGCAGCGCCGGCCGCGGCCCGCTCTGCCGCCTCGACGACATTGACCAGGAGCTGCGCCCGGGTCATCGGGCCGACGCCACCGGGATTCGGGGCGACCCAGCCCGCCACTTCGGTGACGCCGGGGTGCACGTCGCCGACGATCTTCCCGGTCTCGTCACGACTGACGCCCACATCGAGCACCGCCGCGCCCGGCTTCACGTCCTCCGGCTTCACCAGGTGCGGCACACCCGCGGCGGCGACGATGATGTCGGCCTGCCGAAGCTGGGCGGAGAGGTCACGGGTACCGGTGTGGCACTGCGTCACCGTCGCGTTCTCGGACTTGCGGGTCAGCAGCAGCGGCATCGGCCGCCCGATGGTGACCCCGCGCCCCACGACCACGACATGAGCGCCCTTGATCTCCACGCCGTGGCGGCGCAGCAGCGTGATGATGCCCGCAGGGGTGCAGGGCAGCGGCGCCTTCTCGTTGAGCACCAGGCGCCCCAGGTTCATGGGGTGGAGTCCGTCCGCGTCCTTGTCCGGGTCCATCAACTCCAGTACGCGATTGGTGTCGATGCCCTTGGGCAGCGGCAACTGCACGATGTAGCCCGTGCACTCGGGGTTGTCGTTGAGCTCCCGGACGACCGCTTCGATCTCCTCCTGCGAGGCGGTGGCGGGCAGTTCACGCTGGATGGACGCGATGCCCACCTGCGCACAGTCACGGTGCTTTCCTGCCACGTACTTCTGGCTGCCGACGTCCTCACCGACGAGCAGCGTCCCCAGGCCGGGCGTGACACCCGCAGCCTTGAGCGCCGCCACACGGGCGGTCAGGTCGGACTTGATAGCGGCTGCGGTGGCCTTGCCATCGAGAATCTGGGCGGTCATGACCCCATCCTCGCGGATGACCCCTGCCCTGTTCCAATTAGGGACACCACACGGTGACACGAGGTTGCACTTATGCAACACATACTCTTATCGACTGGACAAAAAACCGGCGTTACCACCACGATGTCCGGGCGCAGTGCCGCGGGCAGTGTCGGGGGGCACACCGCACGATCTTTGTGATTCTCCTCCGTCAGGACCGCGCCGTCCCCGCAAAACCAACGGAGGAACCCTCGCCATGAGCTTCGGCGACCCGAACAACCCCTACGGACAGCAGCCCCAGCAGCCCCCGCAGGGCCAGCCCGGATACGGCTACCCGCAGCAGGCCCCGCAGGGCGTGCCGCAGCAGGGCTACGGCTACCCCCAGCAGCCCGGCCAGTACCCCCAGGCGCCCGCGTACCCCCAGGCCGGATACGGCCAGCAGCCCGGGTACGGGCAGATGCCGGAACTCGCCCACTGGGGTCTGCGGTTCGGCGCCTACCTGCTGGACATGCTGATCATCGTCGGTCCGTACTACCTGCTGGCGGGCATAGGCGTGGCCATCAGCAGCTCGGCGAACGACGGCGGCTTCGCCGTGCTGGGCATCCTGGGCTTCGTGTACCTGATCGGCATGTTCTTCTACCAGCTCTACCTGGAGGGCACGACCGGTCAGTCGATCGGCAAGAAGGCCCTCAAGATCCGCCTGCTGAAGGAGGCCGACGGCTCCACGCTCGGCTTCGGCATGGCCTTCGTCCGCAAGCTGGCCCACTTCCTCGACAGCCTGGCCTGCTACCTCGGATGGCTGTGGCCGATCTGGGACAGCAAGAAGCAGACCTTCGCCGACAAGGTGTGCAGCACGGTGGTCGTGCGCGCCTGACGCGACTGAGTGACACAGCGGCGGGCTCCGACGGATTCGTCGGAGCC
>NZ_JBHWIW010000082.1:0-16460 GCF_042731955.1 Streptomyces sp. NPDC059828 | reverse complement strand
CCGCCGAGCCACCTCAACGCGGCCTTGCAGCGGCATAGCGCGGTCACCGTCCGCTACCGACGCCCTTGACAAACCTGATTGGGAATCACTGAAATCGAGGGGCTCGCGGGCCGGTGCCGTCACGCACCTGGCATAGGGATACGAGGCCCAACCACCGGCCCGCGAGCAATGGGGGCGAAGCGACATCCGTGTCCCCGCGTATCGGGACCCGTACGCACCGCCCGGCAGTATTTCCCTCGAAAGGACCAGGCAGTGAGCGGCGAAGACAGGGCAGCGCCCGCCAGGCCCATCCCGGTCCGGCGCGCATGTCAGGCTCCGGCCAACGCGGAAGCAATACCGCCGGGTGCCTTCCCACAGCAGTATGACGCTGCCGCTCATTCCGGCCCGAGGGCAGGGATGAATTTCCTGCGTTCCGCGCAGACAATTTTGTCAGAGTGATCGGATCGGAGTACGGGAAGGGGGCTCCCCTGTACAGGGGAGCCCCCGTAGAAGTGCCTAGGGCTTGAGGGTGTCCTTGGCCTTTTCCTTGGCCTGACGGGCCTTGCCGGTGTTCTTCTCTGCTCGTCCTTCGGCTGCCATCCGGTCGTTTCCGGTGGCGCTTCCCAGGGTCTCCTTGGTCTTGCCCTTGGCCTGCTCGGTCTTCGCCTTGGCCTTCTCGCTGGCAGTCATGGAATGCGCCTCCTCGTAGCCTTGAAGCCGGACGTGTCTGAAGCCGCTCGTGCCCTGCCTGTTCCTTCATAAACGAGGCTCTCTCGAGGAATGGAGACGAGAGGACAGGGCAATCGGAGCGCCAGGAGGTTGATAACTATGGTTCCCCTGCTCCTTGTTCTTCTTCTCGCCGTGATCCTCTTCGGTGCCGGTTTCGCTGTCGAGGTGCTGTGGTGGGTGGCTCTGGCTGTCCTGGTGCTGTGGCTCCTCGGCTTCGTCATGCGATCCACCACGGCTGGGGGCGGCCGCGGCCGCTGGTACCGATGGTGACCTGACCTGCGCACCACATACCCTGGGCCCCACCAACACGGTGGGGCCCAGGCGCGTCTGAAAGCGGGGCAAAGACGGGGCTGGAACTGACGGCGTCTCACGGCGGCCGGGGGGTACGCCCAAAGTGGCCGGGGGCGGTACCGGCATGCGCACCGGAACCTGCGCACCTCCTGCCGCGTTGCCGCCCCCGGTTGATTCCGTCAGCCTGCCCGCCCCGCGACCTCCTCGAATTCCTATTCCGCGTGAGCGGAGACGTTGGCCGTGCGCACCCGCACGATGCCTAGGCCGTGGAGCTTGTCATCCGCGCCGGCCCGGTTGCTCACAGGTCCGCCGCTCACCCAGGATGAGCCCTCGGGGGCGGTGGGGCCATGCGCCTGTCGGGCGCCCGGATGCGGCGCCGAGGGACGGTCTCACAGTCCGCGGCACACGCTGCGACATGGCGAGGTGCTTCTCCCGAGCAGGGCGACCAGGTCACGCGAAGACGCCTGGCGGAGCGCGCACCAGGGCACCGTTCACGTGTAGGAGGGGCGGTAGTAGGCGGCGAGGCGGTTGCGGTAGTGGCTGTCGTTGTGGTGCTGATCTGGGTTGTAGGCGGGGGCGTGCCCGATCTCGTCCCGGGTGCGGGTGACGAGGATGGTCTCCTCATGGCGGTCCACGCGCATGATGACGCCAGCCGGCAGGAGCACAGGGCTGTCGAAGATCCACGAGTCCGTGGCGACGACCACGTAGGTGGCCCCGGGTTCCTCGATGTCCTCGTGGACTGTGCCGATCTCACCGTCGGTCGCCATCACCGTGTAGCCGATCAAGATCATGCCCGGGGTGTGGTGCGATTCCGGGTGGTAGGCCCACATGTCGAAATTCATGCCACCGATTGCCGCTTCCGGGGAGGTCAGCGGCCGAGGGCGTTGCGCAGTTCCTGCTTGTTCATGGTGGAGCGGCCTTCGATGTTCTTCTTCTTGGCCTCTGCGTACAGCTGATCCCTGGTGGGGCCCTGTGAGCCGGAGTGGGACCGCTGCCCGCCCCGCTGAGAGGCCGACTTCGGATCGCGCGTCGAGCTTTTGCTGGAGGACTTCGCCTCCCCGGACCGCGCCCGCTCCTTGTTGACCGTACGGGCAGCCAGCTCCTTCGCTCGGCCTTCCGACGCGCCCCGCTTCTCGGCGCTCTCCTTGATGTGCTCGTACTGGCGCTCACGCTTCCTGCTGGATCCTGCCGGCATGACTTCTCATCCTTCCGATGACAGGTAGGACAGTTCGCACCACACCACGGTGCCTTCCCCAGCACGTGGTGTTCAGCCCTCTGCACTCCACACCCGCGAGTCACTGCGCGCCGCCGGGCTGACGCCATGTCCGCAGCTCGTCGGCCGGGGTGAAATCCTGGCTCCCGCTGCGTGAATGCCGCCCGTTGCTGCGGCTTGCCGCATCGTTCAGGTGGCGCGGCGTTGGTCGGTGCTTTCTTGGCGTAGTTGGTTCATGTGGTGGGTGACGTTGCTGAGGGTGGCGGCGATGTCGGGGTGTTCGTGCAGGTGGGGGAGTGTGTCGGTGAGGGGGCCTGTCAGTGCCGCGGCGTCGTTGTCGCAGAGCGCCCCTAGGAGACGCTCCAGCGGGTGGGCGGCTTCAGCGGGGAGATCGTTGAGGGTGGTGATTTGCCCGGCGAGCCCGCGCAGGGCGCCGGCGTTCTGGCGAGCCCAGAGTGCCACGGCTCGCTCGGCGGCCCGGCTGTCGCGGGTGGCCTGCACCCGCTGCTCGCCGGTGCTGCCGACGGCGCCGGGGCGTAGGCGCAGGTAGCGGCGTTCTGCGGCCTGGCGGCTGGTGACACCCAAGGGGCCGGCCAGATCGGCCCAGCTCGCACCCGCGCCGCGCGCCGTCTCGATCATGTCGCTCTCCCAGCCGGCGAGCTGCTCCCGTACTTCGCGCAGAAGCAGCAGGGCGGCGAGCACCTGGTCCGGGGCGGGCGCCGTGGTGTCCGGCCCCTGCCGCTGGGCGTCGCGCAGAGCGGCGTCTATGGCGTGCAAGGCCGCTGCGGCGGTGAGGAACGACGCTGGGCTGCCGGCGTTCGTGCTGGCCGGGGACGGCTGTTCGGCTGCTGTCACGGGCATCTCCCACTGATCGTCATCACGTGGACGACACCCTGTTTGTCATCCACTGGATGACATGTTACAACGGTGTCAGTGAAGCGCATTGGCAGCAACTGCCTGAACCTGCTGGAGGTGTTTTCACGATGTTGATGCGCACTGACCCCTTCCGTGAGCTGGACCGGCTGGCGCAGCAGATGATGAGCCCGGGGACCTGGTCGAAGCCGTCGGCGATGCCGATGGACGCCTACCGGGAGGGCGACGACTACGTGGTGGCCTTCGACGTTCCGGGCGTGACCGCGGACGCGATCGACATCGACGTCGAACGCAACATGCTGACCGTCAAGGCCGAGCGGCGGCCGACAGCCAAGGCCGACGACGTGCAGATGGAGCTGTCCGAGCGACCGCTGGGTGCCTTCTCCCGGCAGATCATGCTCGCCGACACCCTCGACACCGAGCGCATCCAGGCCGACTACGACGCGGGCGTGCTCACCCTGCGCATCCCGATCGCCGAACGCGCCAAGCCCCGCAAGATCTCCGTCGGCGTCGGATCCGGCCGCAAGGAGATCTCCGGCTGACACCGGCCGGACCGGTGCGGAGGGCGGGCACCTGATCTCCCCCTCACCCGCCCCCCCGCACCCCCCGTGGGCAGTCCGAAGAAGAAGGGCGGCAGCCGAGATGACTCTTCGACGCGAAGCGTTCCTCGGCCACGTGAAGGAACGCGGCGAGTACAACACTCTGGAGGAAGCCGACCGTGCGGCGCGCGTGGTGCTCGCCCTCCTCGGCGCGCACTTGATCGGCGACGTCCGCGCCCAGCTCGCGGCCCGCCTGCCGGAAGGCTTCGCCCTGATCCTGCTCAACCCACTGCAAAGCGCCGAACCGCTTTCACCTGAGCGGTTCGTCCGCGCCACCGCCGCCTGGATCGAAGGCGCCACCGAGCAGACCGCGGCCTGGGATGTCAGCGCCGTGCTGTCCACCGCCGCCGACGTCGTCGGCGAGGATCTGCTGGGCCAGATCCTGCTCCAGCTCCCCGTCGGCTACGACCTGCTCTTCGGCCGCCCCCAGCCCACCTGACAACCGCATGCCAGTGCTCGAAGCACCGGCCCCAGCACAGAAAGGCCACCACGCACGTGATCTCCGACCAGCTCGCACCGACCCAGCCGCGGTACGGGAGGGCATACGAGCAGATGCTGGAGAAGGTCCGCTACGAGGGCGCCTACCCCACCCTTGAAAGAGCCGACGAAGCCGTCCGCCTGGTACTTGCAGGCCTGGGACGCCAGCTGACCGGGGAGGAACGCGTCGACCTGGCCAGCTGCCTGCCCCTGGAAGCGGCACGTGCGCTGACCGCGCAGATCCCCGACACTCAGCCGCTGACCGGCTGGGACTTCGTCAAAGACCTCGCCGCCCGCACCGGCGCCACCCCGGCTACCACCCGCTGGGACACCGGCGCCGTCTTCTCCGCCATCGCCGCCCACGCCGACCCCGCCCTGATGACCCGCATCATCCACCAACTCCCCACCGGCTACGCCCTGCTGTTCGGCCGCGCCGAACTCACCCCCGCCGCGTAGACAGCGACGTGCCCGCAAGCGCCGGCATGCCAGCGCTTGCGCGCCCTATCAGACGAAGGGGCTGGCGAGCGGTGGCGCCGTGACTTGGAGACTGGCCGTACGGCGCCACCGCCCGCGAGCAGAGCAACGCAGCAACAGTCCTGTCCCCACGACCGGCAGCTGCACGCGCCCACATGCCGGCAGTTCCCCCGAAGGGACCAGATGCTGGGACCTACCTCTTTGCGAGGCGTCGGCACATCCGGTCGGTGGATGGGGAACAGAGGAAGGGCACCAGTGAGCTCCAGGACTCGCTGCGCTTGCTCTCGGAGGCCGGAGAGTTTCAGTACGAAATCCTCCGCGTGGGAGCGGTTCCGCAGGCGCAGCAGCATCGTGAGGCTGCTGGAGTCCATGAACGACACGTCGCTCATATCGAGGTGAGGGTGCTGTTGCGCAGGAGAAGGACGTCGGTCGCCTGGATCACGTGAGGGCAGGTGGCCACGTCGAGGGCGACGAGACACACGCGCACTACGTCACCCTGACGGCCGAGAGCCAGTACCTCTATGCCTCTGACGGCAGCATTTCCATCGAAAAGACCAGCCCTGAACCACGGCAGCGGAGAGGCTGTTGCCGTGGCCTCGCCTTTTCCGCAGATGTCGACGCCGACGACTTTGCGAATGAACCGTGGACGGCCGTGAAGTGAGACTGACTCGGAGGGGGCGTCAGGTTCCGCCGGCGACCAGGGCCGCGCCTGCAGGCAGACCGCCAAGGCCAAGCTGCGCCGCGCCTTCACTGCGGCCCGTACGGCCAACCGCGAGCTCGCCACCCTGTACACCCCGTACGCCCGCGGCCGCGCACCGGGCGGCAAGCGCCGTTCCGCCGTCGCGGCCAGCGTCCTGGACGAACTGGCCGCCATGCCGCTGGAGCTGATCCGCGTCGCCGACGCCATCCTCGTACACTCCAGCGGCGGCAAAGACTCGCTTGTGATGCTCCATCGGCGGGCAACCTGGGCGGCCCGGGTCGGCTGCAAGGACAAGATCGTGGTCGTCCACTGCGACCTGGGCGACACCTCGGAGTGGCCCGGCGTGCGTGACCTCGCCGATTGTGCGCGCGTGCTGGGCAGGTGCTTCGCTGGCCGGTGGGGTTCGGACTGCAGGGGCCGCAGTGGACAGGATGCTGGTGGGGCGTGCATGTCGTCCGTGCATGGGGTGCGCGTTCCCCCTTCGCGGCGCGGTACCCGCAGATGGTCCGATGTGGGCCCAGCCGAAAGAGCACAGCCCGAGGCGGGACCAGGCAATTTTGCGGCCCCCATGCCACCTCGGAGCGAGGGCTGCATCCTGCTCCGGTCCTGCATCCCTAATAGCCCCCAGTCTGGGGCCGCCGCGTCGAGCTGGGGGACCCGGACCGTCTCCGCGAAGCACGTCGCGCCACAGCTCCCGTTCTCTCCCCGGGGGCCCGCCCCGAGCAGTTCAGCACTGCGCAGCGGCGCATGGCCAGCATGCATGAGTGCGGATTGGAGCTGAGTCCGGTTCAGACGTGCCGAGTGGGACCGATTCTGTCCGGCTTCGCCGGTGACCCTGTCCTGTGACGTTTTAGAATGTTTGCCGACCATTGCGCTACGCGCAAGTAACTTATGGCGGCCGTTGCTGGCAGGGGGAGCGGCGCTGGGCAGCAACGGCTCGACCACTACGCGTCCGTCAGCTCATGTCGCCGCACCATACGACACCCGTGTCCGGCCCGAGCACTGATCCACCCACCCCAACAAGAGCCATCAGAAACGGCTTAGTGGGGGAGCTCGGAGGTGTCGGTGATCCCGGTGATCGAGGGGTGGGTGTGGGCGACCCTCAGGAGTTTGGCGGCGCCTCGGACCGCTGCTGTGTGCGGAGCGGGCACGGGCTCGGCAGGGGCGTGCAGCTGCCTGGCGAGGGCGTAGGTGATGTCGGGGCGCAGCGCACCCCCACCGGCCAGAAGTGGGCCTTGCTGGAGGGCGTCGAGCATGTGAAAGGTGTGGTCCTGTTCCAGCATCGTGGTCACCATCGCGACGACTGCGTCGATGATCTGCGCGGGTGGGGTGAGGCTGTCCAGGTCGCTGGTGCCCAGGGCGGTGTGGCGGGCGTCGGTCACTGCGCCGTCGGTGAGAAGGGTGACCTCGGTGACGTGGGCGCCGATGTCCACGACGAGCAGGGGTCGGGTCAGGTCGGCGGCGACGGCCATGGCCACGGCTCGCGCGCTGGGGACCGTCAGCACGGTGTGCGGCCGCAGGACCTCGACCGCCGTGCGGGCCTGGGCCCGAAAGGCGACTCCGCCCAGAGCGGGGGCGGTCAGGACGATCAGGCGGCGGCCGAAGCGGGGCAGGCGGTGGCCGAGCAGGCGGTCAAGCATCCGGGCGGTTCCGGGTGTGTCGACGATCGTGCCGCGCTGGATGGGGCGGATCGCGCCATCGCCGGGGAAGGTCACCGTGGGTACGTCGAGGACGCTCCTTCGGCCGGAGATCCAGGCCCGGGTGCGGGCGCTGCCGAGGTCGAGGGCGATGCCGGAGCACTGGCGGTCCAAGGGCCAGGGCCGGTCCGGGGCAGTCACAGCTTGGGGGCGGGGTGTGGTCGTCATCGTCCTGCCTCCCTGACTTGCTGGCAGCGGGCGCAGTAGCGGGCTTGCGGCACGATCATCAAGCGCTCGCGGGCGATGGGCTTGCGGCACAGGTGGCAGGTGCCGTAGCGGCCCTGGTCCATGCGCGTGAGGGCTGCTTCGACGTCGGCGAGGACCATGCGGGCGGAGGCGGCGAGCTTGACCCATACCTCGATCTGGGATGCGGCCCGCCGGGCGAGCAGCGCGTCCGTGCGGGGCGCGGCGGCGCCGGCGATCTGCTGCAGTTGCTCCTGGCGGAACAGGCGCTGCTCGTGCAGGTTCTCGCGTAGCGCGGCGAGGTCCTCGATGGACAGGGTCGTGTTGCGGTCGCCGATGATCTGGTGGTTCACCACGTCACTCCTTGGGCAGGGCGGGAGAAGGAGACTGGCGGGCGGTTGTCAGGCTGTGGTGCGCTGGCAGGGGACGCAGAACTGCGTGTAGGGCAGGATTTCCAGGCGCTCGACCGGGATGCGCGTGGAGCAGCCCAAGCAGATTCCGTAGCTTCCGTCGTGGACGCGGCTGAAGGCGGCCTCGATCTCGTTGAGGACGCGGTTGATGGTGTCTTTCTGCGCCGACATCATCTGTTCCTCTGATCCGTGCCCGGCCTCGTCGATGGCCTGCAGCTGTGTTAGTCGGGAGTTGCGTTCGTGTTCGAGGCGCTGGCGGGCCTCGTGCGCCGTCAGACGCTCGGGACGAGCCTCGATCCGGGGCGTATCAAGCGACACGATGGGACCTCTTCTCCACGCAGGACGGTGGGTGTACGGGAACGGGGTGTGATGGGGCGGGGCTCGGCTCGGGGCGAGGGCCGGGATCACGTTCTGTGTGTCATGCCCCCACCGTGAGCGATGCGCCGCGTAAATCCCATCGGGCGCGATACCCATCTCCGACGGGTCCCAGGGCCCATCGCGCTGTGGGCAGTCCATGCTCCGGAAATGGGCATGGGAGCCCATCGACGGGTGGAGTGTCTGACGGGCAGGCTGGCGGCAGGCCGGTCAAGACCAGTGGCCGCAGCTCACGCTTGGGGTGCGCGGTGACCGACAGTAGAGGCAAAGCCGTGTCACGTAGGAAGGCGTCATCCCGGTGTCCCTGTTCTGGCGGATTTTCGCGCTCAATGCGGTGGTGCTGGGTTCCGCCACCGCGCTGTTGCTGTGGGCGCCGGTGACCGTCTCGGTGCCGGTCCTGCTGACCGAGGCGGTCATCCTGGTGGCCGGCCTGGTGGTCATGCTGGTCGCCAACGCGGCCCTGCTGCGGATCGGGCTGGGCCCCCTGGACCGGCTCACGAAGCTGATGACCACCGTCGACCTGCTGCGCCCGGGACAGCGACTGCCTGTGCACGGCCGGGGCGAGGTCGCCGACCTGATCCGCACCTTCAACGCCATGCTCGAGAGGCTGGAGCACGAACGGGCCACCAGCAGTGCCCGCGTCCTGCTCGCGCAGGAAGGCGAACGGCGCCGCATCGCTCAGGAGCTCCACGACGAGGTCGGCCAGAGCATGACCGCGATCCTGCTTTCGCTGGAGCGGGCGGCGGACGAGGCAAACGAACCCCTGCGCGGTGAGCTGCGGCAGGTCCAGGAGATCACCCGGGAGAGCCTGGACGAGGTACGCCGCCTGGTGCGCCGGCTGCGGCCGGGCGTGCTGGACGATCTCGGCCTGGTCAGCGCCCTGACCTCGCTGACCACCGAGTTCGCCACCCACACCGGACTGCGCGTGCTGCGCCGCTTCGACCCCGACCTGCCCGCCCTGGATCAGCAGACGGAACTGGTGCTGTACCGCGTCGCCCAGGAGGCTCTGACCAACGTGGCCCGCCACGCCGAGGCAGGCCGGGTTGAGGTGAGCCTGCGCCACACGGACTGCGCGGTGGTCCTGGCCGTGGCTGACGACGGCCGTGGAACCAGAATCGCGCGCGAAGGAGCGGGGATCCGCGGGATGCGTGAGCGAGCCCTGCTCATCGGGGCCACGCTGGACATCACCTCCCGGCCGCAGGCCGGTACAGAGATCCGGCTGACCGTGCCCGTCCCCAGGAAGCCATGACCATGACGCCTACGATCCGTATCCTCCTCGCCGACGACCATGCGCTGGTGCGTCGCGGTGTGCGGCTCATCCTCGATCGCGAACCGGACCTTGAGGTCGTCGCCGAGGCCGGGGACGGCGCGGAGGCCATCGCCCTGGCCCGCACCCACGACGTCGACCTCGCCGTGCTCGACATCGCCATGCCCCGCATGACCGGTCTGCAGGCCACACCGGAACTCCTCACGCTCAAACCGCAGCTGCGTGTGCTGATGCTGACGATGCACGACAACGAGCAGTACTTCTTCCAGGCGCTGAAGGCCGGCGCCAGCGGATACGTCCTGAAGTCCGTGGCCGACCGCGACCTGGTCGCCGCCTGCCGAGCCGCCATGCGCGACGAGCCCTTCCTCTACCCGGGCGCGGTCACCGCCCTCATCCGCAACTACCTCGACCGCGTCCGCCACGGCGAGGAACCCCCTGACCAGGTCCTGACGCCTCGGGAAGAGGAGGTGCTCAAGCTCGTGGCCGAAGGCCACTCCTCCAAGGAGATCGCCGAGATGCTCTTCATCAGCATCAAGACCGTGCACCGGCACCGGGCGAATCTCCTGCAGAAACTCGGCTTGCGCGACCGACTGGAGCTCACCCGCTACGCCATCCGGGCCGGCCTCATCGAACCCTGACCCTTCCAGACCGCCTCAAGGTTCCAGCTGCCCACTCCCCAGCCGGGACCTTGAGGTCCCACAGCCCGCTGCCGACCAGCCAATCCGACACGCACCGAAGAAGGGGGACGGGGCATGGCACGCTCCACGCACACCGCCCCGCGCACCCATGGCCTCGGCCTGGCAGCGGCGACCGCTGTCCTGCTTGCCGTCCTCACCGCCCTGCTCAGTCCGCCGGCGCACGGCAGCCCTCATGTACCGGACGGTGCGGTGCTCGCTTCCGGGCCACTGCAGGCCAGCAGCGGGCCCTGCGCGGACGACGGACACTCCGCCGTATACAGCGCCGCGGCCCGAAGCCATCGCGACACCACCAGCGAACGACGTTCGCTGCCGACCCTCGCCACCCTCGCCCCATGCTGTACAGCCGACAGCCCGCCGCAGTCCACCTTCCCGCCGCTACCGGCGCTGCGCCCGCCCGCCTCCACACATCCGGCGGACTGTCACCCGATGCGTGCACCGCCTCCGCCTCCAGGCGCCTGACACACATCTCTCTTCTTTTCCTGACCGCTGCCACTGACCTGGCCGCGTTGTGCCCGCCGGAGGCCCGCTGTGAATCGATCCCTGCGCATCAGAGGGCTGTTCGCCCTCGCTGCCGTTGCCCTATCCCTGTACATCGCGTTCACCGTGCCCATCCAACTTGGGCTTGACCTGCGCGGCGGCACACAGATGGTGCTGGAAACCCGACCCACCGCCACCTCCGACGCCGACAGTGAGGCCACCGACCGCACCGTGGAAGTGCTGCGTGGTCGTATCGACGCGCTCGGCGTCGCCGAACCCACCATCGCCCGCTCCGGCAGCAACCGGATCGTCGTCGAGCTGCCCGGCGTCCAGGACCCGACCAAGGCCGCCGACGTTCTCGGCCGTACCGCTCAGCTCGCCTTCCACCAGGTGCTCGGCACCGCCAACAGCGCCGACGACACTCCCAAACCTCTGCCCAAACGGCCCCGCCAGCACGTCCTGGCCGACGAGTCCGGCCAACTCCTGCGCTTGCAGACGCCCTCCTTGACCGGCAGCGACGTCAAAGAAGCCGCCGCCCGCTTCGACCAACAGGGCGGCGCCGGATGGCACGTCACCGTCGACTTCAAAGGCCCCGGCCGCGACGGCTGGGCCCGCCTGACCGGCCAGGCCGCCTGCCACCCTGCGGGAGACCCGTCACGCAGAGTCGCCATCACGCTCGACGACAAGATCATCTCCTCGCCGCAGGTCGACCCCTCGGTCGGCTGCGGCTCGGGCATCAGCGGCGGCTCCACGCAGATCACCGGATCCTTCAGTGCCGACGAAGCCAAGGAATTGGCCCTGCTCATCAACGGCGGCGCCCTGCCCGTCCCCGTCGAAACGGTCGAGCAGCGCACCGTCGGCCCCACCCTGGGCGCTCAAGCCATCACGGCCAGCGCCTGGGCCGCCGCCATCGGCACCGCGCTGACCGCGCTGTTCATCAGCGCCGTCTACCGGCTCATGGGAGCCCTGGCCGTCGCGGCGCTGGCCTGCTATGGCCTCATCTCCTACGCCGCCCTGGCCGCCCTCGGCGCCACCCTGACCCTCCCGGGTCTTGCCGGATTCGTCCTGGCCATCGGTATGGCAGTCGACGCCAACGTCCTCGTCTTCGAACGCGCCCGCGAAGAGTACGCCGTGCGCCACCGTCCCACCCCACGCTCGTCGCTGACCGCGGGATTCCGCAGCGCCTTCAGCGCGATCGCCGATTCCAACATCACCACCCTGATCGCCGCCGGCCTGCTGTTCTTCCTTGCCTCCGGACCCGTCCGGGGCTTCGGGGTCACCCTGGGCATCGGCGTCCTCGCCTCCATGCTCAGCGCCCTGGTCATCACCCGCGTGCTCGCCGAATACGCAGCCTCCCGCCCATGGGTACACCGACGCCCTCGCCTCACGGGCATCGCTCACACCGGTGCCATCCGCGACCGCCTCACCCGAAAGAACCCCCACCTGATGCGCCACCCCCTCCGGTGGCTGGCCGCCTCCCTCGCCGCGCTCGCACTGGCCGTCTCCGGCATCGCCCTGCGCGGCCTCGACTTCGGCATCGAGTTCACCGGCGGCCGCATCATCGAATACGCCACCGCCACCCCCATCAACCCCGACCGGGCCCGTGCTGCCCTCGCCGACGCCGGATTCCCCCGAGTCATCGTCCAAACCTCCGGCGATAACCAACTCACCGTACGCACCCACCAGCTGAGCAACACACACGCAGCCGAAATCAGCAAAACCGTCAGCAATCTGACACGGAACGCGAACAAGCTACGCGACGAAACCATCGGACCCAGCCTCGGCAAGGAACTACGCCAAGGCGCCCTCATCGCCCTCGCCGTCGCCCTCGGCGCCCAGCTCATCTACCTCGCGGCACGCTTCCGCTGGCTGTTCGGAACCGCCGCGGTCGCCGCCCTCGCCCACGACGTGGTGATCCTCATCGGCATCTTCGCCTGGCTCGGCAAACCCGTCGACGGCGTCTTCCTCGCCGCACTCCTGACCGTCATCGGCTACTCCGTCAACGACTCCGTCGTCGTCTTCGACCGGATCAGAGAACTCAGCCGCCGCGACCGCAAAACGCCCTTCCCCCGCATCACCAACCAGGCACTCCTGCAGACCCTGCCCCGCACTATCAGCACCGGCATGGGCGCGGCATTCATCCTCACGGCATTGGCCGTCCTCGGCGGCGACTCCCTCACCGACTTCGCCCTCGCCCTCCTCATCGGCCTCGCGGTCGGCACCTACTCCTCCATGTTCACCGCCACACCGCTGGCCATCGAACTGCACAACCGCACATAGGCGACTCACCGCGGCCCGTGGCCCAGGCAAGCCCGTCCAGCGCCCGCGCAGAACACGGCCTGGTCTGCCGCCTGAGCTGATCAGGCGACAGGCTCCAGTCGGACGCAGCATCGGCCGGGGCCGGGCGCCAGGCAGGCCGTAAACCCGGCCTCGCCGAGCCCGTGAAGGACACCGCGCAGCAGGTGCAGGTTCATGACGCACACCGTCTCGGTGTGCTCACGCGCCAGGGCGTGGAAGGGGCAGTTTGCCAACACGATGACGTCGCGCTCGCGCCGCGGCTCGAACCCGTACCGCTCCAACACGTCGACAAGGCTTGCGCAGTGCTGCCTGCCCAGTTGCGTGCCGAGGTCTTCGGCCTTGCGGTGCAACACCTTGCCGACCGGCTCACCGGTCGCGTCGGACTCCTCCACCGCCTGGGCCAGCAGCCGCCCGGCCAGCGGGTGTGTCAATTTAACGGCTGATCTTGGTTGTTGAGGTTCAGTTGTTGACCGGTGTGAGCCGGCTCTCGAAGGCGATCTGGAACGCGTTGAGGGGCCTCTCGCGCGATCGTCCTGGGCGATCTCGGAAACGTACACCTACGCCAAGGTGATCTGGACGGAGCCCTGGCCACTTGGGGCGCGTTCATCGACTGCGCCGAAGGCGTCCAGTCCGTGAAGATCAGCGACGCCCTGACCGACATGCGCATTCGGCTGTCCCGCCACAGCAAGGCCCCAGGGTCAGAGAGCTAGTCAGCCGGGCTGCTCTACTCGGCGGCATCTGATCCGAGGCCTGCGCCGCCCACTCCAGCCCGAGGGCGGCCAGCTGCTCCAACTTCTCCGTGGTCAGCTTCACCCGCCGCGTATTGCTGTTCGCGAGGTACACCCCGAGTGCGGTGAGCGACCAGGCGACCAGGGCACGGGTGTGTCACGGTCAAAGACATGGACGAGGTGTCCGAGGTGCGCCGCCGGGTGGCCCGGATGGTGATGGGGCTCCCTGAATCTCCCCACGCGTTGCTCGGGGGTGGGACAGACCCGCTCGCTCAGGTTCCCCACCTACAGGCGGCTGACCTGCGGACGGACGCCACACGGGCGGCCCCGACCCTCGTTGCCAACAGCAACCGAGTAGGGAACGAAGAGCAGCCCTGGCCGTTTTCACGCAGTCTCATCAATGGTCGGCAACTTGGGAAAGATCCGGCATCCACGGGAGTCGGACCGGAATCTAGCGCCAGCGCTGGTGGGGGCGAGGGAGAACAACGACGGCCGGACGACCGGTTCCGCTGTCCACGACGTCCTGGGAGGAAGCTGCCTGGGGCATCAAGCTCATCAGCCCTGTCTTTGACCTGATGACGGTCCCCTTGGACGTGCTGAACCGGGGGAGGGGGCTCGCGGGCCAGTGCGTCGTGCACCCGGATGTGTAGCGAGTACAGCCATCACCGGCCCGCGATGATCCGGTTCGCGGCGGCCAGCACGGCCTGGAGATCGTCAGGGCGCTGTCACCGACGAACTCGACATCCAGCAACGGGGGTCAGGCAAGCGAATCACCGCCCGCATCACACTCCGCACTACCACCCCCCTGATCACCTCTTGCGGCTCTCGATCGGCTGACGGAGTTCATCCCGAACCGATTTGCGAAGCATCGCTGCGAGAAGCAGTCGCGGAGCAGGGTGAGGAGCGCGTGGAGAACTTCGGCGGAGTGCAGTTGGAGCTGCTCGTTGAGGCCGCTGGCCTGGCAGGTCCCGTCCCGGGTATCGAGCTGTCAGTCCGGTGGGCAGGATGGTCGAGGCCTTGCGGAATCCCGCGGGTCGTGAGGCTCCATTGCAGGTGGTCCAGGATGGGGTGGGGGATGGCACCGCTGTCGGCCCATTCGACGAGAGTCTCTGCGACGTCTGCCAGGCGCAGGCTGGTGTGCTCTGCGATGTCCTCCAGAGTTTTCCGGCTGTGGGCCAGGTCCAGTCCGTCGTGCGCAGCGACGATGCCGATGGCCTGCCCGATGGTGGCGGTGGCGCCGATGGCATGAGCCGCGTGGTTCTGGATCCGCTTGAGCCGACGTTGTCCGTCGTCGCCCGCACCGCACTGTCTCCCGGGCGCGACGGCGATCTCATGGGTTTCCGGGCAGTCCTCGGTCTCCAGGCCGCCTTCCCTGAGCACGGCGATGACCGCAGCGTGCAGAGCACGGTGGATGTTAGGGCAGGGTTCTTGTGCGCTCTGGTCAGCGTGGATACGCAGATCCTCAGGGGTTTCCCACTGGATTACCACCTTGCCCGTCTCCACTCGCACCGTAAGCCCGGACGGCCCGCAGTCACGCGAGGTGTTCTCCCCGGCGAGTTCCTTTCCACAGACCTGGAAGCCGACGCGGGTCAGGATCGAGCAGACCCGGAGCAACAAGGCATGGCAGTCCTGGCACCGGCTGTCGCGGTCGGGGACCGCCGATGAGGCGAGAAGGTGAGCAGCGCCGGCATGCTCCATCATGCCGCGTACCTGCGAGTTTGCGTTGATCACCGTGAGGGTCCGGCTGGCGGCCTGTGCACGGTGGTGGAGTTCGACGAGCAGGCGTGGCGCGGAGATGTCGCATCGGGGCACCCCGGCAAGGTCAATCGTCAGGCTGGTCGCACAATCCAGAGCGGCCGTAAGCGCACCGAGGAGTCCGGCTGTACCTGCCCGGTCCATCTGGCCGCGGACCGCGGCCACCGCGTGGTCACCCTTTTGCCTGGTGACGGTCAGGGTCACCCGGGTCGTGCTGTCGGTCAGCGTGTCGGCTGGAGAGCTCATGAGCCGCTCCCTCGTACCACGGGCACTTGCACCTTCGATGATGATTCTGTGCGGGTCTGACCGTCAAGAAACTCATGAGAAAAATTTCAGGTTTTACAATGCATGCATCATTTGTCACTATATATCCATGGGAGAGGAGAGGTCGGCGCGCAGTACGTGGACGTTTCTCACGAGTCACGCGCGCGTCCTTTCAGCGATCGCGCGCAACCCCGAGGCGCGCTTTCGCGATCTTGCTGCCGCGCTTCAGCTGACGGAGCGGACCGTTCAAGCCGTGGTCGCAGACCTGGAAGCAGCGGGCTATCTCACTCACTCGCATGAAGGTCGTCGTAACAAGTACCAGGTACTGGAGGGTGGCAGGTTTCGCCATCCGGCAGAGGACAACCGACGGATAGCACCCCTGCTCGAGATCCTTGCAGCACCGGACGAAACCGATTCGCCGGCCGCAGGCGACGGCCCAGAGGGCGAGGAGTCGTCGACCGACCACCGCAACGGCGCCTGACTCCCCAGCCAGCCCTCGCTGGGCAATCCATTTCTGATGTTCTGCTGGCACCACCCCCTGTTCAGGCCGCTGGGATTCCTTTGCGTGCATCGGTTGGGCCGGGAATCATCCGGGACCAGCGGTAGAAGGGGCGGTAGTAGGCGGCGAGCCGGTCGCGGTAGTGGCTGTCGTGAACTGTGGACGGCCGTGAAGTGAGACTGACTCGGAGGGGGCGTCAGGTTCCGCCGCCGACCGTCATCTCACTTTCCGCTTCGGCGGCGGTGTCGTACCCGGGCAGCACGCAGTACGCCCCCCCGACACGCTGGCGTCAACTGAGGGCTCTACGGTCATACGCTCTCCAACCGTCTCATCGGGAGACGCAACCGATGGTGATGATGAGCCTATCGATCCCCTTCGTGGCACGGCCTCCTTGCCTGGCGGTGGGCATCCGCTATCGGGAGCAACGAAGCCTCGGGGTGGGGGCCCGCCGGCGGGGCCGCCCCCCGCCCCACC
>NZ_JBHWIW010000081.1:0-17663 GCF_042731955.1 Streptomyces sp. NPDC059828 | reverse complement strand
TCGCCACACCGTGTGGCGACCCCCGTCCACGCGCTCGGTCCACGATCCTCCCGACTGGCAGGAAGACCGCGGTATCGCATCGCGGCCGTCGCCCCCATCTGCGAATATGTCCTGCCGTTGGTGGCTGCCCATGGGCAGTCTTCCCGGTCAGCGCGGGGCTGCCCGGGGGAGGGGGGACGTATCTGTGGGGGCGAACGATGAGGCACGCAGACAGGTCTACGGGCTGATCTCCCGGAATCCCGGGTGGTCGCTCGAGGAGGTCGCGGCGCAGGCGCGCTGCTCACGTGCCGAAGCCGAGCAACTGTGCGACGAGCTCAGCGTCCTGGGCCTGCTGACGCCCGCGTCCGACTCGCTCAGCGGCTATCTGACCGTGGCTCCGGAAGCGGCTCTGACGAGGCTGTTCTCGGCGGAGGAGCGGCAGACCGCCGCCCATACCCAGCTCGTGTCCAGGATCCGGGAGTCGATCTCGACGCTGGCGCGTGACTACCACCTGCTGTCGGAGGAGCGGCGCGAGTCGGTCGAGGTGCAGATCCTGCCGAACCCGGCCCTGGTGAACGCCTTCCTGGAGGACGCGGGCAGCACGGCCCGCGACCGTATGCGGTCGATGCATCCGGGTGGGCCGCCGCCCGAGGAGCTGATCGACGACATGCTGCTGCGGGACAAGGAGATGGAGAGCCGCGGGGTCCGGGTCGAGGCGCTCTATCTGCGCCGGACCGCGGAGGTTCCCTACATGGCCGGGTATCTGGCGGACGCGGTGCGCCCGGGCAGGGAGGCCCGTACGGCCGACTATCTGCCGCTTCGCATGCTCTTGTTCGACGACGACGTGGCGGTGCTGCCCGTCGACCCCGAGGACAGCGGGCAGGGGGCCCTCGTGGTCCACGGGCAGGCGCTCGTCCGGTCGTTGCACGCGCTGTACGACTACTGCTGGCACGGTGCCACGCCCTCGCACCATCCCGCGCAGGCGGCCCAGGCGGTCGATCTGGTGCTGGACGGTCAGGAGCTCGTCATCGTGCGCATGCTCGCGGACGGGGTCAAGGACGAGGTGATCGCCCGTCGGCTCGGGATCTCGTCGCGCACGCTCAGCAGGTCCATCTCCGGGCTGATGGAGCGGCTGGGCGCACAGACGCGCTTCCAGACGGCGTTGCGTATCGCCGAGTCGGGGCTGCTGAACTGACGGCCTTCCGCGTCCCGTTGGAGGCGGGTCACCGGACCACAGGGTTCCGGTGACCCGCCTCTTTGCGTTTCCGCTGGTGGGGCTGGGCGACCTGACCTCCCCTTTGCCTCCGGTCTCATATCGTGAGACGTCGGGGAGGGTTGGCACGTGTCCGCCATGTCAGGTCGACGCCGCTCCAATCCCTTGATCAGGTACGGCGCAGGCGAGCAGCATGAACATGCGAGCCCGGCCGGACGGCAGCCGCCCAGAGGCCGAAGCGATCACCTCGCACCTTTCATCAACATCACGGGGGATATCCATGTCTGCGATCACGCGCGCCTTCATCTGTGCCGCCTCGCTCGCCCTTGCCCTGGCCTGTGCCGGGCCGGTCCTCGGGGCGGACGCCGCGACCGCTGCCCACGGCCGGGCCCTGGATTCCCTCACCACGGCGCCCTCGGTCCAGCAGAGCGACAACGGCTGGTGGTAGGCGGCCCCGTGCCGAGGTGCCGTCCCGCCCCCATGCCCGCCCGTCCCGCCCAGGAGCACCAGATGGATGTCATCGCCGCCGCGCCGCCCGAAGGTCCGGGCACGGCTGTCGCCGACCGTACGCGCAGTCTCTCCCGCACCGTCGACGTCGCGGTCGTCGGTATCGGATACGCAGGTCTTCCGCTGGCCGTGGCCGCCGCGACGGCCGGCTACCGCACCCGTGGACTCGACCTCAGCGACTTCCTGGTGGCGCAGGTCAACATCGGCCGGCCGCCCGTCGACACGGTGACCGGAGCCGAACTCGACGCGGTCGCCGGGCTGCTGGACGCGACGACCGACCCCGCGTTCCTGCGTGACTGCTCGATCGTCGCGCTGTGCGTGCCCACACCGGTGGACGCCCACGGTGTGCCGGACCTCGAACCTCTGCTGACCGCCGCGCGTACGGTCCGCCACCACCTCTCACCCGGCCAGCTGATCATCGTCGAGTCGACCACCTACCCCGGCACCACCGAGGGCGTGGTCCGCGACATCCTGGAGGAGTCCGGCATGGTCGCGGGCCGGGACTTCGGCCTCGCGTTCTCCCCGGAACGGGTCGACCCCGGTAACACGCGGTTCGGCTTCCACAACACCCCCAAGGTCGTCGGGGGCCTGACCGCCGAATGCGCCGCCCGGGCGGCCGAGTTCTACGGAAGGCTGACGCAACGGGTGCATGTCACCCGCTCCCCCCGCGAGGCCGAGGCGGCGAAGATCCTGGAGAACACCTACCGCCAGGTGAACCTCGCGCTGATCAACGAGTTCGCACAGATCTGCCACCGCCTCGACGTCGATGTGTGGGACACCATCGAGGCCGCCGCCACCAAGCCGTTCGGCTTCACACCCTTCCGCCCCGGCGCGGGGGTCGGCGGCCACTGCATCCCTGTCGACCCGCTGTACCTGGTCCATCGCGCGACCCAGGCGGGTGTGCCCTTCCGCATGGCCGAACAGGCCCAGCGCATCAACGACTCGATGCCCGTGTGGGTCGCCTCCCGCGCCCGGGAGCTGCTGACCCGCGACGGCATCCCGGTACGCGGGGCGCGGATCCTGCTCCTCGGCGTCACCTACAAACCGGACATCGCGGACACCCGCCACTCTCCCGCCGAACCGCTCGCGGCCGAACTCCTGGGCGCCGGAGCCGAGGTCGCCTTCCACGACCCGTACGTGGAGGCCTTCTCCGTACGGGGCCGTCAGCTCGCCCCGACCCGTGATCTGCGGGCCGCCCTCGCCGCGGCCGACCTGACCATCGTCGTCCAGCACCACAGCGTGTACCGCGAGGAGCTGCTCGCGGAGGCACGGCTGGTCCTCGATCCCAGCGGTCCCAGCACCACCAAGCCCACGATCACCAAGCCCGCCACCGCCACGGAGGGCCGACAGGCATGACGGCCCTCCGCCCCACCGCCGCACCCATGACCACCACACGCCTTCCCGCCGTGGCCGCGCTCGTACACGCCCGCGTCGTCACCGCACCCACCGCCGTCGCACTGCGCACCCCCCGGTCCACCGTGACCTACGCGGAGCTGTGGGAGCGCGCGATCGACACCGCCCGCGAGCTCGACCGGACGGGTGTGCACCCCGGGGACATCGTCGCGATACGGCTGCCGGCCGGGCCGGATGCGATCACCGCCATGCTCGGCACCTGGCTGGCAGGAGCCGCGTTCCTGCCCATCGACACCGCGACCCCCGACGAGCGCCGCGGCTACCTGCTGCGGCACTCCGGTGCCGTCGCCACGATCGATGCCGGGACCGGCCCCACCCTGCACGGCACCGCTTCCCCGTCCGCTTCGGGCAGTGGGCCACGCCCGGAAGTGCCGGCACCGGGAGCGGACACGGAGGCCCCCACCGGCGACGCGGAAGCCCCCGCCTGTGACGCGGAAGCCCCCGCCTATGTCGTCTACACCTCCGGCTCCACCGGCACCCCCAAGGGCGTTCTGATCGGGCACGAGCAGCTCGCCGGGCATGTCACCGCCGCAGGGGCTCTTTTCGAACTGACCTCCGACGACACGGTGTTGCAGTTCGCGAGCATCGGATTCGACGTCGCCCAGGAGGAGATCTGGCCCACCCTGGCAGCGGGGGGCACGCTGGCCTTCCACGGCGGCGGCGTTCCCGACACCGGGGCGCTGGCCACCGTCGCCGAGCAGCTGGACGTCACCGTGCTCCAACTGCCCACCGCCTACTGGAGGATGGTCTGCACCGAGCTCGACGGTGCGACCGGCCCGTCCTTCGCGGGCGTGCGCACCGTCGTCATCGGCAGTGAGAACGCCACCACGGACGACGCCAGGACCCACCGGCGCACCCCCCTCAGGCACACCACCCTGGTCAACGGCTACGGGCCGACCGAGACCGTGATCACGGCAAGCGCCCTGGTGCTGCCCCCGCACGCACCCGTACCCGGCACGGCCGGACTTCCCATCGGCGGCCCGGTCGGAGAGCGCCTGCTCCACGTACTGGACGACAACCGGAAGCCGGTCGCCGCGGGCGAGAGCGGCGAACTGTGGATCGGCGGACCGCTGCTCGCCGCCGGGTACCTCCACGACCGTGCGCGTACGGGGGAACGCTTCGCCGCCGACCCCTTCGCCGCCGATCCCGCCGCGCGGATGTACCGGACCGGTGACATCGTGCTCCGCCACCCTGACGGCGACCTGGAGTTCCTGGGCCGGGCCGACAACCAGGTCAAGGTACGCGGCCACCGCATCGAACTCGACGAGGTCGACCGCCATCTGCTCACCGCCCCCGGGGTGACCACGGCGGTCGCCTTCACCCTGGACGACGGCGACGGCAGACGACTGCTGGCCGCCGCACTCGGCCGTACCGCCGACGGGCCCGATCCGCAGGCCGTGCGCGCCCACCTGCGGGAACGGGTGCCCGCCTATCTGATTCCCGGCCGTATCGCCGTGCTCGACCGGCTGCCGCTGACCACCTCCGGGAAGACCGACCGGCGCGCCGCCGCCTCCGAGACCGCCGCTGTCCTCGCCGCCACGGCCGGGACACCGGAGGACGACCGCGCACTCCCGCCCCTCGACGCCGTCGTAAGGATGCTGCGCGGTCTGCTCCAGGACCCCGGCCTCGGCCCGGACGACGACTTCCTCGCCCGTGGCGGGGACTCCCTGATGGCCATGCGGGTCTGCGCCAGGATGCGCTCCCTGGGGGTGCCCATGCGGCCCGCCGATCTGCTCACCGGCCGCACCGCCCGTACCGCCGTCGCCCGCGCCGGGGAACGCTCTGCGCCCCTGCCGGACTCGGGCGCCGAACCGGCCGGTCCGCTCGATCTGCTGCCCGCGCAACAGCGTTGGCTGTACGACGGCGAGAGCGGCGGCGGTGACATCGAGTTTCCCGAGCGGGACCACTTCTGTCTCAACGCGCTCTTCACCACCCGACCCGCCCTGGGAGCGGACCGGCTGCGCGGGATCGCCGAGAGCCTGCTGCTGCGGCACCCCGCGCTCCGCACGGTCCTGCACGCCGACGGCACGGCCGCGCTGGCCGAGCCCGACGCGGACGCGGCGGTCCGTGTCGTCGACCTCAGCGGTGTCCCCGCCGAGCGGCGCACCGCGCGCCTGGAAGAGGAACTGGCAGCCGCCCAGCGATCCATGTCACTCGCCGACGGCATGGCGTTCCGCCTGCTGTTCGCGGAGCTCGGCGACGGGACGGCCCGCCTCCTGATGACCGTGCACCACTTCGTGCTCGACGGCGTCTCCATGGGGCTCCTCGTCGACGATCTCGAAGCACTGCTCGCAGGCGACGCCACCCAGCCCCCGGCCACCGGGCCGCGCGCCGTCGGCACGGCGATGCGGACCTGGCTGGACAGCCCCGAGGCCCGCGAGGACGCCGCCGAATGGGCCGCACGCACCCGGGACTTCGCGGTCCTGCGACCCGAACGCCAGGGTGACGACCGGCTGCCCAGCCTGCGCACCCACCGGTTCCGGCTGTCCTCGGACGCCACCCGGCTGGTCACGCACACCCTCCCGGCCCTCGGCATCGCCCCGCACGACTTCGCGCTCGGCGCCCTGGTGGGCGGGCTCGCGCTGTGGACCGGCCATCCCGTCCACGGTGTGGACGTGTACGCGCACAGCCGGGACGTATCCGTCGGAGACCTCGACCTGTCCCGCACCGTCGGCTACGTCCAGAGCACCTTTCCCGCCGTGCTGCGCTGGGAGGGCTACGGCCTCGCCGCCCTGCGCACGGCCCTGGAGCCGCTGTCCGCACTGCCGGAGCGGCGGTACGGATTCGACGCGCTCCGGTACGCCTCGCCCGTCGCGGCCGAGCGCGGCGCACTGCGCGCCTGCCCCCGGCCCACCGTCCGGCTGAACTTCCGCGGCCACCTGCTGCGGCTGGAACAACGGGCTCCCGGCGCCGTGCTCCGCCCCGCCGACGAGAGCTTCGGCGCACACCGCTCGCCGCTCCAGCGGGAGCGCTACCTGCTGATGGCGGAGGGCGACATCGTCGACGGAGAGCTGGAGATGAGCCTCAAGTACTCCACCGGCCACTGGAGCGACGCAGGGATCGAGGAGCTGGCCCACGCGATCGAACGGGTCATGTCCGGCGTGCTGTCCGGGCCGGACGCCCCGCAGGACACGACGGGAGACGCCCGGTGAACGCATCCACGGCCCCGAACACGGCCCCGTACATCACGGGCATACCCGACGAGCACCAGCCCGCCGCCGGCAGTGCCCCCGGCTGGCCGCTCGTGCTCTACTTCCACCACGTCCACCCGGACCTCCGCCACTACACCGCGCTCACCCCCCGGGACTTCGAACACGGCCTGGAGCGTGTGCTCGAGGACTTCGACCCGTACGAGCCGTCAGGGCTGGTGGCCGGGGACACCCCGCACCGGCCGGACCGTCCCACCGTGCTGATCACCTTCGACGACGGCTACCGCGACAACGTCACCCACGCGGCGCCGATACTGGAACGGCTCGGCGTACGCGCGGTGTTCTTCGTCTGCACCGGCCTGCTGGGCCGGCGCAGCGAGCGGCCCCGCCAGGACCACCTCACCTACGAGGAGTGCGACCGGCTGGCGGCCGACGGCCATCTGATCGCCGCGCACACCCGGACCCACCCCCATCTCGACCTGGCACCGGCGGACCAGGTTCGCGAGGAGACCCTCGGGTCGCTCGCCGACATCAAGGCCCGGTACGGGCCGGGCCCGGCGCGCCTGTTCGCCTACCCCTACGGGGGAGTCCCCGGCACGGCGGACCTGCTGGCGGACGATGTGCTGGCCTTCGGCACGGTCCGCTCCGCCGCCGAGCCCTGGACGGCCGGACCGCACACGATCCGGCGCACCTACCTTCCCTCCGGGTCGGTCCCCGCCTGGGGCGGGCTGGTGGACCACTGGCGGGCCCAGTGGACCGGGACCACGCCCGCCCGTGCGGCCACCGCGCCGCCCGCCCGCGCAGCCACCGCGCCGTCTGCGCCCGGAAGCCCCGATGGAGAAACCCATGACTGAACACACCACCTGGCGACACCGGTTCACCGGGGCACTGCCCGCCACCCGGGAGTCACGGATCATCGCGCTGAACGCGCTGATCGGCTCCTTGGGAACCGGCATGTTCCTGGCGGGCTCAGCCCTCTACTTCACCCGCTTCGGAGGGCTGACGGAGACGCAGCTCGGTGTGGGACTGGCGCTCGCGGGCATCGTGGGACTCGCGACCACCGTGCCCATGGGCCGGCTCGCCGACCGCTTCGGCCCGCGCAACGTCCTGCTCGTCGTCGTCCTGTGGCGGGCCGTCGGCTACATCGCCTACCTCGACGTCGACGGCTTCACCGAGTTCGTCGTGACGGCCTGTCTGCTGTTCGTCATGGACCGGGCGGGCCAGCCGCTCAACCAGGCCCTGGTGGGCCGGCTCATCACCGGCACGGAACGCAACCGCACCATGGGGTTCATCCGCGCCCTGCGCAACCTCGGCTTCACCGTCGGGTTCGGGATCGCCGGAATCGCGCTGACGACGGGCTCGGAGACCGCGTTCCGCTGGCTGTTCATCGGCAACGCGATCAGCTTCCTCTTCGTCTTCGCCTTCATCAGCATGCTGCCGAAGGTCGGCCCCTCCGTCCCCAAGGGCGAGGACGGGGACAAGACCTCCGCCGGTGTCGTCCCGCCGCTCCGCGACTGGCGGTTCGTGGCCGCGATGGCCGCCAACGGCGTGCTCTTCCTGCACGACGCCGTGCTCATCATGGTGCTCCCGCTGTGGGTGGCCGAGCACACCCCGTCCCCGGACTGGATGATCACCGTGCTGGTCACCACCAACACCGTCATCACCGTGCTGGGTCAGGTGAGAGTGACGAGGCACATCGACAGCCTCCCCTCAGCCGCGCGCGCCACCAACTGGTCAGCCGTACTGCTGGCGTTGGCCTGCTGTGCCTTCGCCGCGAGTGGCGTCACGGACACCGCCGGGTGGGCCGCCGTGACCCTGATGGCCGCGCTGCTGCTGCTGACGGTCGCCGAACTCCTGCACTCGGCCTCGTCGTGGGAGATCTCGTTCGCGCTCTCCCCGGAGGCGGCCCAGGGCCGCTACCTCGCCTTCTTCAACCTGGGCTTCTCGGCCGCCGAGATCGCCGGCCCGGCGGTCGTGCTGTGGCTGCTCGCCGGTACCGGCCCCGCGGGCTGGCTGATCCTCGCCGTGTGCTTCCCGCTGGCCGCCGCGCTGAGCTGGGTGGGAACCCGTCCGAGGGCGGCGGCCGTGCCGGAGCGGACGGAACCCGGGGCCGACCCCGCGGCTGTGCCGGAGCGGACCGAACCCGAGCCCGAACCCACCGCCGTGTCCACCGCGACCGGCAGCTGACCCATCCCGTACACACGGAGGAGCTCCATGTCCGACATCCCGCCTCCCCAGCATCTGCTGATCGTCAGCGGCGGACGCGATCTGCCCGACCGGGCCCGCGACGCCTGGCCCGGTCTGCGGACGACCGTCATCTGCCGGCCCGAGGTGGTGCCCAGGCTGCGCAGCCGGGAGAAGATCCAGCGGCTGATCGTCCTGCGGGAGGACGCGCCCGTCGACGAGTGGGTCGCCGCCGCCCGGTTCGTGCACAGCGTCGACCCGGTCGACCGGCTCACCAACTTCACCGAGAAGGACACCGAGAAGACCGCCGCCATCGGCATCGACCTCGACCTGCCCTGGCACAGCCCGGAAACGGTGCGGGCCGTCGCCGACAAGTGCGAGATGCGGCGCGTCCTCGCGGCGGCGGGGGTCGGTGAGACCACGGCCGAGACCGTGCACGACGCCGCGGGCGTCCTCAAGGTCGCAGAGAAGTCGGGATACCCCCTGATCTGCAAGCCGGTCCGCGGAGTCGCCAGCAAGGGCGTGACCCGGATCGACGGCCCCGCCGACATCGAGCGCGCTCTCGACTGGGGCGCCACCGGCGCGGACGACCTCGATTCCCCGGAACTGCTGGTGGAACCGTTCCTCAGCGGCGACGAGTACAGCGTCGAGAGCGTCAGCGAGGCCGGTGCGCACCTCGTGGTCGGTGTCACCCGCAAGATCTCGGAACACGACCACTTCGTGGAGGTCGGTCATGTCGTCCCTGCCCCGCTCGCGGCGGCGGACGAGCAGCGCATCGCCGCCACCGTCCGGGACATGCTCAGCGCACTCGGCGTACGCCACGGGGTCACCCACACCGAGGTGATCGTCTCCGCCGACGCCGTGCACGTGGTGGAGACCCACCTGCGCCCCGCCGGTGACGAGATCCCCGAGCTGTGGGCACGGATCAGCGGTGTCGACCTGATCGACGTGGTGGCCCGCCAGGCCGTCGGGCTCAAGGTGCTCGACGACGTACGGGCCACGCTGGAGCGCACACCGGACGGGCCGCGTGCGGCCGCCATCTGGTACGCCTGCCCGGACGCCGTCGGCGAGATCGTGGAGGTCACCGGCGAGGACGAGGCCCGTGCCCTGGAGGGCGTGGTCGACGTCGAGGTGCTGCGCGAGCCGGGTAAGCGCCTGAACGGCGTGACGGGCTCGTTCGCCCGCGGGGCGCATGTGTGCGCGGTGGGCGGCACCCAGGACGAGGCGCTGGAGCGTGCCAGGGAGGGCGTGCGGAAACTGTCGTTCACCGTACGCAGCGAGGGCATGGCCGCGCGCCACGAGGCCATCACCGCCACCGGCTGACACCACGGCAGTCCCATCCACCGACTCGCGGCAGCAGCAAGCAGCAAGCAGCAAGCAGCAAGCAGCAAGCAGCAAGCAGCAAGCAGCAAGCAACAAGCAACAAGCAGCGAGAAGTCCAGAGAAGCAGAGCGAAAGAGAGATGAAGAGCATGAGCACCGAGAACACCACCGACTACTCCTTCGGCGGTCTCCACCACGTGCAGCTCGCCATTCCCGCCGGTGCGGAGGACCTGTGCCGCCAGTTCTGGGGCGAGGTCATGGGCATGGCCGAGCTGGAGAAGCCGCCGGTGCTCGCCGCCCGCGGCGGCTGCTGGTTCCGCGGCGGCGGTCTCGAGGTCCACCTCGGTGTGGAGCAGGACTTCAGCCCCGCCCGCAAGGCGCACCCGGGCATCCTCGTCCGCTCCCTGCGCGACCTGGCCAAGCGCCTGGAGGAGTGCGGTCACGAGGTGACGTGGGACGACAACTTCCCCGGCCACGACCGCTTCTACGCCTTCGACAAGCTCGGCAACCGGCTCGAGTTCCTGGAGCCGCAGGCTTCCTGAGCGCCGCGCAGCACGGCACGGCAGAAGCACGGCACGGCACAAGCACGGCACAAGCACGGCACTTTGAGGAGTCAGTGATGACCGAAGCAGCGGGCAGGCCGCCCGCACTCCGCGTGGCGGACCTGATCGTGGCCGAGGGCCCCGAAGGTGCCGAGCGCATCCTGATCGCAGGACTGACCGTCAGCGTGGCCGCAGGCGAGATCGTCGCCGTGCACACCGACGACAGGGCGTCGGCCGATGCCCTGATCCAGGTCCTGGACGGACGGCGGCGGGCTCAGTACGGTGCCATGGCCGCGGGCGCCCACGGCCGCCCGCGGCGGGTCGCCCCGGCACGGCCGGCGGGTGTCACGGTGGTACGGGCCGGACAGGCCCTGCCCCCCGGGGGCTCCCGGCCGGTCGTGGTCGTCGACGCCACCCGGCCGGAGGCCGGCCCGTCGGGCGCGCTGTCCGCCGAGCCGGCGCACAGCGCCGCCCGCGACGGCAGTGGCGTCCTGCTGGTGACCACCGACGCGGACACCGCCGCCACCGCGGACCGTGTCGTCCACCTCAACCGCCGCCCGGAGCCCCCGGCACGGACGGATCCGGCGCAGGACGCGGTCCGGTTCTCCGCGGCGGCTCTCACCGCCGCCGCGGTCGGCTCCCTCACCTCAGCCGGAGTCGGCTCCGACCGCGCCGCACTGGTGGCGCGTGTCCTGGTCGATGCCGACGTGCGAGGCCACTTCTCGCACGGTGTCGGTCTGCTCCCGATGTATCTGGACCGCCTGGAGCGCGGTGGTATCGACCCCGAAGCCGCTCCCGAGTGGATCTCCGAGAGCGGCCCTGTCGCCGTACTCGACGCCCACGGCGGCTTCGGACAGGTCGCCGCCGAACTCGCGGCCGAGCACTGCGCACGGCAGGCGGCGGCGACGGGACTCGCGGCCGTGGCCGTGCGGGGCAACAACCACATCGGGATGCTCGCGGCCTACCGCGACCTCTTCGTCCGGCATGAGGTCGTCGGGCTGGTGCTCAACATCTCCGGGCCGAGTGTCGCCGCACCGGGTGCGGGGCGTCCCACTCTCGGGAACGACGCCGTGTGCATGGTCGTTCCGCGAGGCGACCAACGGCCGCTGGTCGTGGACTTCGCCACCGGCACCGTCGCGAGCGGGAAGATCCGGCATGCCGCACACCGCGGCGAGCCCGTGCCCGCGAGCTGGCTGGTGGACCGTCAGGGCCGGCCCACCACCGACCCGGAGGAACTGGACCGCGGCGGTGCGGTCCCCGTGTTCGGTGGTCACAAGGGGCTCGGCGTCGCCGTGATCACCGAGGTGCTGGCGGGAATCCTGGCCGGCGGAACGGTCAGCCCCCTGGTGCACAAGCAGCGTGCGGAGCCCGACCGGCCCATGGACTGCTCACAGCTCTTCCTCGCACTGTCCCCGGCGGCCTTCGGCGATCCCCCCGTGGACGAGCTGCTCACCGTGCTGTCGAACGCCGTTGCCGCCGGCTACCCCCAGGGCGCCCCGCGCGTCCATCTTCCCGAACAGCAGGAGGAGCTGGCCGAAGCGGCGGCCCTGGACGGTGGGATATCCGTCCCGTTGACCGTGGTGGAGCGCCTCGGCTGGACCGCGGACCGCACCCCCGCCGTCCCGGACCGCACCCCCGCCGTTCCGGGAGGTACCCGATGAGCGTGGGAGTGGGCATCGTCGGCTTCGGGGCCGCGGGCCGCCAGCACGCGGCCGCCCTCGGCGGGCTCGGCGCGGCCGAAGTAGTGGCCGTACTCGAACAGGACATCGCGGTCGATGTCGGCGGGCTGCCCCGGGCGGGCTCCTGGCGGGACATGCTGGCCGATCCCCGTGTCGAGCTGGTGGCGCTGTGCCTGCCGCCGGGAAGCCGGGCCGGGCTCGCCGTCCAGGCGCTGGAGCAGGGCAAGGCCGTGCTGCTCGAGAAGCCGCCTGCCGTGTCCGTGTCCGAGATCGACCTGATCGCCGCCGCCGGCCGGCGGGCCGGGCGGCCGGTCGGTGTGATGCTCCAGCACCGTATGCGCCTGCCCGCGACGGCACTTGCCGCGAACTGGGCCGATCCCGCCGTCACGGCGGTGCTGGAGGTGTCCCGGTTCAGGCCGCCGGCCCACTACCGCAGGGCGGGCTGGCGCAGCGACGCCACCTCGGCTTTCGGCGGGATCGCGGCACACCTCGGAGTGCACTACCTGGACCTCGCCTGCCAGTTGCTGGGAGATCCCGAGTCCGTGCGGCTCGCGCCGAGCAGGGCGCTCGCCCCCGGTATCGACACCCGGGTCACCGGTCATATCGAGTTCCGGGGCGGGGCCACCCTCGCCTTCACCGTCACCGCCGAGTCGTCGGTCCGTACCGAACGGCTCCAGATACTCGGCCCCGACGGAGGGCTCTGCGTCGCCGACGGCATGGTGACCACCCAGCTCGGTGACGCCGGGCAGACCCTGCCGACCGTGCCCACCGCGGAGCTGCGGCGCGCGGTCTACGAGGAGATGGCGGAAGCCGTCACGACCGGACGGCCGCCGCGTCGCTGCCATCTGGAAGGGGCGCGTGCCGTGACGGAGATCCTGGCCTCCGTCGCCCAGGACCTGGCGGTGGCCGCATGACGGCCCCGGCCACGCTGGTGGGACTCTCCTCGGGTTCGGCTCCGGACCTGGACGCCGCCCGGCTGGCCGCGCTGGCCCTGGCACTCGGTGGCAGCACCGTCGATGTGCGCGCCGGGAAGGGGCACGGCTGGGAAGGGTCGGGCGGCCTTGCCGTGCTGCGGGGCGCGGGCGCCGACGTCTGCTTCGTGGGTACGGGGGTCGTGCTGGGCGATCCCGCTCACCCGGTCGAGGCGTGCACCGCCCTGCCGTGGCTCGAACCGGGCCTTCCCGTCAAGGTGTTCGCGGCGGAGGGCTGCACGGACCACCAGCGCCTCGAACTGACTCTCGCCCAGGTGGCCGCCCTGTCCGCCCGGACCGGTGGCAGTCGCCTCGTGCTGGTCGAGACCCACCACGGGTACGCGCCGGTCCCCGAACTCGCCGAGCTGTGCCAGCGCGCCGGCACCGGAATCCTGCTCGACACCATGGGCCTCGCCCGCATCGCACCGGACCCCGTAAAGGCCGCCGCCCGGCTGGCCCCCTGGACCTCCCACGGCCAGGTGAAGGGGTTCGACTGGAGCGCCCCCGCCACCTCACGGCACCAGCCGCTCGCCTCCTGCTCCGAACCGACACGCGAGGTGCTCGCGGCCGCCGGGGCGCTGCGGGCGGTCACGGTCGAGACCAAAGCGCCCTCACTCGGGGAGGACACCGCGCTCCTCATCGACTGGTACGCGGCGGGAGCCCGCCAGGCCCCCGACTCCGACTCATCTGCTCTCATCGAGGAGACCCTCCTTTGAGACTCGCCATCATCAACGACGAGTTGTCCCAGGACATCGACACGGCCGCCGCGGAGGCGTCCCGTCAGGGCTTCGGCGGACTGGAGATCCGGTCATCCGGCGGCGTACCGCCCCACTTGATGACCGACGCCCAGCTCACCGCCGTACGCGAGGCGGTGAAGGGCCACGGGCTGCGGATCGCCGGATTCGACCCGCCCGCGCTCAAGTGCGCCCTGCCGCGCACCGACGCCGAGATCGCCCAGGTGCGCGAGCTGGTCGTGGACGCGGTCCGGCGGGCCGAACTGCTGGAAGCGCCGTTCGTCCGGATCTTCACGTTCTACCGCGAAGGCGATCCGGACCCGCGCACGGCGGCGAAGGCCGCGCGTGAGGTCCTCGACGGCGTGCCGGCCGACCGGGTCCCCCTCATCGTGGAAACGGGCATGCGCACCAACAGCCCCACCATGCGCCACACCCTCGAGTTCCTGGACGAGCTCGGAGACGACCGGCTCGGCGTCCTGTGGGATCCGGGCAACAGCGTCTTCAGCGGCTGGGATCCCGAGCCGTTCCCGCGGGACTACGAGCTCGGCCGGGAACGCATCCGGCACGTCCATGTGAAGGACCCGGTAGGCCGCACCGCGTATGTGCGCCTGGGGGACGGAGACCTGCCGTGGCCCGCGATCCTCGGCAGGCTCGCCGACGACGGGTACGAGGGCTGGGTCTCCCTGGAGACGCACTGGCGGATCGGCCGCGTGCTCACCCAGCCGCAGCGCGACGAACCCTGGGGTGAGGAGTTCACCGCGGGCGGCTTCGAAGCCAGCTCCGCGTGCATGCGGCGATTGCGCGAGATGGCCGAGGCGGTGGGCGCGGTGCCCGCAGCGGACGCCCGGCACACCGCGCGTACGGAGGAGACGGCCATATGACCACGTCGACCACATCACCGGTGATCCTGCTCGGTGCCCAGCGCTGCGGTACCACGGCCTTCGCCTACGCCATGAACCTGGCCTTCCACGACGCGGGCGGCCACTTCACGGTCAACGGCAAGCTGCCCTATCTGCTGCACCGCTGGCTGACCCGCCAGGACCTGGCCGACCGCCACCTGCGGACGGACGAGATCCTGCACGCGCTCGACCGGCGCCCACCGGACGGCGCCGGCGCCGACGGCTGGCGTGCCCGGGTCGAGAAGAGCCTGCGGAACGCCGCCCGCGAGGTCGCCGAAGGCGCCGCGGGCGACGACCCCACCGCGCTCGCCCGGCGCATCCTCGCCGAGAGCAACGAGGGCCTGACGCGCTGGGGCGACAAGTACAACGAGTACCTGCTGCACCTTCCCTGGCTCGACGCCGCACTGCCCGACGCGCGGTACGTGATGCTCGTACGCCACCCTCTCGAAGCCGCCCGGTCCATGCTGCGGTGGTCCGGTGACCGGCCGTGGCTGCCGGAGACCGAGGCAGCCGCCCTCGCCAAGTGGACCGCGTGGAACAGGCACTGGGTGGACTTCGCACCGCAGGTGCCGCAAGAGCGACGGCTGGTCGTCGAGTACCAGGCACTGTGCCGGGGCGAGGAGACCGCACGACTCGAGGAGTTCACCGGAATGGGCCTCCGCCCGTATCTGGCCGGACTCACCCCGCGTCAACCGGCCGCCGCTCCCGACACGGGCCTTCCACTGCCCACCGCCGCCGTATGGGAGGCGCTGCGGGACTCGGCCGCCGACCCCGGCACCGGCACGGTGCCCGTCCTCACCACGACCACCCAGAGGTGACCGCCTTGACCGCAACACGTGTCCTCATCCTCGGCGGCAAGGCCGGCATCATCCGCAAGGCCAGTGCTCTCGGCTTCGAGATCGTGCACATCCAGAAGCCGTCCGCCTTCGACCCGGCCGTCGTGGAGCACTGCGCCCAGCTGCTGCTGGTCGACTACCAGGACGTGCCCACCGTCACCGCACTGGTGCGCGCCCTGCACGAACAACGGCCGTTCGTCCGGGTCTTCACCCAGACCGAAGCGGCCCAGGTCGTGGCCGGACACCTCACCGAAGCCCTGGGCCTGCCCGGAAACGGCGCCCGCACCACCCGCCTGCTGCACGACAAGCCGGCCCTGCGGGCCCTGCTCAACGAGCGGGGCATCGGCCCCGTCCCCACCGTGGTCGGCCCGACGCACGACGAGTTGCGCGACTTCGTGAAGACCCACGGCGGCGCCGTGCTCAAGCCCACGATGGGCTCCGGAAGTCTCGGTGTCCGCATGATCACCTCTCCGGACGAGACGGACGCGGCGTGGGCATGGCGCCAGGAGTTCGGCCTGGGCACCTTCATGGCCGAACAGCGGCTCATCGGTGACGAGCTGAGCGTCGAGACCTTCTCGGCCGGCGGCAGGCACACCGTCGTCGCCGTCACCGGCAAGGAGACCGGCGGGGGAGCGGTCGAACTCGGCCATGTCGTCCCCGCGCCGCTGACCGACCGGGACCGCGCCGCGGTGCACGCCATGGTGCTGGACCTCCTCGACGCGGTCGGCCTCGTGGACGGCCCCGCCCACACCGAGCTGATCCTCACGGCCGACGGCCCGCGTGTAGTGGAGTCGCACAGCCGCAGGGGCGGCGACCGCATCAACGAACTCGTACGGCTCGTCCACGGCGTCGACCTGGAGGAGGCCACCTACCGTCTGGCCCAGGGCGGCGACCCGCTGCCCACGCCCGCCACCCGTGGAGCGGCCGCGATCCGCTTCCTGGTCGCCGAGCCCGGGGTGGTCACCTCGGTGGCCGGCGCCGCGGACGCCGAGTCCGCGCCGGGCGTGGTCGACGTCGACGTACAGGTCGGCCAGGGCGACACCGTGCACGAGCTGCGCTGGTCGGAGGACCGCTGCGGCTATGTGGTGGCGCGCGCAGAGGACGCGGCGACCGCGGTTCGGCTCGCGGCCGAGGCCGCCGCCCGCATCACCATCACCACCGAGCCCGCCACCGGCGGCGCCGAAGCCGCCAGAGCCACCCTCGGCGACCTCCTGGAAGAGGTGGACGAGGTGCTGGACCCGTTCGCCGCCGCGACGACCACCCCCGCGGCCGCGACCAGGACGCGATGAGCCATGGACAAACGCCCGCAAGGAGTACGGCAGTGAGTACGACACACAACACCAAGACGGTCTCCGCGGTGGTCGCCACCCGCAACCGGCCTTCGGACATCCGCCAGCTGCTGAGCGCGATCGCGGCCTACGACAGCGGCGTCGTCCAGGAGGTCCTGCTCGTCGACGACGCCTCCGACACCCCCCTCAGCACCGGCGACAGCGAATACCCCTTCCCCGTCCGGGTGCTCCGCAACGCGACCCGGTGCGGGGCTGCGGCCAGCCGCAATCTGGCGGCCAAGGAGGCGACCGGCGATGTGCTGGCCTTCCTGGACGACGACGCCCGCCCCCTGCCGGACTGGTTCCAGGTGCTCGACACCGCGCTGACCGGTGAACGTGCCGCGATCACCGGGCGGGTGCTGCCGTTCGACAGCAGCGTGGTGGCGCGCGCCCGCCAGTACCGGTACGAGGTGCGGTACGCCAAGCACGCGGCATACAGCCCGGTGACCTTCTTCGCGGGCGGCAACTCGGCCGTCTGGACCGAGCACTTCCTCAACGCCGGGGGCTTCCCGGACATCGTCACCGCGAGCGACAACGGGCTGGTGGAGCGGCTCGCGGAGTCGGGCGGCCAGGTCTGCTTCGTGCCCGCGCTCAGGGTGGCGCACCGCAACAGCAAGGGTGCCGGTATCGCCTTCCGCGAGGCCTGGCGGGCGGGCCGGCTGGCACCGCGCATCACGCCCGTGGCGGCGCTCCGCCGCTTCGCCGACACCGCGCGGATCCAGCCCTGGTCGGACGACCCGGCCGCGGCCGGCCTGAATCTCGGTCTCCAGGCGGCCAATTCCCTGGCCACGGCGCTTCCGGCGGTCTGAGCGGTGACTGGGGCCACCATCTGGCTGACCGGGTTGCCGAGTGCGGGCAAGACGACGATCGCGTATGCGCTGGCGGGCAGGCTGCGGGCCGAGGGGCA
>NZ_JBHWIW010000080.1:0-19008 GCF_042731955.1 Streptomyces sp. NPDC059828 | reverse complement strand
CTCCCCCCTGGCTCAGCCAGGGGGGAGTCGTCGTAACGGAGTCGTAGCCCTACGCGGGAAGCCAGGCGTAGCAGCCGGTCGAGACGAACGTACGGGTTCCGTCGGGGATCTCTGCGGTCACCTTCTTGCCGGCGCCCGTGCCGGGACCGGCCGCCAGCACCTTGCCCTCTTCTCCCATCGCCTGCCAGGTGCAGCCCGTGGCGGTGGTGAGTGCCTGGTAGGTGCCGGGCTCCGGGTTCTTCTGGGTGCCGCCGGCGAACCCGGTCGAGGCGGCGTCCAGCAGGGGCTGCTGCTTCGGGCACAGCTGCTTGATCGCGGCGTCGGCGTCCGGGAGGTCCCCGGAGATGATCGCGCCGATCGCGGCGTTCCGGTCGTGGGCGGCGGTGCGCTCGACGCGCTGGCAGGTCTCCTGGCCGGTCTGGAGCACGGCGGCCGGGTCCATGTCCACGGGCACCCGGCCGTTCAGGAACTTCTTCTCCTTGGCGGTGAAGGTGCCGGTCGCCGGGGTGATCTTCGCGTCGGGTAGGACCGGGCCCTTGGGGGCGGGGGCCCGCGGGCCCTCGGAGGGCGCGCTCGCCTGGGAGTCGGGTGTGGCGGCGGCCTTCTTGCCGGAGGCGCTCTGGGTGGGCCTGGCCTTCGCCTCCGCGTCGCCGTCCGAACTGCAACCGGTGAGCGCGAGGAGCGCGGTGAGAGCGACGACGCCGACGGCGCCGCGCCTGAGAGGCCGGACAGGCCGAGTAGTACGAGTGTGCATGGTGGCTCCTGCGGGGCCGGCGGGCCCCGGGGTATGGAGGCGGGCCCACACGGAGGTGCGGGCCCGGAGGATGTGCGGGCCCACACCGAGGTGCGGGCCCGCACGGAGAGGCGGCGAGGTTACGGCGCCCCGAAGGTCAGCACCAGCTGCGGGGTGTTCTCCGCGGCTGACGCCTCACCGGACCACAGCCACAGGGCGTCCGCACCGGTGCTCGTGAGGGCCAGGCTGTAGCTGCCGCCCAGGGCCGGGGAGAGCGCCCCGGTCTCGAGCGCCGTCGAGTAGAGCGACGACAGCTCGGTCATCCCGGTCAGGGTGCCGATCGCGGTCTCGGAGACGGCCGGCTTCGAGGCGTAGGTGGTGCCCGACTCCGTCCAGCTTCCGGTGACCGGCCGCACGGAGATCTCGTCCGTGCTGCCCGCACTGCTCATCGTGGTGGTCTTCACCGTGAGGCGCGCGCTCTTGAGCACCGTCCCGGCCGGAGCCGCCGGCAGGTCGAAGCGCAGATACGTCTCGTACGGCGAGGTGCCACGCACCGCCAGGGAGGTGGAGGTGCCGTAGTTGGCGCTGGTGGCACCGGCGTTGACATACGTGTCGTCCGCCGCCTTGACCGTCTGCACGGTGTCGGCCACGGCCGAGGCGAGGGCGTGGTGCTTCTGCACCTGGGCCGCGCTCAGTGCCGACGGGTAGATCGCCGTCTCGTCCATCTGACCGGCGAAGGTGTAGCTGGTCGGACGGTTCGGCCAGCCGTTGAGGTTGTCCCCGCCGATGCGCCAGTAACCGCTGTAGTTCTGGTTGCTGGTCTCGGCGAGCGTGCCGACCTGGACGCCGTCCACGTACAGGGCCATCCCGGAGGAGCCCTGGGTGGCGACGACATGGTGCCAGGCGCCGTCGTTGTAGCTGTTCGGCGTGGTGATGGTGCGGGCGGTGCCCGTCCAGACGCCGAAGATCAGCTGACCGTTGTTGCGCATATAGACGTGCTTGTCGTAGTTGCCGCTGTTCTGGGTGGTCCGGTCGCCGAACCCGACCAGCTTGCCGCCCCGGGTGGTGGTGGTCTTGAACCAGGTCTCGATCGAGTACTGGCTCGGCACCGTGGTCCGCTTTTCGCTGTAGACCCACTCGTTGCTGCCGTTGAACCCGATGGCGGTGGACGCGCCCGTCACGGCTGCCGGGGTCTGGCGCAGCGAGGGCTCGTTGATCTGGACGCCGCTCTGGTCACCCGACGAGCTGTCCCCGATGAACGGGCTGCCGGACTCGTCGTAGCGCCAGTACAGGTTCGCGCCGTCGGCGAGCACCTGCGCCGCGTAGTTCTGGGTGGACGTCGGCACCGTCACGGTGACCGTGGACGACAGCCCGGAGGCGTTGCCCGCGGCATCGGTGGCGGTCACCCGGTAGCTGTAGGTGGAGCCGGGGGAGACGTTCTTGTCGGTGAACGAGAGCTGCGGCCGCGACCACTCGACGGAGTCGCCTTCGACCGTGTACACGGGCGTGGCACCGTTGTTGCGGTAGACCTTGTACGTCAGCTTGCTGTCGTCCGTGTCATAGCTCGAGCGCCAGCGGACCCGGGCCTCGGTCGACGACACGGACTCGCCGCTGGCCGACGGCACCGTCGGCGCTCCGGTGTCCGGGGAGGACGGGAAGCGGGTCAGGCCCTGGGCCGCCGAGCCGTTGACGGTGGTGAACTCGCCGCCGACCCACATGTACTTGTTGTTCGAGGTCTCCGAGACCACCATGGCGCGCGGGCCGATGCCCTCGCCCGGACCGTCGTTGGTGTCCGGGAACCAGCCCAGCTTGTTGGTGCCGGTGGTCGGCTCCGCGAGCAGGTGGCGGCGGCGGCCGTCGGGGAACTCCCCGACGCTGGAGCAGTCGTGGGCGTGCGAGGCGCTGTACAGCACACCCTGGTAGGACTCGACCGCCTGCGTGGCGCCGAGGCAGGTGTCGCGCCAGCGCTGGTTCAGCGTGGACAGGTCCAGCGCGATACGGCCGTCGAAGACACCGCCGCCGGTGCCCTCGTTGCCGGTGTAGAAGCCCGTGGCGTCGGTGTCGAGGGCCTTGACCACCGACCTGCCGTCGATGAAGCCGGGGTAGGTGCGCACATTGGCGCCCGTGGTCGCGTCGACGACGGCCAGGGCGTGCGAGCTCGCGCCGTTGACGGTGAAGAAGTCACCGCCGAGGATCACGTTCTTGCCGTCCGGGGTGACCGCGACGGCCCGGCCGGGCTCGTCGACGTCGGCCTGGAACGGCTTCACCGCGCCGCTGGTGGCGTCCACCGCCGCGTACCGCTCGTGCTCGGCACCCCCGACGGAGGTGAAGTCGCCGCCCAGATAGACGGTGTCCCCGGTGACCGCGAGCGTCCGCACGGTGGCGGGGACGCTCGGGTGGAAGCTCGCCTTGGGCGTGCAGGTGGCGATGTCGATGGCGGCGAGGCTGCTGACCGGCACGTTGTTGACCGAGCCGAAGTAGCCGCCCGCGTACAGCGTCTTCTTGTCCGGCGAGACCGCGAGGGCCCGCACGGTCGCGCTGCCGCTTCCGACGGCGAAGGACAGCTTGCAGGACGTGGGATCGCCGGTCGCCGCGTCCAGGGCGACGAGGTTCAGCGCTTCCTGCGCGGTGCCGCTCTCCCCGTCCGGCGGGCGCACCTGTGAGAAGGTGCCGCCCGCGAAGACCGTGCCGTTCGCCTCGGCCAGGGCCCACACGATGCCGTTGGTCTGCCAGGTCGGCAGGTCGTCGGCGGTGAAGGCGACGGGCGAGGTGATCGCGGAAGCGGACTGCGGCAGCATCGTGATGAGGCCCAGGCCTCCCGTTGCCGCAACTGACAGTGCGAGGGCGACGCCGAGTCGCCCTCGTGTTCTTCTGTGCATGTACCCCCCGGCTTCTGAGCCCGGTCATGGACTCTCTGCCTTTGACGTGCCCGCCTATGCCCCCTGGGTCCGGGCGGGCCGTATGAACGTGTTGTGCGCGAACTCTACGAGTGCATGTCACTTCGCGGAACGCATTTGACTCATCTGATAAACAATTTAAACGTGTTCGCGTCGTCCTCATGGAACCGGTGTTCCCCATCCGTTACCGGCGGGCGACGTTGCGTGCGTGGCCGCGTCAGCGGTCGATGCGCACCGAGGCCCCCGCGAGCTGGTCCTCCACCTGCCGCACATCGGCCTCGACCATGATCCGCGCGAGTTCCTCCACCAGGACGGTGGGCTTCCAGCCCAGCGTCTCGCGGGCCTTGGACGCGTCCCCGATCAGTGCGTCGACCTCGCTGGGGCGCTCGTACTTGGGGTCGTAGCGGACGTACTCGTTCCAGTCGAGACCGACGTGGTCGAACGCGTTCTCCACGAACTGCCGCACCGTGGCGGGGACTCCGGTGGCGACCACGTAGTCCGTGGGTTCGTCGTGCTGGAGCATCCGCCACATCGCCTCGACGTACTCGGGGGCGTACCCCCAGTCGCGGACCGCGTCCAGGTTGCCCAGGTAGAGACGGTCCTGGAGACCGGCCTTGATCCGGGCGACGGCGCGGGTGATCTTGCGGGTCACGAAGGTCTCGCCGCGGCGCGGGGACTCGTGGTTGAACAGGATGCCGTTGACCGCGAACATGTCGTACGCCTCGCGGTAGTTGACGGTGGCCCAGTAGGCGAAGACCTTCGCGGCGCCGTACGGGCTGCGCGGGTGGAAGGGGGTGTCCTCGTTCTGCGGGGGCGGCGTCGAGCCGAACATCTCCGAGGACGACGCCTGGTAGATCCGCGTCTGCACGCCGCTCGCCCTGATCGCCTCCAGCAGCCGCAGCGCGCCGAGACCGGTCACGTCGCCGGTGTAGAGCGGCGCGTCGAAGGAGACCCGTACATGGGACTGCGCGCCCAGGTTGTACACCTCGTCCGGCTGTATGTCGCGCAGCAGGTTCACCAGCGCCACCCCGTCGGAGAGGTCGGCGTGGTGCAGCACGAAACTGCGCTCGGCCTCCTGCGGGCCCTGGTAGATGTGATCGATCCGCTCGGTGTTGAAGCTGGACGACCTGCGCACCAGGCCGTGCACCCGGTAGCCCTTCGACAGCAGCAGCTCCGCCAGATACGAGCCGTCCTGCCCGGTCACGCCGGTGATCAGCGCGGTCTTGGTCATGCGGTGTTCCCTTCCCTGCCGGACCCGCCCAGGAGGCGGTTCCGGTTCGTGCGCCCGCGGTACGCGGGCCGTATGTCGTGAACGTGGTGAACAAGGGGAAAAGTCGTCCGAACTGCGGATGTGGTCGTACCGACCACGCGGCGCCTGGCATGATCCGGTCCATGACCGCATCGCTGCTGCCCGACCGTGCCCGTGTCTTCGTCGCCGGCCACCGGGGCCTGGTGGGCTCCGCCGTGGCCCGCCGGCTCGTCGCCGACGGACACGAGGTGATCACCCGCACCCGTGCCGAACTGGATCTGCGCGACGCCGCGCGCACCGCCGCGGAACTGGCCGCCCTGCGCCCCGACGCGGTGGTGCTCGCCGCCGCGAAGGTCGGCGGCATCATGGCCAACAGCACTCAGCCGGTGCAGTTCCTGGAGGAGAACCTCCAGATCCAGCTCAGTGTGATAGCCGGAGCCCACGCGGCCGGCGTGGGCCGTCTGCTCTTCCTGGGATCGTCGTGCATCTACCCCAAGCACGCCCCCCAGCCGATCACCGAGGACGCGCTGCTGACCGGCCCGCTGGAGCCCACCAACGAGGCCTACGCCCTCGCGAAGATCGCGGGCATCGTCCAGGTGCAGTCGTACCGGCGCCAGTACGGCGCTTCCTACATCAGCGCCATGCCGACCAATCTCTACGGGCCGGGCGACAACTTCGATTTGGAGACCTCGCACGTCCTGCCCGCACTGATCCGCCGCTTCCACGAGGCGGCGGCCGAGGGGCGCGAGGAGGTCGTGCTGTGGGGCAGCGGCACCCCACGCCGGGAGTTCCTGCACGTCGACGACCTCGCCGCCGCCTGCGCGCTGCTGTTGCGCTCCTACGACGGCGACGAGCCGGTCAACGTCGGTTGCGGCAGCGACCTCACCATCCGGGAACTGGCCGGGACGGTCGCCGAGGTCACCGGTTTCACGGGCCGGATCGCCTGGGACACGACCCGGCCCGACGGCACCCCGCGCAAGCTGCTGGACATCTCCCGGCTGGCGGGACTCGGCTGGAAGCCGGCGATCCCGCTGCGCGACGGCATCGCCTCGACCTACGCCCACTGGCGCGAGGGCCTCGGAGGCTGACGGGTCCGGCCGGTCGCCGGGCCTCGGGGGGCCGGGGTGCTGTGCGGCCACGGCGTCCCTCTCAGTACGCTCCGCGACCGTCGACGACGGCGCGGAACGTACGGGCCATGACGTCCACATCACTGGTGAACGACCAGTTGTCGACATAGCTGAGATCGAGCTGGACGGTCTCGTCCCAGGACAGGTCGGAGCGCCCGCTGATCTGCCAGAGCCCGGTCATCCCCGGCCGGACGGTCAGCCGCCGCCACTCGACGGGCGTGTAGTGGGCCACCTCGTCGGAGAGCGGGGGCCGCGGGCCCACCAGGGACATGTCACCCTTGAGGACGTTGACCAGCTGGGGCAGTTCGTCGAGCGAGGTACGGCGCAACCAGTGACCGACCCGGGTGACCCGGGGATCGCGGCGCATCTTGAACATCAGCCCGTCGTTCTCGTTCTCCTGGGCCAGCTGGGCCTTCTGACTGTCGGCGCCCACGCGCATGCTGCGGAACTTCCACATCACGAACGGGCGGCCGCCCAGGCCGATCCGCTCATGGAGGTAGAGCACCGGCCCCGGTGAGGACAGCTTCACCGCCGCCGCCACCGTCAGCAGCACCGGAGCCAGCGCGAGCAGTCCCAGAAGGGCGGCGCTGCGGTCCAGGACCTGCTTGAGCACGGGCTGCATGCCCTCCGTCGTCGGCGGGGCCACCCGCAGCAGCGACATTCCACCGGCTGATCCGGTCTCCAGGCGCTTGACGGACACCTCCACCAGGCCGGGCGCGAGGAACAGCTCGATCCCGGCGTCGTGCAGGCCCCAGGAGAGCCGGCGCAGCCGCTCCCCGGAGAGGGTGGCACCCGGGACGACCAGCACCAGGTCGGCGCCGAGCCCGTGCACCGCGCCCACGACGAGCTCGGCGTCCTCCGCGGTGCACGCGGGAGCCGTCGCGCCGAGCCGGTTGCCGGTCCGGATGCCCGAGCCGAACTCGCCGTCGCCCACGGGTACGGCGCCCACCGCCACGTACGGGTGATCGGTGCGGGCGGCGAGGTGCGCGGCGACGCTGTCGGCGGCGGTGGGCTCCCCCACCACCAGCACCTTGACCACCGCCTGCGCGCTACGGCGCTCCGCCGCGAGATGCCGGTGCACCGCCTTGCGGCACAACAGGGTCAGCAGCAGGGCGGGCAGCAGTGCGACCAGGCACAGCGGCGCGCGCAGCCGCACCCCCGCCGCGGCGTGCCCCACCGCGAGCACCCCCAGCAGGATGAACCAGTCGTGGAGCACCGGCAGTGCTCCCCGGTCCTCGCCGATGGCCCGGGCCGCGTAGCGCGAACGGAACAACTGGACGCCCGCCCAGGAGAGCCCGGCGACGATGCCGCTCGCCACGGCCCAGGGCTGGTGGGTGACGTAGAGCATCAGTCCCACCGGCACACCGGCGCCGACAAGGTCGGTGATCAGCGAAGCGGACAGATACCACCGGGACTTGCGTCCCATCCACAGCGAAGCGCGTGCCCGGTAGCGGGCCTTGCGTGATCGGTCGGATTCAGCTGCTTGAACATCCCACATGTACCCCCCCAGGCACGTTCGGCTGTGTGAGCTACCTGTGTCACGAACGTCTATTCGTCGAACATGTGACACGATGGTGAACGGTACGGCAAACTTGTGCTCGCTTGGGTGCCTTTACGTGAACGTCACCGACAGGTGCCGTGCCATATGAAACCGCATACCGTGCGCAGGTTGGTGCCGGGCGGTGAGCTTGGCGGAAATCTGTACGAACATCGAACGTGATGGTTACAGTGTGCGCCCGATGCGGAAGGGGTCGCATCGCGGCGATGCGGGGGTGCGTGGTGGGGGACAGGAATGCGGCCGACGCCGCGGTTCAGGACCGAGGCGAAGCGGCGGCCGAACGCCCCGCCGGTGTGTCCGAGGGGACTCCGGGAGAAGCCGGTGCCGGCGACACGACCAGGGCCGCCGGGAAACAGCCCCGGCGTCGCAGAAGCCGTGCGCGCCGTGTCCTCGTCGGGGCGTTGACACTGCTAGCCGTCGGCCTGCTCATGGTGGGCGGGGTCGCCTGGTGGACGGTCGACCACTACACCGCCAAGGTCGACCGCATCTCCGGCGTCTTCCCGACGGAGGTCCCCGAAGCGGCACGGCCCGCTCCGTCGCACGGCGGCCAGACCTTCCTCCTCGTCGGGGTCGACAGCCGCTCCGATCTGCCCACCACGGGCCGTGACGCCAAGGCCCCCCAGTGGACCTACGGAGCCCAGCGCAGCGACACGATGATGCTGGTCAACCTGCCGGACGACCATTCCGGCGCGTATGTCGTCTCGCTGCCGCGCGACGCGTGGGTGGACATCCCCGGACACGGCAAGTCCAAGCTCAACGCCGCCTTCTCGTGGGGCGGACCGCCGCTGCTCATCGACACGGTGCAGCGGCTGACCAAGGTGCGGGTCGACCACCTCGCCGTCATCGACTGGGACGGGTTCAAGAACCTCACCGACTCCGTGGGCGGAGTGGACCTCGTCGTGGACGGCGCGAACCGCCACATGAACGGCACGCAGGCCCTCACCTACGTACGCGAGCGGCACCACCTGGCCCGCGGGGACTTCGACCGCACCCACCGCCAGCAGTACTTCCTGCGGACCCTGCTCGGGAAGGTCATGCGTCCTTCGACCTTCTCCAACCCCGCCAAGGCCACCGCCGTGCTGGACGACCTCACCGCCGCCGTCAGCGTCGACGACCGGCTCAGCGACGGTGACCTTCGCGAACTGCTCTGGGACAACAGGAACGTGCGCCCTGGCTCCATGGTGTTCATGAACGCGCCCGCCAAGGGGACCGACACCATATCCGGCCAGTCCGTGGTCCTTCTGGACAACAGTGCCGGCGCAGAGCTGTGGCAGTCCATGCGTGAGGGCAAGGTCGACGCCTATCTGCGGTCGCACAAAGCCGACCGGCTCGGCGCCACCACGTCCTGACCCGTCGGCGGGGGATCGTCGGAGTCGCACGCCCGGCAGCGCTGCACCCGCACACAAAAGGGGCCATGCTTGCGCCAGGGTTGCGCCCTGCGGCCCGCCGGAGTCCGCGGAGGACACTCATGACGCATCACCAGGCTCGTCCAGCGCACCGCCACCGCAAGCCGTCGGGAGGCCGAAGACGCGCCGTGCTGGGAGCCCTGCTGGGTCTGTTACTGATCGGACTGGCCGCCGGCGCCGGGCTGGCCGGCGGTCCGGAGTCCACCCCGTCGCGCGCCGCGCGGCCGACCGTGCCCGCCACCGAGCCGCCCCCCGACGGGGAGCCCGTCGCGACCCCCACGGCGCCGCAGACCCCGGCGCCCACCGAGGGCGAGCCGACCCGCGACCCGCAGCCCACCGCCACCGCGACCCCCACCGGGCAGCCGAGCCCGGCACTCGCCTTCGACCTGCCGGCCGGCGACCTGCTGCGCCGCAGCCCGCACCAGGTCTTCGCGCACTACTTCCCGCCCTACCCGCTGTCTCTCGACAACGAGCCGGCCGCGCAGGACTACTACGCCCGCAACTACCTCACGCCCCAGGGCGAGAAGGGCAAGCACGCGGCCTACGGCGGACTGCTGCGCGACCGGCCCCTGCCCGTGCAGCCGAGCAGCGGCGACTGGCAACTCACCAACCTGGAAAGGGAAGTGAGGACCGCCAGGGACGCCGGAATCGACGGATTCACCGTCGACATCCTCTCCCTGACCGGCACCAACCGTGAGCGGGTCGACCTGCTGCTGCGCGCGGCACAACGCGTCGACCCCGGATTCCGCATCGTCCTGATGCCGGACATGACCTCCCTGGACACCGACCCGCGCACACTCGCCGACCAACTCGCCCTGCTCGCCGCCTCCCCGTCCGCGTACCGCCTGGCGGACGGGCGCCTCGTGGTCTCCCCGTTCAAGGCCGAGGCCCAGGATCCCGCCTGGTGGAGCCAGGTCATCGACCGGCTGCGCGACCACGGCATCGGCACCGCGCTCGTCCCGGTCTTCCTGGACTTCCGGGCGAACGCCGAGCGGTTCGCGCCGATCAGTCACACCTTCTCGTCCTGGGGCAACCGCAGCTACGTCCAGCAGGACGGCGTCCCCGACGACATCCAGCTGGCCCGCTCCCTCGGCAAGAAGTGGATGCAGGCCGTGTCGGTGCAGGACGTCCGGCCCAACCAGGGTGTCTACGACGAGGCGGGCAACACCGCGACCCTGCGCTCGACCTGGAACCACGCGATCGCCGACGGCGCGGACTGGGTGCAGCTCACCACCTGGAACGACTACTCGGAGGGCAGTCAGTTCGCCCCCTCGCTGCACAACGGCCACACCTACCTGGACATCTCCTCCTACTACCTCACCCGCTTCAAGACGGGGAGCTGGCCCCGGATCGTCCGCGACACCGCATACATCACCTCCCGCGTGCAGTTCACATCCACGACCAGTGCCGCGCGGCATCCCCTGCTGATGCGCCCCCGCCCGGGCACCGCTCCCGCGAGCGACCAGGTGGAGGTGCTCACCTTCCTCACCGCGCCCGCCACGGTCACCGCGCGCGTGGGCGATGCGCCCCGGGTCTACGGCGCTCCTGCCGGCCCGTATGTCAGGGCCCTGCCCCTGAGCACCGGCCGCACCGAGGCGGTGGTCAGCCGCGACGGGGACACCGTCGCATCCGTCACGACCCGCTACGCGGTGCAGCCCGTGCCCGGTGTACAGGACCTTCAGTACTACGGGGTGTCCAGCAGGCGGTGAGTCAGGCCGCCGGCACGTGCTGCGAGACGGGCAGGTCCCGCAGCCGTCGCAGGGGGGCCGAGAGCAGGATGCCGCTCGTGGCGCAGAGGCCGACGCAGACCACCCACATCGTCGGCCTCAGCCCCAGGACGGTGTTCATCGCCCCGCCGAGCAGGGCGCCGAGGGGAATCGTGCTGAAGTTGACGAAAAGCGTGGTCGCCGTGACCCGGCCGATGAGCTCCGGTGGGCAGTAGGACTGCCGGAAGCTGACGATGATGACGTTGCAGGCCACCAGACCGGCCATCATCATGGTGGATCCGACGGCGAAGAGGGCGAGCCGCGGGCCCTCGTGGGTGAGCGGGATGAGCAGGCCGAACGGCGAAGCGACGAGTTGGACGTACAGCAGACCGCGCGCCGTGCCGAAACGACGGGACACCCGTGACGCGGCGAGCCCGCCCAGGATCCCCCCGGCCCCTCCGAAGGCCACCAGCATTCCGACCAGGCTCGGGGCGGCGCCGACCGAGCGGACGAGGAAGACGATCTGGGTGGCCTGGTACCCGGCCAGCGCCATGTTCACCGCCGCGCCGAAGACCGTGATGGTGCGGACGTAGCGGTCGCCCGTGACGAAGCGAAGGCCGTCGGCTATCTCGCGGATCATCGGTCTCGGCTCACGAGCGGGTCGGGACTCGGTGGCGCGGATGGACAGCAGGCACACCGTCGACACGAGGTACGCCAGCACCTCGAAGAGCAGTCCGGTGGCGCTGCCCAGGAACTGGGCGATGAGTCCGCCCAGGCCGGGTCCGGCGACGCGGGTGGTCTGGTCGGCGGCCTGCAACTTGGCGTTGCCGTCCATCAGATCGGCCTTGTCGATGAGGGACGGCAGATACGCGGAGTAGGCCGTGGAGAAGAACACGGAGGCGGCACCGGTCAGCAGGGCCACCACGAGCACATGCCAGATGCTCAGGGTGTCCAGCCACCAGGCGGCCGGCACACTGACGAGCAGGGTGGCCGAGACCAGGTTGCAGCTCAGCATGATGGTGCGGCGCGGAAGCCGGTCCACCCAGGCTCCTGCGGGCAGTCCGATGATGAGCCAGGGCACCCATGGGGCGGCAGTCAGCAGGCCGATCATCCACGGTGAGGCATGCAGTGTGCCGACGGCGAGGAGCGGTAGCAGCACCGAAGTGATGCTGGTGCCGAGCTTGCTGGTGGTCTCCCCGATCAGCAGGAGACGAAAGTTGCGGTGGTTCCACAGGCCGCCTAATCGTGCGCTGTCCTGAGAAGTCATCGCGAGAACGGGTCCTTCGTAGCGGGCGCGTTGGACGGGCAACGTTAACAAGATCACATAACCATCTGCAACACTGTGAAAACAGACCGTTGGGTGCCTAGGATCGGCCGCTGAATCGTGTCGAAACGCACTGTTGCGCAATGAGGGAGCGGACAAGTCCCTGGTCCTCGTCAAAGACGCCGAGGAATGCGCGTGCGCGTCTCCGGGGGGTCCCGGATCAAGGCGAGGAGTCGTTCGTGGGTGATGATCCGCTCGACGCCTTAGCGTGTGGTGACGAGTCCGTGGCCAAATGCGCTGAATGCACCGAATATGCGGAGTGCGTCGAGTGCGCCGAATGCGCGGAGTGCACCACGATTCCCGCGCCCATGGAATCCTTCAACTTTCGACAGTTACCCGCTCGCGGTGAATGTTCCGCGACAGCCGGGGCGCCCACCCTGATGGAGCTTTTCGAGGACTGGGCGAAGAAGTCCCCGGACGCACCGGCCGTGGTGTTCGAGGACCAGGTGGTCTCGTACGGCGAGCTCAACGCCGGGGCGAACCGGCTGGCGCGCCTCCTGATCGGGCACGGCGCGGCTCCTGAGGTGATCGTGGCCTCCGTGGCGACCAGATCGGTCGCGCTGGTGACCGCCGTGCTGGCCGTGATGAAGACCGGTGCCGTGTACCTGCCCGTGGACCCCGAATATCCCGCCGGGCGCATCACCCAGCTGGTCGGCGATGCCCGGCCCGGCCTGCTGCTCACGACCAGGGCAAGCGCACTGCCTCGCGAGGTGACCGGCTCATTGTCGCCCGTGTGCCTCGACTCCCCGCAATTCGAGGCCGAGTTGCACCGCCACACGGCGGCCGATCTCGCGGACGCCGAGCGGGGCGGTCCGCTGGATCCGGCCGGTGCCGCCTATGTGATCTACACGTCGGGATCCACCGGGCGCCCCAAGGGCGTGGTGGTGACACGGACCGGGCTCGCCAACCTGGCGGCCCACCAGCAACGGGTGCCGGCGCTCGAACCCGCCTCCCGGATACTCCAGTTCGCCTCGCCCAGCTTCGACGCGTTCTTCTGGGAACTGGCCATGGCACTGTCCTCCGGCGCCACACTCGTCATGGCGCCCGCCCGCGGTCTGCTGCCGGGGCCTGAGCTGCACCGGCTCCTGGACGAGCGGCGCATCACCCACCTCACCGTGCCACCGTCCGTGCTGAGCGTGCTGTCGCCGGACGCCCTGCGCACGGTGGGCACCCTGGTCGTCGCGGGAGAGGCACTGGGTGCGCAGCTGGCGCGCCGCTGGTCGTCCGGGCGCACACTGATCAACGCCTACGGACCCACCGAGACCACGGTCTGCGCCACCATGAGCGGCCCGCTGACCGGCGCCGCCGACCCTCCGCCGATCGGTCGGCCGGTGCGGCGCACGCGGGTGTATGTGCTCGACGATCGACTGCGGCCCGTCCCGGTCGGTGTGGTGGGTGAGCTCCATGTCGCGGGAGTGAGCCTGGCCCGTGGCTATCTGCACCGTCCCGCGACCACCGCAGAGCGCTTTGTCGCGGACCCGTACGGCGCCCCCGGGGCGCGGATGTACCGCACCGGCGATCTCGTCCGATGGAACGATGACGGCGAACTGGAGTTCGTCGGGCGCGCCGACCAGCAGGTGAAGGTGCGAGGCCACCGGATCGAACCGGGGGAGATCGAAGCGGTGATCGCGGCCCACCCCCAGGTCTCGAGGGCCGCGGTGACGATACGGGAGTACGAGCACGGTGACCACAGGATCGTGGCCTACGTGGTGCCGGAAGCCTGCGTGGCCGGCGGTGGCCGCAGGACCGACGACGACTCAGTCGCCGAGTGGCGCCGGATCCATGACTCCCTCTACGGGAGCCGGACCACGGCCCGTTTCGGCGAGGACTTCACCGGCTGGCGCAGCAGCTACGACGGCACCGCGATCCCCCTGCCGGAGATGCGTGCGTGGCGGGCGGACACCGTACGCGCCCTCAAGGCGCTCGGACCGCGACGGGTGCTCGAACTCGGTGTGGGGAGCGGGCTTCTGCTCGCCCGCATCGCCCCCGGGACCGAGTCCTACTGGGGCCTCGACCTGTCGCCCAGGGTGATCGCGAACCTGCGCGGTGACCTCTCGGAGCACCCGGAACTCGCCCAGCGCGTCACACTGCTCAGCCAGCCGGCCCATGACACGACCGGAGTACCGGACGGGCACTTCGATGTCGTGGTCCTCAACTCGGTGGTGCAGTACTTCCCCAGCGGGGACTATCTCGCCCGTGTGCTGCAGGAGTCCGTGAGGCCGGCCCTCGCCCCGGGCGGCACCGTGTTCGTGGGAGACCTGCGCCACCGCGGGCTCGCGGAGTGCTTCTACGCGGCCGTCGCGGCACACAGGACCGGAGCCGCACCGGGTGGCCCGGACCACCGCCGGGCCGTGCGGCGCTGTCTGGCGGCAGATCAGGAACTGTTGGTGGACCCCGACTTCTTCGCCGCGTACGTCGCCTCATCACCCGCCTTCGCCTCCTGCGAGGTGCGGCTGAAGCGGACCACATGCGCCAACGAGCTGAGCCGCTACCGTTACGACGTACTTCTGCGCACCGCACCCCGAACGCCCCGGGACACGGCGGGAGTCACGACCGGGCTGCGCTGGGGGACGGACATCCAGACCGTCGACGGCATCCGGAACGCCGTCATGATCGCGGCCAGGGCGGGGGATGCGGCCCGGCTGCGGATCACGGGGATGCCGAACGCCCGCCTGAGTGAGGATCTTCGCGCGCTGGGCCGCACCCCGGCCGATGGCGTGGACCCGCAGGACATGGTCCGGCTGGGCGAGGGCTTCGGGCTCGAGGTGGCACTGCGCTGGTCCCGGACGCCGGGTCCGGAGCACTTCGACGCCGAGTTCGGCGACGGCGAGCACACGGGCGATGAGCCGAGCCCGGGGCCGACCACGGCCGAGGGAATGCCGCGCGACCGGTACGACGGGGGCGGCAGGTACGAGCGGTACGTCGGCGTTCCCGCCGGCGAGCCCGGCTTCGCGCACCTAGGGGAAGCTGTCACCGGCCACGCCGCGGACTTTCTGCCCTCGTACATGCTGCCCTCGGCCGTCATCGTCCTGGACAGCTTCCCGCTGACGCCGCACGGCAAGCTCGACCGCGACGCCCTGCCCGCGCCCGGAGCCGGTCCGCGGAGCGGGGGACGGAAGCCGCGGACCTCCCGGGAAGAGATCCTGTGCCAGATGTACGAGGAACTCCTCGGGGTGCCCGGGGTCGGCATCGACGACGACTTCTTCGAGCTGGGCGGCCACTCGCTGCTCGTGACCAGGCTGGTGAGCAGGATCCGTGCGGCGTTCGGGGTCGAGCTCGCGGTCACGGCGGTCTTCGACGAACCCACGGTGGCCGAACTCGTGGAACGGCTCGGCAGCGCCCCGAAGGCGCGGCCGGCGCTGCGACGGATGCGCCGGAACTCGACGGCTGACGGTTGACGGCCCACCGACCACGCAAGACGGGGGATCACATGGACTTCAGTCTCTTCTACTTCGCCGATGACAGCGGAAGCCGCCCGGACGACGGCGCGGGCCGCTATGAACTCCTTCTCGAAGGTGCCAGGTTCGCCGATCAGCACGGTTTTCGCGCCGTGTGGACCCCGGAACGGCACTTCCACGCGTTCGGCGGCCTGTATCCGAACCCGGCCGTGGTGGGCGCCGCACTGGCCACTGCGACCGAGCGCATCGCCATCAGGGCCGGAAGCGTGGTCGCGCCCCTGCACCACCCTCTCAGGATCGCCGAGGAATGGTCGGTGGTCGACAACCTGTCCGGGGGCCGGGTCGGCGTCTCGTTCGCATCGGGCTGGCACCCGGTCGACTTCGCCCTGAGCCGCACCTCGTACGAGAACCGTAAACGCGTCACCCTGGAGCACCTCGATCAGGTGCGCTCCCTGTGGCGCGGTGGCAGCGCCGAGGTGGTCGACGGGACCGGCCGGCCGACCACGGTCCGTGTCTTCCCCCCGCCCGTGCAGCCGGAACTCCCGGTCTGGATCACCAGCGCGGGTGATGTGGACACCTTCCGTGCCGCGGCCACGAGCCGCGCCGGGGTGCTCACCCATCTACTCCACCAGGACATCGGCGAACTGGCCGGAAAGATCGCCGAATACCGGCGGGTGTACCGGGAGACCCACGGTGGCGAGGAGGGCCATGTGGCCCTGATGCTGCACACCTTGCTGGGCCAGGACCGGGCGGCGGTGCGGGAGGCCGTACGCGCCCCGCTCCACGACTACCTGAAGAGTTCGCTCCACCTGGTCACCCGTTCGCTGGAAAACGATGCCCCTTGTCCCGGCGCCGGTACCGATGCCGATCCCGATGTGGATGCCGATTTCGACGGTCTCGAAGACGATGACATCGATTTCCTCGTGGCCCGTTCCTTCGACAGCTATGTCGACGAGCGTGGGCTTTTCGGCACCGTGGACGATGTGCGGGAGATCGCGGAACGCCTGCGTGACATCGGTGTCGACGAGATCGCCTGCCTGATCGACTTCGGCGTGGACACCACGACCGCGCTCAAGGGGCTGCGGTATCTGAACGAACTCCGCGAAGAATTCGCCTGACCACCCTCTTCCTTCTTCTTTGACGCTCTGAGGCTTGGAGACCCGGACGACATGATCCCTCTGTCCTTTTCGCAGCTGCGCTTCTGGTTCCAGGGTGAGGTGGACGGCGGGGACGAATCCCTCAACACGTCGGTCGTGCTCCGCCTGTCCGGAACGCTGGACACGCCGGCGCTCGCCGCGGCGCTCCGGGACGTGGTGGGGCGCCATGAGAGTCTGCGGACGCTCTTCCCCGCCCAGGACGGCGAACCCCGGCAGCAGATCCTGGACCCCGATGACGCCGCGGCCCACCTCGAACTGCCGGTGTGTCCGGTCGAGCCGGCCGCTCTCGAACGGGCCGTGGCCGCGGTCGTGGACCGGGTCTTTGTCCTGGCGCGGGAGCTGCCGCTGCGAGCGGAGCTGCTGTCGCTCGGGCGCGAAGAGCACGTACTGGTGGTCGTGGTGCACCATGTCGCCTTTGACGGATGGTCGGTGGCGCCGTTCTTCCGTGATCTCTCGGTGGCGTACCGTGCGCGGCTGGGCGGTGGCGCGCCGGGCTGGGGCGAACTGCCGGTGCAGTACGCCGATTTCACGTTGTGGCAGCGTGAGGTGCTGGGGTCGCCCGAGGACGAGGGCAGTGTGTTCGCGCAGCAGCTCGCCCACTGGCGGCGTACCCTCGACGGCCTCCCCGAGGAGCTCGCTCTCCCCACCGACCGGCCACGGCCCCCCCTCGCCTCGCACCGGGCAGCCGCCGTACCGTTCCGCCTCGACCGGCAGGTGCAGGACCAGGTCCGGGAAGTCGCCCGGGAGCAGGGAGCGAGCCTGTTCATGGTGCTGCACGCCGGGCTTGCCGGACTGCTCCACCGGCTCGGCGCGGGCACCGACATCCCGGTCGGCAGTCCCGTCGCCGGCCGCACCGACGCCGAACTGGAAGACCTCATCGGCTGCTTCGTGAACACGGTGGTGGTCCGCACCGATGTGTCCGCCAAGTCCGGGGGGCCGGACTTCGGCGAGCTGGTGCGCCGTGTGCGGACCGGGGTGCTGTCCGCTCTCAGCCACCAGGACGTGCCGTTCGAGCAGTTGGTCGAGGCAGTCAACCCGGTGCGGTCCGCGGGTCGGCACCCGCTGTTCCAGGTGATGCTGGTCCTCCAGAACAACGCCACCGCCGCCGTGCATCTCCCGGGAATCGACGCCCGGATGATGACCGAAGGGCGGGACCGCTCGGTCGCCTTCGACCTGCTCTTCGACGTCACCGAGACCGACACCGGTCTTGAGGGACGGCTCGTCTACGCGGAGGAACTCTTCGACCACACCACGGCCGAACGGCTCGCCCGCTGTTACGAGAGGTTCCTGACCGCCGCGGTGGCGGACACCACCCTGCCCATCGGACGTCTGGAGCTCATGGGGCGTGACGAGCGGCAGGTCCTGCTCAAGGCCGGTGAGGGCCCCGTACATCCGGTACCCGAGGGCTCGGTGCCCCTGCGGTTCCAGGAGCAGGCAGCTGCGTCGCCGGATGCCATCGCCGTGCTGTGCGGTGATGCGCGGCTCAGCTACGCGGAGCTCGAAGCCCGCTCCAGGCGGCTGGCCGAGGTGCTCCAGGGGCTCGGTGCGGACCGGGAACGCTACGTCGCGGTGGCGATGGAACGTTCCGTGGACCTGGTCGTCGCCCTGCTCGCCGTGCTCAGGAGCGGTGCGGCCTTTCTTCCGCTGGACCTGCGGAGCCCTGACCCGCGGCTGCGGGCGATCCTGGACACGGCCCGGCCGTGCCTCCTGCTCACGGACCCGCCCGCGCACCAGCGGGCGAGCGCCTGGGCGCAGGCGTGCGACGACCTCACGGTGCTGGCGCTCTCCGACGCCGAGCGGATGCCGGGCACGGGCCGGAGCCTGCCCGGCAACCACGGGCAGGACGCCGCTTATGTGATGCACACCTCCGGCTCCACCGGCCGGCCCAAGGGCGTGCTGGTGACCCACCGCAACATCCTCGCCCTGTGCGCCGACCCCTGCTGGGCGGACGGCACCCACGGCCGCGTACTGGCGCATTCGCCGCACTCCTTCGACGCCTCCACCTTCGAGCTCTGGGTTCCCCTGCTCAGTGGCGGCACCGTCGTCGTCGCCCCGCCGAGCGAGTCACCGGCGCAGAGCATCGAGCAGGCGGTCGCCCGGCACGGGGCGACCAGTGCCTTCATCACCGCCTCGCTGTTCCATGCCCTCGTCGCACAACGGAGCCCCGCACTCGGGCAGTTGCGGCACATATGGGTGGGAGGCGAGGAGCCGTCAGGCGCGGCCGTGCGGCGGATGCTGGAGGACTTCCCCGGCACGCTGCTGACCAACGGTTACGGGCCCACCGAGAACACCACCTTCACCACGTCGCACCGCTTCCACCCGGAGTTCGCCGCCACGGCCACCGCCAAGCCCTCCATGGGGCGTGGGTTGGCTAATACGCGGGTGTATGTGCTGGATGGGTGTTTGGTGCCGGTGCCGGTGGGTGTGGTGGGTGAGTTGTATGTGGCGGGTGC
>NZ_JBHWIW010000079.1:0-19166 GCF_042731955.1 Streptomyces sp. NPDC059828 | reverse complement strand
GACACCGGCTGCCCGGTGTCCGGCCCACGGCCGTCACTGCCCTTCGCGGGTCCCGTTTCGGGATCCCCGTACGGGACTACTTCTTGCGGCGGCGACCACCCGTGCTCTTCTGGGCCTTGCGGCGCTCCGCACGCGTCATGCCGTCCGACTCGGACCGCGCCGGCCCGTCATCGTTGGTGAAGTCGCCCTCGACGATCCCACCCTCGCCGTCGACCGTCGGCGCGGAGAAGTGGAGCCGGTCCGGGCGCTGCGGGGCGTCCAGGCCCTTGGCGCGGATCTCGGGGCGTCCGGCGCCGGCGGGCACCGCGTCCTCCTTCGTGAGGGAGGCCTTCTCGGCCGCGTCCTGCACGGGGACCTCCTCGACCTGCTGCTCGACCTGGACCTCCAGGTTGAACAGATAGCCGACGGACTCCTCCTTGATGCCGTCCATCATCGCGGTGAACATGTCGAAGCCCTCGCGCTGGTACTCGACCAGCGGGTCCTTCTGGGCCATCGCCCGCAGGCCGATGCCCTCCTGGAGGTAGTCCATCTCGTACAGGTGCTCGCGCCACTTGCGGTCCAGCACGGACAGCACCACGCGCCGCTCCAGCTCGCGCATGATGTCCGAACCGAGCTGCTTCTCGCGCTCGTCGTACTGCTCGTGGATGTCGTCCATGATGGACTCGGAGATGAACTCGGCGGTGATACCCGCCCGGTCCCCTGCCGCGTCCTCGAGCTCCTCGACGGTGGCCTTCACCGGGTAGAGCTGCTTGAAGGCGCCCCACAGGCGGTCCAGGTCCCAGTCCTCGGCGAAGCCCTCGACGGTCTCCGCCTGGACGTACGCCTCGATGGTGTCGTCCATGAAGTGGTGGATCTGCTCGCGCAGGTCCTCACCCTCCAGCACCCGGCGGCGTTCGGCGTAGATGACCTTGCGCTGACGGTTGAGCACGTCGTCGTACTTCAGGACGTTCTTACGCGTCTCGAAGTTCTGCTGCTCGACCTGCGACTGGGCGGACGCGATCGCCCGCGTCACCATCTTGTTCTCGATCGGCACATCGTCCGGAACATTGGCCATGGACATGACCCGCTCGACCATCTGCGCCTTGAACAGACGCATCAGGTCGTCGCCGAGCGAGAGGTAGAAGCGGGACTCACCCGGGTCGCCCTGACGGCCGGAGCGACCACGCAGCTGGTTGTCGATGCGCCTCGACTCGTGCCGCTCGGTACCCAGCACGTACAGGCCGCCGAGCGACTTGACCTCCTCGAACTCCGCCTTGACGGCCTGCTCGGCCTTGTCCAGGGCGGCGGGGAGGGCCGCGGCCCACTCCTCGACGTGCTCGAAGGGGTCGAGGCCCTGCTGGCGCAGCTCCGCCTCGGCGAGGTCGTCCGGGTTACCTCCGAGCTTGATGTCCGTACCACGGCCGGCCATGTTCGTGGCGACCGTGACCGCGCCCTTGCGGCCGGCCTGGGCCACGATCGAGGCCTCACGCTCGTGCTGCTTGGCGTTGAGCACCTCGTGCTGGATACCGCGCTTGCTGAGCTGCTGGGAGAGGTACTCGGACTTCTCGACCGACGTCGTACCGACGAGGATCGGCTGGCCCTTCTCGTGCTTCTCCGCGATGTCGTCGACGACGGCCTCGAACTTGGCCACCTCGGTGCGGTAGATCAGGTCCGACTGGTCCTTGCGGACCATCGGCCGGTTCGTCGGGATGGGCACGACGCCGAGCTTGTAGATCTGGTGGAACTCGGCGGCCTCGGTCATGGCCGTACCGGTCATTCCGGAGAGCTTGCCGTACAGGAGGAAGAAGTTCTGCAGGGTGATGGTGGCGAGCGTCTGGTTCTCGTCCTTGATGTCCACCCCTTCCTTCGCCTCGATCGCCTGGTGCATGCCTTCGTTGTAGCGGCGGCCGGCGAGGATGCGGCCGGTGTGCTCGTCGACGATCATGACTTCGCCGTCGATGACGACGTAGTCCTTGTCCTTCTTGAAGAGCTCCTTGGCCTTGATGGCGTTGTTCAGGTAGCCCACAAGCGGGGTGTTCACCGACTCGTAGAGGTTGTCGATGCCCAGCCAGTCCTCGACCTTGGAGACGCCGCTCTCATGGATGGCGACGGTGCGCTTCTTCTCGTCGACCTCGTAGTCCCCGGTCTCCTCGATGCCCTTCATCGGGTTTCCGGCCTCGCCCTTGGTGAGGCGGGTGACCAGCTTGGCGAAGTCGCCGTACCACTTGGTCGCCTGGTCGGCCGGACCGGAGATGATCAGCGGGGTACGGGCCTCGTCCACGAGGATCGAGTCGACCTCGTCGACGATCGCGAAGTTGTGGCCGCGCTGGACGAGCTCCTCCTGGGACCACGCCATGTTGTCGCGCAGGTAGTCGAAGCCGAACTCGTTGTTGGTGCCGTACGTGATGTCGCAGGCGTACTGCTCGCGGCGCTGGGCCGGGGTCATGTTGGCCAGGATGCAGCCGACGGACAGCCCGAGGAACCTGTGCACCCGGCCCATCATCTCGGAGTCGCGCTCGGCCAGGTAGTCGTTGACCGTGATCAGGTGGACGCCCTTGCCCGAGAGCGCGTTCAGATACGCGGGGAGCGTGCCGACGAGGGTCTTGCCCTCACCGGTCTTCATCTCGGCGACATAGCCGAGGTGCAGTGCGGCACCGCCCATGAGCTGCACGTCGTAGTGACGCTGGCCGAGGACGCGCTTGGCCGCCTCACGGACGGTCGCGAAGGCTTCGGGGAGCAGGTCGTCCAGGCTCTCGCCGTCTGCGTAGCGCTCCTTGTACTCATCGGTGAGCGCCCGCAGCTCGGCGTCCGAGAGGCTGGCGAAGTCCTCTTCGACGGAGTTGACCTGGTCCGCGATGCGGTGCAGTTTGCGCAGGATCTTACCTTCGCCTGCACGCATGAGCTTGTTGAAGACGGACACTGGGGCGGGTCTCCTTGCCGGTCGGGCCTGGCACTGGGTCGTGTGACGGACACTGGCGCGGGCACGGCAGGTAGGCCCCACCGCACCGGCCATCGTAAGCGAGGACACCGCCACGCCGGGAGGTCCTCCCCCGGGGCACGCCCAGCGGTGTCCGGGGAACCCGGCAGCGAAGCCGAGTACCGCTCATCAAGATGAACGCCCGGGGGGCCCGGAAGGTGCCGCCTCATCCCGAAAAGTGTTCGCATGGGAGACGGACGGTGACAAGAATCCCCGCATGGAGCCTGTTCACCTCACCACCGAGCGACTGGAACTGCGTGCGTTCACGGCGGACGACACCGAGGACCTGTGCGCGGCGTATCAGGACCCCGTCATCCAGCGCTGGACCCCCGCCCTCCCCATCCCGTACGAAAGGGACCACGCGGCGGACTTCATCGGCCTGACCGTGCCGAACGGCTGGCGCGACGACACGTCCTACGCCTTCTGCGTACGCCCGCGCGGCGGTGGCCCGCTGATCGGCTCGGCAGGTCTGCACCACCCGCGCGAAGGCGGATGGGAGATCGGATACTGGACGGCCGCCGAGCACCGGGGCCGCGGCTACGCCACCGAGACAGCCCTGGCGCTGGCGCGCTGGGCCTTCACCGAGCTCGGGTGCGTGCGCCTGGAGTGGCGTGCCGAGGTGGGCAACGCGGCATCCCTCGCCGTGGCCGAGAAGGCGGGCTTCACGGTCGAGGGCGTCGTTCGCGCGGGCATGCAGTCCCGGGGGACGGTCCGGGACAGCCTGGTCGCCTCACTGCTTCCTTCGGATCTGGGACTGGCGCCGCCGGTGCCCTACGTGCCGGCCCCAGCTGTCAGAGGCTCCGTCTAGGGTGCGGAGCATGTCCACTCTGCCGCCCGTGCCGCCCGCTGCCGCCGAACTGTCCGCCGACGAGGCCCGCCGTATCGCGCTGCGCGCCCAGGGCTTCATCGGAGCCCCGGACCGCAAGGGCGGCGTGCGCGGGGTGCTGCGCCACCTCGGGGCGGTCCAGCTCGACACGATCTCGGTGCTGGCGCGCTCGCACGAGCTGATTCCCTACGCCCGGCTGGGGGCGGTCGGCCGGGGGACGGTCGAGGACGCCTACTGGACCGAGACCCACGCCTTCGAGTACTGGTCGCACGCGGCGTGCATCCTGCCCGTCGAGGAGTGGCCGCACTTCGCCTTCCGCCGTCGCGCCTACCGCGACCGTCCCCACTGGGGCCACGAGCTGCCGGACGGGTCCTATGACGCGGTGATCAAGCAGCTTCGCGCCGAGGGCCCGCTCACGGCGACCGAGCTGGGCGGCGCCAAGAACGGCGGCGAGTGGTGGGACTGGTCCGCCTCGAAGGTGGCCGTCGAGCGGGCGCTGATGCACGGCGAAGTGGTGTGCACCGAGCGGCGCGGCTGGAAGCGGGTCTACGACCTGGCCGAGCGCGCGATCCCGGACGCGCTGCTCCATGACGAGCTGGACGACCGCGAGTGCCTGCGACGCCTGGTGCGCCTTGCCGGGCAGTCCCTGGGTGTGGGCACACGCGCGGACATCGCGGACTACCACCGGCTCAAGGCCGAGCAGTTCGACGCCGTGGTCGCCGACTCGGGTCTGGTGCCGGTCCGTGTCGAGGGCTGGGACAGGCCCGCGTGGGCCGACCCCGGTGCTCTGGCGAGCGAGCCGCGCGGCAGGCACCGTACGACGCTGCTGTCGCCGTTCGACTCACTGGTCTGGGAGCGCGCCCGCACCGAGCGGATCTTCGGATTCACTCACCGGCTGGAGGCGTATGTCCCCAAGCCGAAGCGGGTGTACGGGTATTTCGCGATGCCTCTGCTTTCGGGCGGCAGGCTGCTGGGCCGCGTCGATCCGGCCCGTGAGGGCACGACGCTGGTGGCCCGGCAAGTCTCTCTGGAGGGGCCCAAGGCGGTCGGGCCGATGGCCAAGGCCCTGCGTGAGGCGGCCGAATGGGTGGGCTGCGACTCGGTGCGGGTCGAGCGCGTCGACCACCCCGGTCTCGCCGCGCCGCTGGTGGCGGCCCTGGACTGAGACGCGCCGCGCTCACGGCTCCGGTCAGCGGATCTCGAGGATCTTCTCGCGCATCGCGTAGACGACCGCTTCCATCCGGGAGTGGAGCTGGAGCTTCTCCAGGATGTTGCGCACATGGTTCTTCACGGTGTTCTCGGAGATGAACAACTCCTTGGCGATGTCACGGTTGTTCATCCCCGTGGCCACCAGCTTGAGCACCTCCAGCTCCCGTTCGGTCAGCCGGGGCGCGGGGACCAGCCGGCGCTCGTCGGTGCGCTGGATCATCGACTTGAACTCGGTGAGGAGCTTGGAGGCCATCGAGGGACTGATCTGCGACTGGCCGTCGGCGACGGCTCGGATCGCGGTGGAGACCTCGTCCGTGGAGATCTCCTTGAGGAGATAGCCCGTGGCACCGGCCTTGATCGCGTCGTAGAGGTCGGCCTCCTCGTCGCTGATCGTCAGCATGATGATCTTCGCACTGGGAGCCACCTCCTTGATGGAGGTACAGGCCTCGATCCCGCCGCGCTTCGGCATCCGCACATCCATCAGCACGATGTCCGGCAGCAGATCGGCCGCCTTGTCGACGGCTTCCGCGCCGTCCCCGGCCTCGCCGACGACCTGGATGTCCTCCTCCTGGGCGAGCACGATCTCCAGCCCCCGGCGGAAGAGCGCGTGGTCGTCCACCACGAGCACCCGGATCGGCTCCCTGCGGGAGGCATCCGCCAGCGCGGCGTCCGCGCTCTCGGTGCCGCTCCTGGCCTGCACCGGCCCGAAGCTGTCCGCCATCGTTCCTCCCCCTGAGGCCGTGGCCCGGGTCATCTACGCTCCACCAACCTGGGTCGGCAGCGCACCGGTTGGCTCGGATCGCCATGATTTCATGCCCGCACCACGGCGCGGTGGTCCCTCGGTGGCACGGTGATGCCCCTGGGGGCGCACTGGAGCGCTCCAGGGGCACCAACCACCAGACGAGGGGCGACGGGATCAGCCGCCGAGCGCACCACCGGCGCCGCCCGATTCGCCACCGGCGAACGGATCGGTGTTCAGGTGGATCACACCGTAGTCATAGGCGTGCCGCCGGTAGACGACACTGGGCTCCTTGGTCTCGGAGTCGACGAACAGATAGAAGTCGTGCCCGACCAACTCCATTTCGTAGAGCGCCTGGTCGAGCGACATCGGAGCGGCGGTGTGGGTCTTCTCGCGGACCACCAGCGGGCCTTCGCCCTGCACTGCGAGCGAGCCGATCGTGGTGGTGGGAATGCCTTCGGTCTTCTCCTCGGAGACGGGCTGGCCGTTTCCGTTCAACTGGGCGACGCCGGGCACGACATCCGCGACCTCGGCGGCCGACAGCCGGCCGTTGCCCCGGCGCGTGTGGCGCTTGTCGTGCTGCTTGCGCAGCCGCCCCTCAAGCTTGGCCGTGGCCAGGTCGAGCGCCGCGTACGGGTCGGCGGCTGACGCCTCTGCCCGGATCACCGGTCCCCGTGAGTAAAGGGTGATCTCCACGCGGTCGGAACGGTCTGCCTGCCGCGGGTTGTGCTCCTTGGACACCTCGACGTCGAGGCTGATCACCTTGCCGTCGAACTTCTGGATCTTGTCCAGCTTCAGCTTCTCGGTCACGTGCTTGCGGAACCGCTCCGGCACCTCGGTCTTGCGGCCCTTGACGACGATGTCCACGCAGAACTCCGTTCCCGGATAGCTCCGCTTGCGCTGCGGAGCGTCTCCCTCTTGCACCAGGCTCCGGTCTGCACCGGAGCCTCGGACTTGGTGACTTTCACCTCCTCCTCCCCCATCGGCAAGATCTCCACCCCACCAATTTCGAGGTTCACGTTTGCACCATGAACACCCGGCCGTAACTCGGCCATTTATTCGAAGGAGACCAGAGTTCACCAGTCCTCTTCACCCGAACATAGCTCGCCCCGGCCGTTGTCGGCACCCGCTACCAGCGCGTACGTGCGATCAGGTCAAATTGCTCATCACTGGCTGCAACGTCCAGGCCACCGGGTCGGTTCCGCAGACCGGTGAACGACAGGGCCGGTGCCGCAACGACGGCCCCGACGGCAGCCGCCGGACAGCGGGGCTGCGCGGCAGCCAGCGCCCGCGCCGCCTCCGCCAGCGAGGCGCCCGTCGTCATCAGATCGTCCACCAGCACGACTCTGCGGCCTTCCAGCAACCGCTCGGCACCGGGGACCACCTCCAGAGCCCCCGCCATGTTCGCCAGCCTCAGGCGGGCCGTGAGGCCCGACTGATCCGCCACCGGACGGCACTGCCGCAGCACAGGCAGCGCCCGCGCACGGACCCCGCCACGGCGCAGCACCCGCGCCGCCGCCACCGCGACACGTCGTGCCGCGTCCTGTCCACGCGCCCGCACCGCGTGCCGCGCCGACGGCACGGGCACGAGCAGAAGTGGCGCCGGCTCACCCGGCGCCTGCGCCACCGCCGCCCGCACAGCCCCCGCCAGGGCCCCGCCGAGCGGTCCCGCGAGTCCCAGGCAGCCGCGCTCCTTGTGCGCCAGCAGAAGGGCCCGTACGGCGTCCTCGTAGCGAGCCGCGGCGAAGACCGAAGGCAGTCCCGCCGGCTCGGGACAGGGCCGCACCCGCCGCGGCCCCCGGCCGCTCAGCCGCCCGGCACACTCCTCGCACAGCGGCATACGAGGACATCCGCAGCCGGGGCAGGCCACGGGCAACACCAGCCCGGCGATCTCCTGCCAAAAGCCCCGCATGATGCCCACTGTGCCGTGGCGGGGAGAACCCCGCCACCCCTGTGGACAACTGCCCGGGGCTCGCCGTCGCTTATCGCCCGCTACCCCGGGTAGACGGGTGAAGAGCCCTTGTCGATCATCGTCTGCCAGTTCGCGGACGGCGCCAGCCGCACCAGCCCGTCCTCGGAGACCGCCACCAGCGGCTGCTCCTCGTCATCGGTGGCGGCGACGGCGGACACCTTGTTCAGCCCCGGCACACCCCCGGCAGGCGACAGGGAGCCGTCCGTGGCGATGTACCGCACCTGCTGCACGCCCCCCGCCTCCTTGCCGACCACCACGAGCCTGCTCGGCCCCGCCCATGACACCGCGGTCACACCCTCCAGCCGCGGCGCCGCCGACTGCAGGTCGACCACCGAGAACGCCGTGGCCCCGTCCGCGTCCGTCCTGCGCTCGATCCGGCCGATCTTCAGAGAGCTCTTGCCGTCCTTCGTGAGCTGCAGCGCTATGCGCACGCCGTCGGCGGACACCCGCAGCGACTCGATCCGGGCACCGTCGAGCCCTTCGGTACTCACTTCCTGCGGCGTACCCCGGCCGCCCGCGAAGCGCAGCAGCCTCGGCCCGGCAGGGTTGCGGTCGGCGACCCAGAGATCGCTGCGGTCCCAGCTCGGGGCCGACAGCCGATCCTCCGGCTTGATGCCGGTACTGCTCACCAAGGGGGCCCCGAGCTTCTCGTCGGAGATGATCGAGGCGGCGTGGAGGTGCCGGCCGTCCTGGGAGACGGCCGCCGCGCGCTGTTCGTTGCGGGCGACCGCGAGGGTGCCTATGTGCAGCTCACCCGTGCCGAACGGTCCCCGCACCGTGGACTTGTCCGGAGTCCCCGTCGGTGCCACGACGGCCATCCGCCCGTCCTCGTCGACGAAGTACACGTTGTCCGCGCGGGCCGATGAGCGCACCGGGGCGGAACCCTCCGCCTGGTCGGCGCTGAGCACACACAGGGTGCGGCCGTCGGAACCCTGCAACTGCACCTGCTCGACACGCGGCGAGGTCAGACCGCGCAGGGTGAGGAGCACCAGCGTGGCCATCTTCTGGCACGCCGTGCGCCCCACGTGGGAGGCCTTCTCGTTGAGCGGCAGCTTCAGGACGTTCTGGTCGTCCGGCGTCAGGGTCGTGGTGCCCGCCTTGAGCGCGGTGCCCTTGGGGAAGGGGGAGGTGACCACCGGCCTGAGCCAGGTCGTCGGCCCGTCGAAGAGGGACGACACGGTCTGCGCGACCGGGTCCATCCGGGTGACCGGATCCTGCCGCTGCCGGATGTAGACCGGGTCCGCGACCACCGACTGCTGGCCGGGAGCGAAGTAGTACCGGTTGACGGAACCGTAGTTGCGCTGGAAGTCGCTCTCCCCGAGCAGCAGCCCGCGCGGAGCGTAGTCGATGCGCCACTCCTTGTCCTTGCCGTCCGGTCCGCCCTGCTGGACCAGACGCAGGAAACCCCGGTACTGGGTCGGCGGCACCGCCGCGTACGCGTTCCGGTCCACCCTGGCGATCTGCTCGCCGGAGAGCGTGTAGCTGCGGCTGGACGCGTTCTTCTCCGCGGTGGACAGGTCCCACTCCGGTGCCTCGGTCAGCACCGTCGTCAGCTCCTGCGGCTTCCATTCCTTGGCGGCCCGCTTGGTCAGGTACTTGCGTGCCGTCGCGAAGCTCGGATCGTCACTCGTCATGGCCTCGAGGAAGCCGTCGACGATCTCCTGGGGCTCGGCGCCCTCGCGGGGGGCCACGGCGAGCACCCGTACCTTCGAATCCACCCCCTGGGTGGCCTTCACCTGCTCGACATCCCCGCTGTCCGGCATCGACGCGCACCCACCCAGCAGCAGTGCCGCACAGGTGGGCAGCGCGGCGGTCCGCATCACGCGCCCACGGCCGTGACGACGACGCTCAGCGCCCACGAGTCGAGTCCTCCCCCTCCGGGATCCGTGCGGCGCCGTCGCCGTCACTCTTACGCTCACTTGCCTGGCTCGTCTGGCGCGCCACGACCCGCGCACCGCTGCCCGGCAGTGCCGTGGGGTCCACCGGCGCCGACGGCTGGGCACGCGGAGGCGCCAGCGGCGCCCGGGCGGCCATCGATATCGGCGAGCGATCCCCGACGGGCTGCGACGGCACGGTCGCCAGCCGCAGGGCGTTCTCACCGTTACCCGCACCGGAGGCGCCCTGCCGGGCGCGCCGGGAGTCCTCGGGCTCCAGGGGTATCGGGGAACCGCGCAGCGGCTCGTCCGCGGTACGCGGCAGGGTGAGCCGGAACTGCGAGCCGCCGCCCGCCTCGCCCCAGGCCTGGAGCCAGCCGCCGTGCAGCCGTGCGTCCTCGACGGCGATGGACAGGCCGAGGCCCGTGCCGCCGGTGGTCCGCGCCCGGGCCGGGTCAGCCCGCCAGAAGCGGTTGAACACGCGGGTCGCCTCGCCCGGCTTCAGCCCCACGCCGTAGTCCCGCACGGCCACCGCGACCGCTCCGCCCGCGGCTGCCAGCCGTACGACCACATCACGTCCTTCGCCGTGTTCGACGGCGTTGACGACCAGATTGCGCAGGACCCGCTCGATGCGCCGGGGGTCGGCTTCCGCGACCACGGGCTGCTCGTCGCCGACGACCCGGATACGGGTGCCCTTGCGCTCGGCCAGCGGCTCGGCACCGCCGATGACCCGGCGTACCACGTCCCGGAGGTCTATGGGTTCGGCGTCCAGCGCCGCGGCGCCCGCGTCGAAACGGCTGATCTCCAGCAGGTCGGCGAGCAGCGACTCGAAGCGGTCCAGCTGGTCCCCGAGAAGTTCCGCGGACCGGGCCGTCACCGGGTCGAAGTCCGCCCGGGCCTCGTGGATGACGTCCGCCGCCATCCGCACGGTGGTCAGCGGGGTGCGCAGCTCGTGCGAGACGTCCGAGACGAACCGCCGCTGCATCCGGGACAGGTCCTCCATCTGCTGGATCTTGTGCTGGAGGTTCTGCGCCATCTTGTTGAAGGCCTCGCCCAGCCTGGCGATGTCGTCCTCGCCGGAGACCTTCATCCGCTCCTGGAGGCGTCCGGCGGAGAGCCGCTCCGCGATCCCCGCGGCCATCCGCACGGGCGTCACGACCTGCCGCACCACCAGCCACGCGATCGCGCCGAGCAGCACGACCACGAAGAGCCCCGCGGTCGCCAGCGTCCCCTTGACGAGGCTCAGCGACTCGTCCTCCTGGGTCAGCGGGAAGAGGTAGTACAGCTCGTAGGCGTTGCCGGCGACGTCATTGAGGCGCTTGCCGACGACCAGACCGGCCTCCGGCGCCTTCGGCGGCGAGTACTTGATGTCGACGTACGTCTGGAACGTGCCCGTGCCCTGCGCGACGGAGTCACGCAGGCCCTGGGGAATGCTCCTCAGTTCCACATCGCCGGACGCGCGCGGTCCGCGGTTCGTGCCCGCGTCGTCCGAATCCGGGCTGAGCGCCACCACGTGGTACGCGCCCTGGCCACCGCTGGACAGCTGCTCCACCAGCTCGGAACGCCAGTTCACGGCGCCCCGGTCGGGCCTGCCGTCGGTCGCGTCGCCGTCGGGGCCGCCGAGCGCGACCGGACCGCTGGCCTTTTCCTGGGCCGCGGCGAAGCCTCCGGCGGCCTGGCTCTGCGCCGCCTGCTCCTTCGCGTCCAGGAGTCCGTTGCGGACCTGGCCGATCACGACAAGCCCGAGCAGCAGGACCACTCCGAGCGACATCAGCAGGGTGCTGACCACCACACGTAGCTGGATGTTCCGCCGCCACAGCCGGATGGCCGGAAGCAGCGGACGACGGATCCAGCGCATGGTGAGCCGGAGCACCGGTCCACCCGGCGCTCCGTCCTGGAACACCCTGCCTATGCGCGAAGGCCCGGGACCCGGTCCGGCAGCCCGCCCCGTACGGACTCCCGGCCCCCCGGGTTTCGGAGCAGTGCTGCCCACGGTCATGTCAGCTCGGTCCTGCCTTGTAGCCGACGCCACGGACGGTCACCACGATCTCCGGACGCTCCGGGTCCTTCTCGACCTTGGAGCGCAGCCGCTGCACGTGCACGTTCACCAGCCTGGTGTCGGCGGCGTGGCGGTAGCCCCACACCTGCTCGAGCAGCACCTCACGGGTGAACACCTGCCACGGCTTGCGGGCCAGCGCGACCAGCAGATCGAACTCGAGCGGGGTCAGCGCGATCGACTGCCCGTCCCGCTTCACGGAGTGACCCGCCACGTCGATGACCAGGTCGCCGATGGTGAGCTGCTCGGGAGCCGGTTCCTCCGACCTGCGCAGCCGCGCCCTGATCCGGGCCACGAGCTCCTTCGGCTTGAACGGCTTCACGATGTAGTCGTCCGCGCCGGACTCCAGCCCGACGACCACGTCCACGGTGTCGCTCTTGGCGGTGAGCATCACGATGGGCACACCAGACTCGGCCCTGATCAGCCGGCACACCTCGATGCCGTCCCTGCCGGGCAGCATGAGGTCAAGCAGTACCAGGTCCGGTTTGGCCTCACGGAAAGCGGCGAGGGCCTTGTCGCCGTCCGCTACGAACGACGGCTCGAACCCTTCACCACGCAGCACGATCCCGAGCATCTCGGCAAGTGCGGTGTCGTCATCGACGACAAGGACGCGTCCCTTCATATTCGACATCATCCCATTAGCTCATCGAGACCTGGCGTGACCTGGCACACAGCTCCGCCAGCCGGGCCATGGTAACGGGCGACGCCACCCCTTCCTCAGTGACGACAGCGGTCACCAGCTCGGGCGGTGTGACATCGAACGCAGGGTTGTACACCTGTGACGCGTACATGTCTGAGACCTCCTGTCCCGACCGCTGCTCGACCTCTATCGACGCCCCGTCCGGGGTACCCAGATCCACCGTGGTGGTAGGCGCCACCACGATGAACGGCACATGGTGGTACTTGGCCAGCACCGCCAGCGGATAGCTCCCCACCTTGTTGGCGACGGAGCCGTCGGCGGCGATCCGATCCGCTCCGATCAGCACCGCGTCCACCTGCCCCGCCGCGAACAGCGAGCCCGCCGCGTTGTCCGTGAGCAGCCGGTACGCCACCCCGTGCGCATCGGCCTCGTAGGCGGTGAGCCGGGCGCCCTGGAGCAGCGGACGTGTTTCGTCCACCCACAGTGTGCGCAGCCGGCCCGCGCGGTGCGCGGCGAGCGCCACGGCGAAAGCCGTGCCCTGACCGCCCGAGACCAGTCGCCCGGTGTTGCAGTGCGTCAGTATGCGGTGGTCACCGGCCGGGAGCAGCTCCTCGAGCAGGGCGAGACCGTGGCCCGCCATACGCGCGCTGGCCTCGGCGTCCTCCCGGTGCAGGGCCTCCGCGGCGGCGAGTGCGGCGGCCGCCGCCTCCCGCGCACCGGCTCCCGCTCCCACCGCGTCCCGATGCGCGCCGGCCGCCCGCCGCACCCCGTGACCCAGGTTCACCGCGGTGGGCCGCGCTCCTTCCAGCGCGGCAGCCGCCTCTTCGACGTCCTCACCGCGCACCGCCGCAAGCGCCACCCCGTACGCGCCCGCGATCCCCAGCAGCGGAGCCCCACGCACGGCAAGCGTCTGAATCGCCCGCACCAGCGCCGGGACGTCCCCGCAGACAAACTCGGCCTCCTCGGCCGGCAACCGGGTCTGATCGAGAAGAACCAGTACGGGTCCATCGGGGAGCTCGTCCCAACGCAGTGACGGCAGCGGGGCCTCCGCACCGTCCGGCACCTGAATGTGCTGATCAGCCATTCGCCCAGTCTGCCCGCTGCGGCAGCCACAATGAAGGCGGAAATGATGATCCACGCCCTGGCCCGCCGACGAGCAGCGCGTGGCACGATGGCTGCCGGCCTACCGCCACCCGGGCGGACAGGTGTCAGGACAGCGCAGGCTCGCCGAGCCGACCGCACAAGCACCCCACGAGGTGGACGACTGTGAACGACACTCCGGGCTGGGCAGCGCCCGGATCCGTGCCCGCCGACGGCCAGGACTCCGGAGTGCAGCAGCCCACCGGTGCGGCAGACCCCGCTTCGAAGTGGTCCGAGCAGCAGCCGCCCCCCGGTCAGTGGACCTCGCCCACGACTCCGGGCGGCGGGTCCCAGCCGCCGACACAGCCCGGCTGGGGCGGCACCCCGCGTCACGGCTGGGACACTCCACCCGCCGCGAAGCCCGGCGTGATCCCGCTGCGGCCCCTCGGTACGGGCGAGATCCTCGACGGTGCGGTGTCGACGCTGCGTGCGCACTGGCGCACCGTCCTGAGCATCACGATCACCCTGTCCGTCATCACACAGCTGGCCGACATCCTCATCCAGCGCTACCTGGTCCCCGCACCCCCGGCCACGAACCCGGACGCGACCCCGGAAGAAGCCCTCAACCAGGTCGTCGAGTCCACTCAGTCGAGCCTGATCGCCTCGCTCCCGGCCCTGGGCATCGGGCTGATCACCTCCATCATCATCACGGCGCTGCTCACCGTGGTGATCAGCCGCTCGGTGCTGGGCCGTCAGGTCAGCCTCGCCGATGCCTGGGCGGAGGCCCGGCCCCGGCTGCTCCAACTCCTCGGCCTGACCGTGCTGATCGTGCTGATCTGCGCGGGCACCGTCACCGTGGGGATCCTCCCCGGAGTGCTGCTCGACTCCGTCGGCCTGCGGGTGTTGGGCGTCCTCGCCGGTGTGCTCGTCACCATCTGGCTCTGGGTCCGCTTCGCCCTCGCCTCGCCCGCGCTGATGCTGGAGCGGCAGGGCATCCTGCCGTCCATGCGCCGCTCCGCCAAGCTGGTCCACGGTGCCTGGTGGAGGACCTTCGGCATCCTGCTGCTGGTGCTGGTGCTCACCTTCATCGTCTCGATGATCATCGCGACCCCGTTCACCCTGATCGCCTTCATAGTCGACGGCAACGGTCTGAACGCCATGTTCGACGGCACCACGCCCGAGTTCGGCTGGCCGTTCCTGATCATCACCGGTATCGGCGCCGTGATCACCTCCTCCATCACCTACCCGATCTCGGCCGGGGTCACGGTCCTCCTCTACGTGGACCAGCGCATCCGCCGCGAGGCACTCGACCTCGAACTGGCCCGGGCCGCCGGCATCCCCGGCTACGGCACGCCGACCACCGGCGACGCGACCACCGGGGGCTGACGACGTGTCCGTCACGGGGGGAACCATCACGGCGCGGCTGTTGCTGCCCCGCGCGGACGACGGACCCGGCGTACCGGTGGACATTCCCCGGGGCCCCGCCCGGGAGGCCGCCGAGCGGGAACTGTCCGAACCGATGTACCACGAGAACGACCCGAACCTGCTCCAGCGCGCCCTCGACCGCTTCTGGGAGTGGGTCAACGGCATCTTCGACACCGCGGCCGGGGCCACTCCGGGAGGAGTGGTCGGGCTTGTCGTGATCGTGCTGCTCGTCATCGCCCTGGCCGTGGCGCTCTGGTGGAGGTTGGGCGCCCCCCGGCGCAGCCCCACCACCGACGAGGCCCTCTTCGACGAGGGCCCCCGCAGCGCCGACCAGCACCGGGCCGCCGCCGATGAGCACGCCGCGGCCGGGCATTTCAACAGGGCTGTCCAGGAACGGATGCGGGCGATCGTCCGCGCCCTCGAGGAGCGTACTCTGCTCGACCCCCGCCCCGGACGCACCGCCGACGAGGCCGCCGCGGAGGCAGGACGACCGCTGCCCGACCACGCCGACGCCCTCCGTGACGCGGCACTGGCCTTCGACGACATCACATACGGGGGCCGCAGCGCCGACCAGCAGACGTATCTGCGTCTCAAGGACCTCGACAGCCAACTGGAGCGCACCAAGCCCCAGCTCAGCGCGGTCGCCCGGGGAGCAGCCGAATGAGCGCCCCCGTGACCGGGACGGGCCCTGCCGACCCCTCCACTTCCCTCTCCCTCAGCACCCACCAGATCTGGACCCGCACACGGGGCGTGCTGATCGTTCTCACCATCCTTGTCACCGCGGGAATCGCGCTCGCCGCCGTGCGCTCCGGTGACCAGCACGGCCGTCTGGACCCCCGCTCCGCGGACCGCCCGGGCAGCCGGGCGGTGGCCGAACTGCTCAAGCAGCGGGGGATCGACACCCGCGTGGTCACCACGCTCGACCAGGCCACCGAAGCCACCGGACCGGACACGACCCTCCTGGTGGCCACGCCCGACCTGCTGACCAAGCATCAACAGCAGTCGCTGCACACGGCCATGGCGCCCTCGGGCGGCCGCACCGTGCTGGTGGCCGCCGGGACCGCCTCGGTGGAGACACTCGCCCCCGGTGTGCGGGCCGAGACTCAGACCTCCGTCACCGCCCGCGAGCCCCGGTGCTCCTTCCCCGCCGCCCAGCGCGCCGGGACAGTGGACATCGGCGGTGAGCGCTACGCGACGGACGCGCTGCCGGGAACCCGGGCCTGCTACCCCAGCGACGGCCTCCCGAGCTTGCTCACGATCAAGAACCCGGGCAACGGCGACACGGTCCTGCTCGGCGCCCCTGACATCCTCTACAACGAGCGCCTCGGCGAACAGGGCAACGCCTCGCTCGCGCTCCAACTCCTCGGTTCCCGGCCTCATCTCGTCTGGTACCTCCCTTCGCTCAGTGATCAATCCGCTGCCGGTGATGGCGAGGACGGGTCCGGCGCGAGCGCCCTCGCCGAGTTGGTCCCCACCGGCTGGCTGTGGGGCACCCTCCAGCTCCTGATCGCCGCACTGCTCGCCGCCGTCTGGCGAGCCCGCCGCCTCGGACCACTGGTGACGGAGCGTCTGCCCGTCGCCATCCGCGCCTCCGAGTCGGTCGAAGGCCGAGCCCGCCTCTACCGCAAGGTGAACGCCCGCGACCGGGCCGCTGCCACGCTCCGCGCAGCCACCCGCTCCCGTCTCGCGCCACTGCTCGGCATCTCCCCAACGGACGCGCACTCACCCGAAGTCCTGCTCCCCGCCGTGTCCGCACATCTCCCGGCCGACGACTGGGACCTCGATGGCCTGCTCTTCGGCCCGGCTCCCGGCAATGACACCGCTCTGATCCACCTGGCCGACCAACTCGACGCCCTCGAAAGAGAGGTACGCACCTCATGAGCGCCCCGACCCCCGAGACCGCCACGACCGCCGCCAGCTCGGACAGCGCACGCGCCTCCCTGGAGGCCCTGCGAACCGAGATCGCGAAGGCCGTGGTCGGCCAGGACTCCGCAGTGACCGGGCTTGTCGTCGCCCTGCTCTGCCGCGGTCATGTGCTGCTCGAGGGAGTCCCCGGCGTAGCCAAGACACTCCTGGTCCGCGCACTTGCCGCCTCTCTCGAACTCGACACCAAGCGCGTCCAGTTCACGCCCGACCTGATGCCCAGCGATGTCACCGGTTCACTGGTCTACGACGCACGGACCGCGGAGTTCTCCTTCCAGCCAGGCCCGGTGTTCACCAACCTGCTGCTCGCCGACGAGATCAACCGGACACCACCGAAGACCCAGTCGTCGCTGCTCGAGGCCATGGAGGAACGCCAGGTCACAGTGGACGGAACCCCACGCCTGCTCCCCGATCCGTTCCTCGTCGCGGCGACCCAGAACCCGGTCGAGTACGAGGGCACATACCCCTTGCCCGAGGCCCAGCTGGACCGCTTCCTCCTCAAGCTGACCGTGCCACTGCCCTCACGCCAGGAGGAGATCAACGTCCTCGCCCGGCACGCCGACGGCTTCAACCCTCGTGACCTCCAGGCTGCGGGAATCCGTCCCGTAGCCGGACCCGCCGACCTCGCCGCGGCTCGCGCGGCTGTCGCGAAGACCTCGGTGTCCCCCGAGATCGCCGGCTATGTCGTCGATATCTGTCGTGCCACCCGTGAATCCCCCTCGCTCACCCTCGGTGTCTCCCCTCGTGGAGCAACCGCACTGCTTTCCACCGCCCGAGCCTGGGCCTGGCTCACTGGCAGGGACTACGTGACCCCCGACGATGTGAAGGCGCTCGCCCTTCCCACCCTGCGGCACCGCATCCAGCTGCGTCCCGAGGCGGAGATGGAGGGAATCACGCCTGATTCCGTCATCTCCGCGATCCTCACTCATGTCCCCGTCCCCCGCTGAGGCAGTGCACCATGGCCCTCACCGGACGAACCGCTCTGCTCGCCGCCCTCGGATCCATCCCCATCGGTGTCTTCGCACCCAGCTGGGCTGGAATCCTGGCGGTGAACGCTCCCCTCTCCGTAGCAATTCTGTGCGACTACGCCATGGCCGCACCAGTGCGCCGGCTCCAGTTCACCCGAAGTGGTGATACGTCAGTTCGACTCGGCGAGAGGGCGGAAGTCCAGCTCACCGTCACCAACCCTTCCGGCCGCCGTCTGCGTGCCGACCTCCGTGACGCCTGGCCGCCCAGCAGCTGGTTGCCGGGCACGGAGCAGGCCGCGTCGCGGAGCAAGGTCACGGTCCCGGCCGGCGAGCGCCGCCGGGTCTCGACGGTCCTGCGCCCCACGCGCCGCGGGGACCGTCACGCGGCACGCGTCACCGTCCGCTCGTACGGGCCACTCGGCCTCGCAGCACGCCAGGGAAACCACCACGTGCCCTGGGCTGTTCGCGTCCTGCCGCCCTTCACCAGCCGCAAGCACCTGCCATCGCGCCTCGCCCGGCTGCGCGAGCTGGACGGTCGCACCAGCGTGCTCACCCGTGGCGAAGGCACCGAGTTCGACAGCCTGCGTGACTATGTGCCCGGCGACGACACCCGCTCGATCGACTGGCGTGCCACTGCCCGCCAGAACACCGTCGCGGTCCGCACCTGGCGCCCCGAGCGCGACCGTCACATCCTCATCGTCCTCGACACCGGACGCACCTCGGCGGGCCGCGTGGGCAATGTGCCCCGTCTGGATGCGGCGATGGACGCAGCACTGCTTCTGACCGCGCTCGCGACACGGGCCGGGGACCGGGTGGACCTCCTGGCCTATGACCGCCGCACGCGGGCCCAGGTCCAGGGCCGGGCAGCCGGGGACGTGCTCCCCGCCATGGTCAATGCCCTGGCGCCGCTCGAACCCGAGCTGGTGGAGACGGACGCCCGCGGGCTCAGTGCCGCAGCACTCCGTCATGCACCACGTGGCTCGCTCATCGTCCTGATGACGAGCCTCGACGCCGCCCCGATCGAGGAGGGCCTCCTGCCGGTTCTTCCTCAGCTCACTCAGCGGCACACAGTCCTTCTGGCTGCCGTGACGGACCCTCACGTCGAGGAGATGGCGAGTGGCCGAGGCACTCTCGATGCTGTCTACGACGCCGCCTCCGGCGCGCAGGCGCAAGTCCAGCGCCGGCGTACCGCAGAGCAGCTCCAACGGCATGGCGTCACGGTCGTGGATGACACTCCGGACGATCTGGCTCCCGCAGTCGCGGACGCCTATCTCGCTTTGAAAGCAGCAGGCCGACTGTAGGAAGTCGGTATTCCTGGCCCCGTCACCGGGGCCAGGACCCTGTCCCGACTGGCCGTAAAACGCAGAAAAGCCCCGTACCGTGACCGGTACGGGGCTTTTCCCAAAGATTGTTCGGCGGTGTCCTACTCTCCCACAGGGTCCCCCCTGCAGTACCATCGGCGCTGAAAGGCTTAGCTTCCGGGTTCGAAATGTAACCG
>NZ_JBHWIW010000078.1:0-19345 GCF_042731955.1 Streptomyces sp. NPDC059828 | reverse complement strand
GGGGTGGGGGTGCTCGTGGGGGGGGCCCCCCCACGGGTGTTGGCGGCCCCGGGCCCGGCCCCGGCGGAAGTCGCCGGGGCCGGGCCCGATGCAGGGGGCGGGAGTCCGCCCTGGGTCATGCCGCCGCCACCACCGGCACCTCCGCCGGAGCGAGCGCGAGCTCCAGGACCTGGCGGACATCCGTCACCGGATGGACCTCCAGCTTCTCCAGGACCTCGGCCGGGACATCGTCCAGATCCGCCTCGTTCCGCTTCGGGATCACGACCGTCGTGATGCCCGCCCGGTGGGCGGCCAGCAGCTTCTGCTTCACACCGCCGATCGGCAGCACCCGTCCGGTCAGCGACACCTCACCGGTCATCGCCACGTCCGTACGGACCAGCCGCCCCGACAGCAGCGACGCCAGCGCCGTGGTCATCGTGATGCCCGCGCTCGGGCCGTCCTTGGGCACCGCGCCGGCCGGGAAGTGGATGTGGGCACCCCGGTCCTTGAGGTCCGCCACCGGCAGCTCGAGCTCAGCGCCGTGCGAGCGCAGGAAGCTCAGCGCGATCTGCGCGGACTCCTTCATCACGTCACCGAGCTGACCGGTCAGGGTCAGCCCGGCCGCCCCCGTCTCCGGGTCGGCCAGCGACGCCTCCACATAGAGGACGTCGCCGCCCGCGCCGGTGACCGCGAGGCCGGTGGCCACGCCGGGCACCGCCGTCCGGCGCTCGGCCGGGTCCTGGGCGGACTCCGGGACGTGGTGCGGACGGCCGATCAGCTCGCGGAGGTCCGCGTCCGAGACGGAGAACGGGAGTGCCCGGTCGCCGAGTTCATGCTGGGCGGCGACCTTGCGCAGCAGCCTGGCGATCGAGCGCTCCAGGTTCCGTACGCCCGCCTCACGGGTGTACTCCCCCGCCAGCTTGCGCAGCGCGGACTCGTCGATGGCGACCTCGCCCTCCGCCAGGCCGGCCCGCTCCAGCTGGCGCGGGAGCAGGTGGTCCCGGGCGATGACGACCTTCTCGTCCTCGGTGTAGCCGTCGAGCCTGACCAGCTCCATCCGGTCGAGCAGGGCCTCCGGGATGGCCTCCAGTACGTTCGCGGTGGCCAGGAACACCACGTCGCTCAGGTCGAGTTCGACCTCGAGGTAGTGGTCGCGGAAGGTGTGGTTCTGCGCCGGGTCGAGCACTTCGAGCAGTGCGGCGGCCGGGTCGCCCCGGAAGTCGGAGCCGACCTTGTCTATCTCGTCGAGCAGCACCACCGGGTTCATGGACCCGGCCTCCTTGACGGCGCGGACGATACGGCCGGGCAGCGCGCCGACGTAGGTACGCCGGTGGCCGCGGATCTCCGCCTCGTCCCGTACCCCGCCGAGGGCGACCCGGACGAACTTCCGCCCCATGGCGTGGGCCACGGATTCGCCGAGCGAGGTCTTTCCGACCCCGGGCGGCCCGACCAGCGCGAGCACCGCGCCGCCGCGACGCCCGCCGACCACACCGAGTCCCCGGTCCGCGCGCCGCTTGCGTACGGCCAGGTATTCGGTGATCCGTTCCTTCACGTCGTCAAGGCCGGCGTGTTCGGCGTCGAGCACGGCCTTGGCGCCCCGGATGTCGTAGGCGTCCTCGGTGTGCTCGTTCCACGGCAGTTCGAGCACGGTGTCGAGCCAGGTGCGGATCCAGGAGCCCTCCGGGCTCTGGTCACTGGCCCGCTCCAGCTTCTCGACCTCCTTGAGCGCGGCCTCGCGCACGTTCTCGGGGAGATCGGCGGCTTCGACCCGGGCACGGTAGTCGTCGGACTCCTCGCCCTCGGACTCTCCGTTCAGCTCGCGCAGTTCCTTGCGGACCGCTTCGAGCTGGCGCCTCAGCAGGAACTCGCGCTGCTGCTTGTCCACGCCTTCCTGGACGTCCTTGGCGATGGACTCGGCGACATCCTGCTCGGCGAGGTGCTCGCGCAGTTGCTCGGTGGCGAGCCTCAGCCGGGCGACCGGGTCGCTGGTCTCCAGCAGTTCCACCTTCTGGGCGGTGGTGAGGAACGGCGAGTATCCGGAGTTGTCGGCGAGGGCCGACACGTCCTCGATCTGCTGCACACGGTCGACGACCTGCCAGGCGCCGCGCTTCTTCAGCCAGCTCGTGGCCAGCGCCTTGTACTCCTTGACCAGGTCGCTCACGGAGCCGGGCACGGGGTCGGGGGCGGACTCCTCGATGACGGTGCCCTCGATCCAGAGGGCGGCACCGGGACCTGTGGTCCCCGCGCCGATGCGCACCCGGCTGCGACCGCGGATCAGTGCGCCCGGGTCGCCGTCGGAGAGCCGGCCGACCTGCTCGACGGTGCCGAGCACGCCGGTCGCGGCATAGGTGCCGTCGATCCGCGGCACGAGCAGCACCCGGGGTTTGCCGGGTTCGGCACGGGCCGCTGCCTGGGCGGCCTCCACCGCGGCCCGTACATCGGCGTCGGACAGGTCGAGCGGCACCACCATCCCGGGCAGCACGACCTCGTCGTCGAGCGGCAGCACAGGCAGAGTAAGAGCGGTGTTATACGCCGAGGACTCAGCAGCCATGATCTCCCCTTCTGCATTCAAGTTGAGCTGTATGGACTCAATGCAGGGGGCGGCCCGGATGTTCCCCGCCCGGCGTTCGCCGTGAGCGATCAGCGGCCGACACGCTGCGCGGGAGGATCGCGGCGCCCCTCGGCCGGGGATCGGCAGCAGCCGGATGAGCAGGCCATGGATGGCCGCCGACGGGGCACACGGACCCTGTGGGCGCCGCCGGCGCCCGTGAAACGGTTTGTCCTGCCGGGACCGTCGCGGACAGGATGTTCATGATCCGCGTCGTCCCGCCAGCCGCCGGAGGTTTCCACCATGCCGTTCCCCGCGCCGTCGCCGACCGGCGAACCCCTCATGCCCGTCACGCTCGACCGGCGCGACGGCCCCTACGGGGAGGTCGTGCTGCGGCGGCGGGACCAGGGCGGCGAGGGCGCCGTCGCGCCCGGGATCTACGAGATCATCGCCAACGGCTGCTTCCTGATGGACACCTCCGACGGCCGTTCCGAGCGACTGCTGATCGATGCCGCACGCGGTGCCCTGGCGGACCGCCCGGCGCCCCGTGTGCTCATCGGCGGCCTCGGGGTCGGCTTCTCGCTGGCCCACGCCGCGGCCGACCCGTCCTGGTCCGGGGTCACGGTGGTGGAGCGCGAGCAGGCGATCATCGACTGGCACCGCGCCGGACCGCTGTCCGCGATTTCCGCGAGGGCGCTGGCCGACCCGCGTACCGAGATCATCGCCGGGGACCTCGTGGACTATGTCCATAACGCTTCGGACACATACGATGCGCTCTGTCTGGACATCGACAACGGCCCCGACTGGACCGTCACCGAGGACAACGCGAGCCTCTACTCACCAGACGGACTGACCTCCTGCGCAAGGAGGTTGACGCCGGGCGGAGTGCTGGCCGTATGGTCTGCGAGGCCCTCCGCCGACTTTGAGGAGTCGTTGCGGAATGCCGGATTCACCAGGGTAAGGACCGAAGAGATCCGGGTTGCCCGAGGCGTACCTGACGTGGTCCATCTCGCCGTTCGCCCTGCGTAGCCGCGAGCCGATCGATGCCTTTACGCTGCTGACTTACCTGACACAACCGATGTACACGATCTACACGCAGACCGAACAACACCAGCTCGCAGTGCGCGACAAGGGCGGGGCGATGGAGCAGACACACACCAGCAACAACGGCGCGGCGGCGCATTCGACCGCCAGCGCCCAGCGCCGGGTGCTGGTGGTCGAGGACGACACCACCATCGTCGAGGCCATCGGGGCGCGGCTGCGCGCCGAGGGCTTCCTGGTGCAGACGGCCTCGGACGGCCCCGCCGCCGTGGAGGCCGCCGATGCCTGGCAGCCGGATCTGATGATCCTCGACGTGATGCTGCCCGGCTTCGACGGGCTCGAGGTGTGCCGCCGGGTGCAGGCTCAGCGTCCGGTGCCCGTGCTGATGCTCACGGCGCGGGACGACGAGACCGACATGCTGGTCGGTCTCGGGGTGGGCGCCGACGACTACATGACCAAGCCGTTCTCGATGCGAGAGCTGGCCGCCCGGGTGCACGTGCTGCTGCGCCGGGTGGAGCGGGCCGCGCTCGCCGCCGTGACACCCCGCAGTGGGATCATGCGGCTCGGCGAGCTCGAGGTCGACCACGCCCAGCGCCGGGTCCGGGTCAGGGGCGATGACGTTCATCTCACACCGACCGAGTTCGATCTGCTGGTCTGCCTGGCGAACACCCCGCGTGCGGTGCTCTCCCGGGAGCAGCTGCTCGCCGAGGTGTGGGACTGGGCGGACGCGTCCGGGACCCGCACGGTCGACAGCCACATCAAGGCGCTGCGCCGCAAGATCGGTGCCGAGCGGATCCGTACGGTCCACGGCGTCGGCTACGCCCTGGAGACCCCGGCCCAGTGAGCCGTGTGACCGGGCCGCGCAGACCGGGCCGACGGAGCGGGCTCGCCCCCGAGCTCAGCGGACCGCGGTCCGAGCCGGGACGGGTGCCGTCCGGGCCGGGCCGACCGCGGTCCGGGCCCGGCCGGCTACGTTCCGGACCTGACCGGCCACGGTCCGCACCCGGGCGGCTGGGGCCCGGGCTCAGGCGGCTTCGGTCCGGTCTCGGGGCGGTCGGGATCTCGATCAAGACCAAGCTCATCGCTCTGGTCGTGACCTCGGTGCTGATCACCTGCGGGCTGGCGCTGGTCGCCATCAGGACCGGGGCCGAGCTGCGCTACATCACCGTCTTCGCGATGATCACGACCTTGCTGATCACCCAGTTCGTGGCGCACGGTCTGACCGCGCCGCTGGACGAGATGAACACCGTCGCCAAGGCCATATCCCACGGCGACTACACGCGTCGGGTGAGCGGCGCCGACCGGCGTGACGAGCTCGGCGACCTGGCGACCACCATCAATCTGATGGCGGACGACCTGGAGGACGTGGACCGCAACCGCAAGGAACTGGTCGCGAACGTCTCCCACGAGCTGCGCACGCCCATCGCCGCCCTACGCGCGGTGCTGGAGAACGTGGTGGACGGCGTCAGCGCCGCGGATCCCGAGACGATGCGCACGGCGCTGAAGCAGACCGAGCGCCTCAGCCGGCTGGTGGAGACGCTGCTGGACCTGTCCCGGCTCGACAACGGTGTGGTCACCCTCAAGACACGGCGCTTCGAGGTCTGGCCGTATCTGTCCGGAGTGCTGAAGGAGGCCAATCTGGCCGCCGGACAGCGCAAGCTGCCCTCCGGTTCCGGCAGCCACACACGCAAGGACGTCCATCTGCATCTGGACGTGTCGCCGCCCGAGCTGACCGCGCAGGCGGACGCGGAGCGGCTGCACCAGGTCGTGGCGAATCTCATCGACAACGCGGTGAAGCACTCGCCGCCGCACGGCCGGGTGACCGTACGGGCCCGCCGCGGGACGGACGCCGAGTCGCTGGTGCTCGAGGTGCAGGACGAGGGCCCCGGTATCCCGCGGTCGGAGTGGCACAAGGTGTTCGAGCGCTTCAACCGCGGCGGAGTCCCGTCCCCGCACGGACCGGGCAGCGACGGCGGTACGGGCCTGGGGCTCGCGATCGCCCGCTGGGCGGTGGAGCTGCACGGCGGGCGGATCGGTGTGGCCGAATCGGCACGGGGCTGCCGGATCCTCATCACCCTTCCGGGAGTCCCGGAGCGCAGGGGTTGACGTAGGGTTCGAACCGGAGGGCCGCGTTCGGCGTGCACACACGCGCGTGCGGTTCGCGTTCCGTCCGGTTTCCGTTCGCGTTCGGCGAATGTTCGGCATGCGTTCGAAACGTGTGCGGGTCGCGTTCGATGCCTGTTCGACGCGTACGCGGCCAGGGGGTGTGGGAGAGCGGGCCGCAGCCGCGCTGCCGCACACCCGTTTCACAGGGGAACCAGGCTTGTTTCCCGCCATTTCCGGCCCTGAAACCGACCGTCCGGTGTGACTTAGGCGACGAAGGACGTGCCCGGCCTGCACCTCCCGGCCGGGGAGGCGTAGCCTTTATTTCCGCTGTCCATCACCTTGTGAAGCGGAAGAGGGCGGTTACCGCCGTGTCGTCTCAGTCCCCCAGTAACACGAGTTCTTCGACCGACCCGGACGGGCAGGGGAAGCACCCCGCTGCCGCGTTCGGCGCCAACGAGTGGCTCGTCGACGAGATCTACCAGCAGTACCTCCAGGACCCGAACTCGGTCGACCGAGCCTGGTGGGACTTCTTCGCCGACTACAAGCCGGGCGGTTCCGCCGCCGCTGAGCAGACGCCGGGCACCGCACAGGCGCCGGCGCCCGCGGCTCCTGCGGCCACCGAGACCCCCGCGGCCCCGGTACAGCCCGCTGCGGCCGTCCCGGCGCCTGCCGCCCCGGCAGCCGCCGCGCCCGCGAAGCCCGCCGCGGCCCCTGCTGCCGCTCCGGCCAAGCCCGCAGCGGCCAAGCCAGCCGCCCCCGCCGCCCAGGCGCCCGACGGGCCCGAGATGCTCCCGCTGCGCGGTCCCTCCGCCGCCGTCGCGAAGAACATGAACGCCTCGCTGGAGCTGCCGACGGCCACGTCCGTCCGCGCCGTCCCGGTGAAGCTGCTCTTCGACAACCGGATCGTCATCAACAACCACCTCAAGCGCGCCCGGGGCGGGAAGATCTCCTTCACCCACCTCATCGGCTACGCGATGGTGCAGGCGATCAAGGCCATGCCGTCGATGAACTGGTCGTACGGCCAGAAGGACACCAAGCCCGTCCTCGTCAAGCCGCCGCACATCAACCTCGGCCTGGCCATCGACCTCGTGAAGCCCAACGGCGACCGCCAGCTCGTCGTCGCGGCCATCAAGAAGGCCGAGACGCTGAACTTCTTCGAGTTCTGGCAGGCCTACGAGGACATCGTCCGCCGCGCCCGCAACAACAAGCTGACGATGGACGACTTCACCGGCGTCACCGTCTCGCTGACCAATCCCGGCGGCCTCGGCACGGTCCACTCCGTGCCGCGTCTGATGCCCGGACAGTCGGTGATCATGGGCGTCGGCTCGATGGACTACCCGGCCGAGTTCCAGGGCACCTCCCAGGACACCCTGAACAAGCTGGGTGTCTCCAAGGTCATGACCCTGACCTCGACGTACGACCACCGCGTCATCCAGGGAGCCGCCTCCGGCGAGTTCCTGCGGATCGTCGCCAACCTCCTCCTCGGCGAGGACGGTTTCTACGACGAGATCTTCGAGGCGCTCCGCATCCCGTACGAGCCGGTCCGCTGGCTCAAGGACATCGACGCCTCGCACGACGACGACGTCACCAAGGCCGCCCGGGTCTTCGAGCTGATCCACTCCTACCGGGTCCGCGGCCACGTCATGGCCGACACGGACCCGCTGGAGTACCGCCAGCGCAAGCACCCCGACCTGGACATCACCGAGCACGGGCTCACCCTGTGGGACCTGGAGCGCGAGTTCGCCGTCGGCGGCTTCGGCGGCAAGTCGATGATGAAGCTGCGCGACATCCTCGGCGTGCTGCGCGACTCGTACTGCCGCACCACCGGCATCGAGTTCATGCACATCCAGGACCCGAAGCAGCGCAAGTGGATCCAGGACCGTGTGGAGCGGGGGCACTCCAAGCCGGAGCGCGAGGAGCAGCTGCGGATCCTGCGCAGGCTCAATGCCGCCGAGGCCTTCGAGACCTTCCTCCAGACCAAGTACGTGGGCCAGAAGCGGTTCTCGCTGGAGGGCGGCGAGTCCGTCATCCCGCTGCTGGACGCGGTGATCGACTCCGCTGCCGAGTCGCGTCTCGACGAGGTCGTCATCGGCATGGCCCACCGCGGCCGTCTGAACGTCCTGGCGAACATCGTCGGCAAGTCGTACGCGCAGATCTTCCGCGAGTTCGAGGGCAACCTCGACCCGAAGTCGATGCACGGCTCCGGCGACGTCAAGTACCACCTGGGCGCGGAGGGCACCTTCACCGGCCTGGACGGCGAGCAGATCAAGGTCTCGCTGGCCGCCAACCCCTCGCACCTGGAGGCGGTCGACCCGGTCCTCGAGGGCATCGTCCGCGCCAAGCAGGACATCATCAACAAGGGCGGCACGGACTTCACCGTCCTGCCGATCGCCCTGCACGGTGACGCGGCCTTCGCCGGCCAGGGCGTCGTGGCCGAGACGCTCAACATGTCGCAGCTTCGCGGCTACCGCACCGGCGGCACGGTCCACGTCGTCATCAACAACCAGGTCGGCTTCACCGCCGCCCCCGAGTCGTCGCGCTCGTCGATGTACGCGACCGACGTGGCCCGCATGATCGAGGCCCCGATCTTCCATGTGAACGGTGACGACCCGGAGGCCTGTGTCCGGGTGGCGCGGCTCGCCTTCGAGTTCCGCCAGACGTTCAACAAGGACGTCGTGATCGACCTCATCTGCTACCGCCGCCGCGGTCACAACGAGGGCGACAACCCGCAGTTCACCAACCCGCAGATGTACAACCTGATCGACAAGAAGCGCTCGGTGCGCAAGCTCTACACCGAGTCGCTCATCGGTCGCGGCGACATCACGCTGGAAGAGGCCGAGCAGGCGCTCCAGGACTTCCAGGGCCAGCTGGAGAAGGTCTTCGCCGAGGTCCGCGAGGCCACCAGCCACCCTGCCCCGGCCCATGTCCCGGACGTCCAGGCCGAGTTCCCGGTGGCCGTCACCACCGGAGTCTCGCAGGAGGTCGTCAAGCGGATCGCCGAGTCCCAGGTCAACATCCCGGACCACGTCACCGTCCACCCGCGTCTGATGCCGCAGCTCCAGCGCCGCGCCGCATCCGTCGAGGACGGCACGATCGACTGGGGTATGGGCGAGACCCTGGCCATCGGTTCGCTGCTGATGGAGGGCACCCCGGTCCGGCTGGCCGGCCAGGACTCCCGCCGCGGCACCTTCGGCCAGCGGCACGCGGTCCTGGTGGACCAGGAGACCGACGAGGACTACACCCCGCTGCTCTACCTGTCCGACGAGCAGGCCCGCTACAACGTCTACGACTCGCTGCTCAGCGAGTACGCGGCGATGGGCTTCGAGTACGGCTACTCGCTCGCCCGCCCGGACGCGCTGGTCATGTGGGAGGCCCAGTTCGGTGACTTCGTCAACGGCGCCCAGACCGTCGTCGACGAGTTCATCTCCTCCGCCGAGCAGAAGTGGGGCCAGACCTCCGGCGTCACCCTGCTGCTGCCGCACGGCTACGAGGGCCAGGGGCCGGACCACTCCTCGGCCCGCCCGGAGCGTTTCCTCCAGATCTGCGCGCAGAACAACATGACGGTCGCCATGCCGACCCTGCCGTCGAACTACTTCCACCTGCTGCGCTGGCAGGTCCACAACCCGCACCACAAGCCGCTGATCGTCTTCACCCCGAAGTCGATGCTGCGTCTGAAGGCCGCGGCGTCCAAGGCGGAGGAGTTCACCACGGGCGGCTTCCGCCCGGTCATCGGCGACACCACGGTTGATTCCGGAGTGGTGAACCCGGCCGAGGTCCGCAAGGTGGTCTTCTGCGCGGGCAAGGTCTACTACGACCTGGAGGCCGAGCGTCAGAAGCGCGGGGTCCAGGACACGGCGATCATCCGCCTCGAGCGCCTGTACCCGCTGCCGGGCGCGGAGCTCCAGGCCGAGATCGCCAAGTTCCCGAACGCCGAGAAGTACCTGTGGGCCCAGGAGGAGCCGGCGAACCAGGGTGCCTGGCCGTTCATCGCGCTCAACCTGATCGACCACCTGGACCTGGCCGTCGGCGCGGACGTCCCGCACGGCGAGCGGCTGCGCCGGATCTCCCGGCCGCACTCGTCTTCGCCCGCGGTGGGCTCGGCGAAGCGGCACCAGGCGGAGCAGCAGCAGCTGGTGAACGAGGTCTTCGAGGCCTGAGCGGGCTTCAGAGCCCTCCTGATCGACGGAACGGCCCCCGGCGCGGCAACCCGCGGCGGGGGCCGTTCCCGTTCCGGCGTCAGCCGCCCGCGGCGGGCGCATTAGGCTGTTTCCCATGTACTTCACCGACCGTGGCATCGAGGAGCTGGAGAAGCGGCGCGGCGAGGAGGAGATCACCTTCGAGTGGCTCGCCGAGCAGCTGCGTACGTTCGTGGATCTCAATCCGGACTTCGAGGTGCCCGTCGAGCGTCTGGCCACCTGGCTGGCGCGGCTCGACGACGAGGACGACGAAGACATGTGAGCGAGACCCTGATTCGGGCCCCTGTGCGTACTCACGCACAGGGGCCCGTTTTCCTTGCCTATTGACTTCCCCAGCTCGCGATATATCGTATCGTCATCAGCAAACGCGATATGTTGCGTTAGGCCCGCCGGGAGGTCAGCACCATGCCAGAGTCGACGTGGACCGTTGCAGAGCCCCAGAAGCTCGTGTTCGACGAACCTGTGACCGCCCTGAACGTGCGCGTCGTCAACGGCGCGGTGAACGTGGTCGGCACCGACGAGGAGACCGCCCGTCTGGAGGTCTCCGAGCTCGACGGCCCGCCGTTGATCGTGACCCTCAGCGGGTCCACGCTCACCGTGGCCTACGAGGACGTGCCGTGGCAGGACTTCCTCAGGCATTTCGACCGCAAGCGCTGGCAGCGCCGTGCCGTGGTGTCTCTCGCGGTGCCGTCCCGTGCCGCCGTCGAGGTGGGCGTGGTGGGAGCGGGGGCGGTCGTCTCCGGTATCCAGGGGCGTACGGACGTGCGCGGCGTCAGCGGGGACACCACGCTCACGCGGCTGTCCGGAAAGATCCACGCCGAGACGGTCTCGGGCGGTCTCGAGGCCCAGGCGGTCACCGGCGACCTGCGCTTCAACTCCGTATCCGGGGATCTGACCGTGATCGACGGCGCCGGTCCCGCGGTGCGGGCGGAGACCGTCAGCGGCGACATGGCGATCGACCTCGACGGCACCCCCACGGACGTCCGGGTCATCAGCGTCTCCGGTGAGGTCGCCATCCGGCTTCCGCACCCCGCGGACGCCCGGGTCGAGGCCAACACCACCAGCGGGGCCGTGTCCAACGCCTTCGAGGACCTGCGGGTCAGCGGAATGTGGGGCACGAAGAGGATCACCGGCACGCTGGGCTCGGGCAGCGGTTCACTCAAGGCCACCACGGTCTCCGGATCCATCGCCCTGCTGCGCCGTCCGCCCGCCGAGGACGAGACGGCCGAGGCCGCCCCCACCGGAAAGGTGCTCTGACATGCCACCCGTCTTCGCCCACGGCCGGCTCCGCCTCTATCTGCTGAAGCTGCTCGACGAGGCACCGCGCCACGGCTATGAGGTCATCCGCCTGCTGGAGGAGCGTTTCCAGGGGCTGTACGCGCCCTCGGCGGGCACGGTGTACCCGCGGCTGGCCAAACTGGAGGCCGAAGGGCTCGTCACCCACACCACCGAGGGCGGCCGGAAGGTGTACGCGATCACCGATGCCGGCCGGGAGGAACTCGCGGGACGCGGCGGGGAACTCGCCGACCTGGAGCTGGAGATCCGCGAGTCCGTCTCCGAGCTGGCGGCGGAGATCCGCGACGACGTACGCGGCGCGGCGGGCAAGCTCCGAAGCGAGATGCGGGCCGCGGCGTCGGAGAGCCGGCGGGTGGACGCGGGCATCGGCGACGGCGACGCCTGGCGCACCGTGAAGGAGGAGATGCGGCAGGCCAAGGAGGAGTGGAAGGAACAGGCCCGTCGCGCGAAGAACGAGTCCCGGCGCGCCCGCGAGGACGCCCAGACCGCGCGCCGCCAGGCCAGGGAGGCCCAGGAGCGGGCCCGCGAGGAGGTCCAGCGCATGGCCCGCCAGGTCCAGGACCACTTCGCCCGGGGCGACTGGCCGGCCGGTGTCCGCGACGGCATGTCGGAGCTCACCAGCCAGCTGGGGAACCTGGCGCGGGGTACGAAGGCGTGGCCACCGTTCATCAAGCCCGACGCGGCCGACGCGGACCCCGGCTGGGCGAAGGACACCCCGGACTCGGGCGATCCGGCCCGTGATCTGGAACGCCTGCTGGACCGCCTGCGCGACGAGGTCCGCGACGCGGCCCGCGACCATGGCGTCACGGCCCCCCAACTCGCCGAGGCCCGCCGCCATCTGTCGTCGGCGGCGACCCACATCGTCGCGCTCCTCCGTAACGACTGAGCCGAGTGCGTGCCCCCGGAGTGTGGGGGCACGCACTCGGCAAGCGAGCGTCCGGCGACCGGCGTCCCGGGACGGCCACTCCCCACCACGCCACCTGCCGCAGCACACCGCGAAACCCGCCCGCCCCCATGGCGGAGGCGCTGTCAGCCCCGGTTGACGAGCACCCGCACCCGTGCCCCCGGCCGCGCGTACACCCGGTCCCCGCGCCGCGTGCCGCCCGACACCTCAACCCGCCATCCCCGTCCGGAAGGCGGCAGCGACAGCCGGGTGACGCCCGGGCGGGCGTCGTACGAGAGCCGGTACACGCCGGCCAGGGAGTCCCACTCCTCGTCGCGCACCACGCCCGCCACCGCCGGGGCGTACGGGGCCGCCGTCTGCTCCTTGTTGGTACGGAAGCGGCCCTCCTCGTCCACCGCGCAGTACCCGCCCCCGTAACACCACACATAGCCCGCCCAGCCCGAGCTGTAGCGGGCGAGCGAGGCCAGCGCCTCGCGGTAGAAGCGGCCCATGTTCGGCAGGGAGTTGTTGAGCGGCCCCCACTCCCCCACGACAACCGGCACCCGGTACGCCTTCGGGTACGCGGTCACGGCGGCCTCGTACGCCTCGATCCAGCCGGCTGCGGGGTCGTAGTCCCGGCCCGCCTCCATCGCGGCGTTGTAGAAGTGCGGGGCGTAGACGACCCTGTGGTCCTTGATCTTCCCGAGCCCGGTGGGGACGCCCTCGCCCACGATCGGCGTGGGCTCCACGAAGAGCCAGCTGTCACGGTCGGCCGCACGGACCGCGTCCGCCAGTCGGTTGTACATCGGTGTGAGCTGCTCGCGTTCGATGCGACGGGCGGCGGACGGCAGGTCCTCGTCCTCCGCCATCTCGCCCATCGGCTCGTTGATCAGGTCGTAGCCCAGCACGGCGGGGTGGTCCGCGAAACGTCCCGCCAGCACACGCCACATCCGGGCCTGTGCCCACCGCAGATCCGGGTCCTCGTACAGATGCGTGAAAGCCCGCTGCACGGCGGGCTCGAAGTACTCGGCGAACCAGTCGTCCGGGTGCGGGGTGAAGGGCAGCCCGTCGGTACGGGTCGCCCACTCGGGAATGCCGCGATGGCCGAAGGCGGGCCCGAAGACGTCCTGGTGGGCGTCGATCAGGACCTGGACGCCATGCGCCTCGGCCCAGTCCAGGATCCGCTCGACCCTGCGCAGATACGCCTGGCTGTAGCGGCCCCTGACCGGTTCCAGATCGTCCCAGAACACCAGCAGCCTGGCGACGTTGAAGCCCTGGGCGCGCATGTCCCGCAGATGGCGTTCGGTGATCGCGGACAGGGCCTGCTCGCCCCGGTGGTTCTTGTCCTCGATGTTCCAGCCGCGCAGGGTGAGCACCCGGCCCTGGTCGTCGGTCAGCCGGGGCACGCCCTGCGGAGCCGGAGCGGCCACACCCGCCTGCGTGGCGGGGGTGGCTGGTGGGGCCGGTGCGGCCGCAGCCAGAACCAAGGAAGAGACGGCAGCGGCGAGAAGGCGGTGCATGGCGACCTCCGGCACAGGCGTACGGCAGTGCCGGAGATCCCATCAGCTCATCTGACGGACCATCAAGGGTTGGTCAGGACAATCTTTCCGAACAGCTCGCCCGCCGCCAGCTTCTCGAAGCCCTCCCGCGCCCGGTCCAGCGGCAGCACCTCGTCGATCACCGGACGCACCCCCGTGGCCTCGCAGAACGCCAGCAGGTCCTCCAGCTCGTCCTTGGAGCCCATGGTGGAGCCGACGATCTTCAGCTCGAGGAAGAAGATCCTGGTGAGCTCGGCGTGCGAGGGCCGGTCGCCGCTGGTCGCTCCGGAGATGACCAGGGTGCCGCCGGGCCGCAGCGACTTGACCGAGTGCGACCAGGTGGCCGCGCCGACGGTCTCGATGACCGCATCCACCCGGTGCGGCAACCGGGCGCCGGACTCGAAGGCGTCCACCGCGCCGAGCTCCACAGCCCTCTTGCGCTTGGCCTCGTCGCGGCTGGTCGCGTAGACACGCAGTCCTGCCGCCTTGCCGAGCACGATCGCCGCGGTGGCGACACCGCCGCCCGCGCCCTGGACGAGCACCGAATCACCGGGGCGCACGCCCGCGTTGGTGAAGAGCATGCGGTATGCGGTCAGCCAGGCGGTCGGCAGGCAGGCGGCCTGCTCGAAGGAGAGCGCCTTCGGCTTGGGCAGCACGTTCCAGGCGGGCACGGCGACCTGCTCGGCGAAGGTGCCCTGGTAGCGCTCGGTCAGGATGGAGCGGGGCTCGTCCGGGCCCACGCCGTGGCCGGTCTGGCCGATGACGGAGTGGATCACGACCTCGTTGCCGTCCGCGTCGACGCCCGCGGCGTCACAGCCGAGGATCATCGGGAGTTTGTCCCCGGACAGGCCGACGCCCCGCAGCGACCACAGGTCGTGGTGGTTGAGGGACGCTGCTTTGACGTTCACGACCGTCCAGCCCGGGGGCACGTCGGGCGCCGGGCGTTCGCCCAGTTCGAGTCCGGTCAGCGGCTGGTCACGGTCGATGCGTGCGGCGTAGGCGGCGAACATGACCTTGACCATAGGGCGGGCGGGCACACGGCGGGAACCGCAGGCCCGTGTGACACACACCCTCTTTTCACGGCGGGGTCGACGTGCTCCCGCCGCCGCCCGGCCCGGGAACGGCCGCGGGCCGTGCCGGGCACCCGAAAGTGCCTGGCACGGCCCGCACGGAGCCTCGGATCCCGCCAGAGGTCGTCAGCGCCGCGCCACGCCCTCGGCGCGCGCCGCCGCGGCCACGGCGGCCGTGACCGCCGGAGCGACCCGCTCGTCGAACGGCGAGGGGATCACGTAGTCGGCGGCGAGGTCGTCGCCCACCACGTCCGCGAGCGCGTTGGCCGCCGCGATCTTCATGCCCTCGGTGATCCGGGACGCCCGCACCTGGAGGGCGCCCGCGAAGATGCCGGGGAAGGCCAGCACGTTGTTGATCTGGTTCGGGTAGTCGCTGCGGCCGGTCGCCACGACCGAGGCGTACTTGTGCGCCACGTCCGGGTGGACCTCCGGGTTCGGGTTGGCCATGGCGAACACGAAGGCGCCTTCCGCCATCGAGGCCACCGCGGCCTCCGGCACCGTGCCGCCGGAGACGCCGATGAAGACGTCCGCACCGGCCAGCGCGGTCTCCAGCGAGCCGCTGAGCCCCGCGCGGTTGGTGATCTCGGCGAGCTCACGCTTGACCGGGGTGAGGTCGTCGCGGTCCCGGCTCACGATGCCCTTGCGGTCGGCGACCGCGACGTCCCCGAGGCCGGCCTCCAGCAGGAACTTGGCGATGGCGACACCGGCCGCCCCCGCGCCGGAGATCACCGCGCGCAGGTCGCCGAGGCCTCGGCCGGTCAGCTTCGCCGCGTTCCGCAGGGCCGCGAGCGTCACCACGGCCGTACCGTGCTGGTCGTCGTGGAAGACGGGGATGTCGAGCCGCTCCTGGAGCTTGCGCTCGATCTCGAAGCAACGCGGCGCCGAGATGTCCTCCAGGTTCACCCCGCCGAACGAGGGGGCGAGCCGGACGACGGTGTCCACGATCTCGTCGGTGTCGGTGGTGGCGAGCGCGATCGGCACCGCGTCGACCCCGCCGAACTGCTTGAACAGGATCGCCTTGCCCTCCATCACGGGGAGCGAGGCCTCCGGGCCGATGTCGCCGAGTCCGAGCACGGCCGTACCGTCCGTGACGACCGCGACGACCTGGGACTTCCAGGTGTAGTCGTGGACGAGCTCCGGCCGCTCTGCGATGGCGGTGCACACCCGCGCGACGCCGGGCGTGTAGGCGAGGGACAGGTCGTCCTTGTCGCGGATCGGCACCGTGCTCTGGACGGCCATCTTGCCGCCGCGGTGCAGGGCGAAGGCGGGATCGAAGGCTTCGCCGGACTCACCGGCGACGCTCTCCGCTTCCGCTTCCCTGGCGCTCTCGCTGTGGGGATTGACGATCTCGGCTGCCATTTTTGGTTGACCCCTTAAGTCTTCATCAGTTGAGGGTTGCCACTCCTGGTTGAGGAGGGGTGGGCGGGCACCGCGTACGTTCCCTGTGCTGGGCGGGTTGGCCCGCCTGCCAGGGGGTGGTACGTACGCGCGGGCGCGCCGCACAACGCGCCCTGAGCCCCGGATGAGGGGTGTAAGGATCCTTCTTACCTGACGCACGGTATCGCCGACGAGTCCATTGGACCGGCTCGGGGGCTCTGCGTGATGACACCTGGTGACATAACCTGACAAAAAACATCAAGCTGTCCAACAGGTAACAAATAGTCCGCCTACCGTCACTCCGCGCGTTGCCCGGATGGTGAGACAACCCGAAGATTTTTCCGTCATTGGAAGGTAAAGCCGCAGATGATGCGGCTGGTCCGGTCATGTTGTACCGGCCTGTCGCAGTTCGGGGGTCACCCGTTATCCGATTTTGACATGCTGAGGCCACTGAATGGGCTAGTCCGAATGGCAAGATGCCGGAAACACACAGAGTCGTGACGCTCGAAGGCGAGTTCACGACCGACTTTGGCTACACCCCGACATGCCGGAGGACCACGATCATGACCGCAAGCACCACCCGTCGTACGACCGCCGCACGGTCCCGGATCGCCGCGGTCGGCGCGATCGCGGTCGCCGGCGCGCTGGTACTCACCGCCTGTGGTGACCAGACCAACTCGGCATCGACCTCCACCAAGGAGAGCGGCGCCGGCAGCGCGGCCCCGCTGTTCTCCAAGCTGCCCAAGAAGTACCAGGACGCGGGCGTCATCAAGGTGGGCACCGACGCCGCGTACGCCCCGATGGAGTACGAGGAGGGCGGCAAGATCGTCGGTATCGACCCCGACATCGCCGCCGCGCTCGGCAAGGAACTCGGTGTCGAGTTCAAGTTCACCAGCGGCACCTTCGACGGTCTGATCTCCTCCCTCAACACCGGCCGCCAGGACATCGTGATGTCCTCGATGAGCGACACCAAGGCGCGCCAGGAGGGTCTGGACGAGACCGGCAAGAAGGTCGGCAAGGGCGTCGACTTCGTCGACTACTTCACCTCCGGTGTGTCCCTGCTGGTCAAGAAGGGCAACCCGCAGAAGATCGCCTCGCTCGACGACCTGTGCGGCAAGAAGGTCGCCGTCCAGCGCGGCACGATCTACGAGGACACCTTCAAGGCCCAGGCCGCCAAGTGCACCAAGGACGGCAAGGGCAAGCTCACCATCGAGGCCTTCGACACCGACGCCGAGGCCCAGACCCGTGTGAAGTCCGGCGGCGCCGCGGCAGACCTGAACGACTACCCGGTCGCCGCGCACATCGCCAAGACCGCGGGTGGCGGCAACGACTTCGAGGTCGCGGGCGACCAGACCGACGCCGGTCCGTTCGGCATCGCCGTCAACAAGGACAACGTCGAGCTGCGTGACGCGCTCAAGCTGGCCCTGGCGGCGATCATCAAGAACGGCGAGTACGGCAAGGTCCTCGAGAAGTGGGACGTCAAGGACAGCGCGGTCACCGAGGCGACCATCAACGGCGGTAAGTAAGTCGCGGCGTTCCCGCCTCGAGCGTTCCACCTGAAGGGCAGTCACTGTGACTGACAAGTTCGACAAGACGCCTTCCGACGAGCCACCGGCGGACAAGCCGGCCGGCTCGCCGGAGGGCAAGGATGACAGCGCGGTCAGCAAGGAAGCCGCCGTCGCGGCGCACCCCGAGCAGATCAAGGCCATTCCGGTGCGGCACTACGGACGCTATGCGTCCGCCGTGATCGCGCTGGCACTGCTCGGCTGGCTGGGCTTCGCCTTCTCGCAGGGCGACATCCGCTGGGCCACGATCAGCGAGTACCTCTTCGACTCCCGCATCCTCGAAGGCGCGCTGAACACCATCATCATCAGCGTGCTGTCGATGATCATCGGCCTGGTGCTGGGCATCGTCTTCGCCGTCATGCGGCTCTCGAAGAACCCGGTGACCGGCGCGGTGTCCTGGCTGTACATCTGGTTCTTCCGCGGGACCCCGGTGTACGTCCAGCTGCTGCTGTGGTTCAACCTGGCGCTGATCTTCCCGATCCTGAACATCGGGTTCTACAAGGACGAGATGGTCGATGTCATGACCCCGTTCCTTGTGGCCCTGCTGGGTCTGGGTCTGAACGAGGGCGCCTACATGGCCGAGATCGTCCGGGCCGGCATCCAGTCGGTCGACGAGGGCCAGACCGAGGCCTCGCACGCGCTCGGCATGTCCAACGGCAGGACCATGCGCCGGGTCGTGCTGCCTCAGGCGATGCGGGTGATCGTGCCGCCGACCGGCAACGAGTTCATCAACCTGCTCAAGACCTCCTCCCTGGTCTCCGCGGTGCAGTACACCGATCTGCTGCGTGCCGCGACGAACATCGGCTCCACGTCGTTCGCCGTCATGGAGATGCTGATCGTCGCCTCGATCTGGTACCTGGCTCTGACCAGCGTGTTCAGCGTCGGCCAGTACTACGTCGAGCGGTACTACGCCCGTGGTTCGCTGCGCCAGCTGCCGCCCACACCGTGGCAGCGCATCAAGACGAACCTGCTGTCCCTTCAGAGCCCCAGGGGGGTGTGACATGACCGCCATGGTGAAGGCCGAGGGCGTCCACAAGTCCTACGGCGCCGCTCACATCCTCAAGGGCATCGACCTCGAAGTCGCCCCGCGTGAGGTGTTCTGCCTCATCGGCCCTTCGGGCTCGGGCAAGTCGACCTTCCTCCGGTGCATCAACCACCTGGAGAAGATCAACGGCGGCCGGCTGTACGTCGACGGCGGGCTCGTCGGCTACCGCCAGAAGGGCGACAAGCTGTACGAGCTCAAGGACAGCGAGGTCGCCCTCCAGCGCCGGGACATCGGCATGGTGTTCCAGCGGTTCAACCTGTTCCCGCACATGACCGCCCTCGAGAACGTCATGGAGGCACCGGTCCAGGTCAAGCGCGAAGCGAAGGCCGTCGCCCGGGCACGTGCCCTCAAGCTGCTGGACCGCGTGGGTCTCGGTGACAAGGCGGGGAACTACCCCTCCCAGCTCTCCGGTGGACAGCAGCAGCGTGTCGCCATCGCCCGTGCGCTGGCGATGGAGCCGAAGCTGATGCTCTTCGACGAGCCCACGTCCGCCCTCGACCCGGAGCTTGTCGGCGATGTGCTCGACGTCATGCGCGACCTGGCCGAGAGCGGTATGACGATGGTGGTCGTCACCCACGAGATGGGCTTCGCCCGCGAGGTCGGCGACTCATTGGTGTTCATGGACGGCGGTGTGGTCGTCGAGTCCGGCAACCCGCGCGATGTGCTGGGCAACCCGCAGCACGAGCGCACCAAGGCGTTCC
>NZ_JBHWIW010000077.1:0-20750 GCF_042731955.1 Streptomyces sp. NPDC059828 | reverse complement strand
GGGGGGCCCCCCCCACCCCCACGCAGACGGGGAGGAGGGGCGCTGGCCGTGAAGGGCCGCGTCTAGCGAAGTCGTGCGCTCCCCGCGGGCAACTCGCCCTCGCGAGCCTTAGGCCTCTGGTCCCTTTGCGGGGGGAGGGGTAGTTCTGGTCGGCACATGCGGAACAAGGGCAGGGTGCCGGTGATCTCCAAGACCCTCTGCCCCTGTTCCTGGAGACCGGAGAGCTCCAGGAGGAAGCCCTCTGTATCGGGACGTTGTCGCAGGCGTAGCAGCATGGTGAGGCTGCAGGAGTCCATGAAGGAGACTCCGGTCATGTCGGTCTCACCGGCAAGGGGATGCAAAAGGTACTCGTCTCCGGCCACAACCTCACCCAGCTCCTGAACGCGCTGCGCGGGGAGCGAAGGAGGACGACGTCGCGACTTCCGCCCGCTGCAGTCGGCTCTACAAAAAGCTCGCCGAATTCGTGGATCTGATCGATCCCAACGCCGAGGCCGGCCAGACCACCGCCATCAGGTACCGCATCGACGGCAGCGTGGATGCCGCCTAAGCGCAGCCATGCAGCTGACCCGCCCCTCCCGGCGCGAACGGCATCGCTCGATCAGCGGCGGGTGAGGCGGGTGAGAGTGGCCCCGTTGGGGAAGGCGGTGCGCTCGGCGACGTCGAAGACGGTGGGGTCGAAGGCGCCCTCGACGACCGAGATCCCGGTACCGGCAATGACCGGATAGGTCTTGATCAGCAGCTCGTCGATCTCGGGCAACAGGGCGCCCGCGAGCTGGCCGCCTCCGCAGAGCCAGACGTCCAGGCCGGCGCCCACCTCGCCCTTGAGCTCACGGACGAGGGAAAGCGGGTCAGCCGGCACGACGGTGACGGCCGGGTCGGTGTCCGGCTTGAGGGTGCTGGACACCACGTACTGGCGCAGGTGCGCATACGGGCTGGTGATCCCGTTGTCGAGGGCGGGGCGGTAGGCGCCGAGGCCCATCACGACGGTGTCGAAACGCCGGTTGGGCGCGTCGGCGACACCGGCGGCCGCGCGGTAAGCGGTTGGGATGGTCTCCGGGTACAGCGCGTTCATCCAGGTCGCGTAGGCGGCGGCCTGCTGCTCGTCGCCCTGCGGGAAGAAGTCGAACTCGCCGCCGGGGCCGGCGATGCGGCCGTCGAGCGAGACGCCGATGTAGTACACGAGCTTTCGCATAGCTATCCCCCACACGTAGTACTCTGCTTGAAGTGGTTTGAACGTAGTACTACAAATGGAGTGGTGTCAAATGGCGAGACGGAACGACCAGCGGCGTGCGGCCCTCGTTGACGCGGCGATCGAGGTGTTGGCCCGGGAAGGCGCACGCGGCCTGACCTTCCGGGCCGTGGATGCCGAAGCCGCCGTTCCCGTCGGCACGGCGTCCAACTACTTCGGCAGCCGCGACGACCTGTTCACTCAGGTCGGCGCCCGGGTCTACGAGCGACTCCAGCCCGATGAGGTCACGATCGCCCGCCATCGGGCGGCCGGCCGCGACCGGGAGACCTATGCGGAGTTGATGCGTGAGCTCGTCGGCCGCGTCGCCTCCTTCCGCACCGGTTACCTCGCGCTGCTGGAGCTCCGGCTTGAGGCCACCCGCCGCCCCGAGCTGCGCAAGGTCCTCACTGAACGAGTGCGAGCCGACGTCGACGCCAATGTCGCCTATCACGAGGCTTCCGGCCTCCCCGGCGATGCCGCGACGGTCAAGCTACTCATGCTGACGCTGAACTGGCTGATCGTTGAGCAGCTCACGCTGCCGGACGTCTTCACGGAGGAAGAGCGGGAAGAACTGGTGAGGGCCGCTGTGGAGCGCAACGTGGCGGCGGAGTAGACGACTCGGTCCCAGAGCATCGGCTGGGCACGCTTAGCACGGTCGGCAGCGACGCGTCGGGGGTGGTCTGGTACAGCGAGGCGGGGTGTCCCACGTTCGGAAGTATCCAGCCGCCCTGGCCTACGTCGCGGCCCTGCGTATCAACCCGCCGCTCCCCAAGATACGAGTGGTATGGCGAACTGCGCGAGCATCCTGACCAGTTCCATACCGTCCGTGAAGACTCTGGAGCCCCGCTCGGCGTCGTCGGCCGCCGTCATCGGCCTATCCAGAACCGGCAGGGCTTCGAGTTCCTTCAGGAGCTGGTGGGGCGCTTCGATGTGGTGTGGGAGGCCGCCGGGGTGATCCGGGGCGGGCGCCGCGTGTTCATCTCGATCAGGCTTTCCGAGTGCGTCACGTCGATGCCGAGGGCATCAACGACGTCATTGTCCCGTACGTCGCGGTCATGAACGACCAGCGGGCAGGGGCAGTTCCAATGCGTGGTGACGCCCTGGTGGCCGGGGTGCGCCAACACCGAGCGCTTCGCGGTTCGCGACGCGGTGTCGCGCTGGGCGGTGCGCCACACGGCTGGGGCCGCGAACCAGATCAAGGAGGCCCGTCGTACCCTCGGCCTCTCCGTTCAGTACTTCGAGCGATTCGCGGCCGAGGAGACCGTACTTGCCCGCACGGAGATCGCCATCGCCGATTTCCGCCAGGCCATCGCTGACCTGTGGCTCCTTGACGAGGACGCGTCGAAGCGCAATCGGACCAATCACGCTGTACGACTCAGCGCCATCGAGGACGTGTTCGCCACAGAGACCGAGAGGGTCGGCCGCACCGCTTACGCCGCAGAACGCGCCATCACCGGCTACCTCGATCACGTTGCCCTCCGTCGCCCTGGCCAGTCGATGACCGAGGAGATTGCCCGCGCGACCGCCGTCCTCGAAGGCTCCGATGACGACATGGAGGCCAAGGCCCACAGGCGGCTGATGCTGCTCACCCGGTGAGCAATGGCGTCCTCGGCGGGTGTGGCCAACCCCGGCCACACCCGCCGACGCGGCCTCGCCGCAACCGATCCGCTGGGCTGTCCGGTTGCGGAGGGCCACGGACAGCAGCTGCGCCGGGTCTTCCACCCCGCCGCTTCTGTGTCCGTTGTGTCGGCTTACGATGCGTCGGTCCTCCGGTGGATCCGGATCATCGTGCGGCAAGGGAAGTCCATGCGCCTGTCCAGTTACGTCAGAATGGTCGTCTTGGGCGCGGCGGCGGTGCTCTTCCTCGCCGGGTGCGCGCCTGAGCGGGGCGCGGGCGGGGTCGTGGAGCAAGGCGCGGAGAGGCCTGCGTCTTGGACGGATCTTCCGGTGCGGACGGGCGCGCGGGATGTGGTCCACACGGACTCTGACCACCGGTCGTATGAGGTGAGGATCGCGGTCAAGAGCCTGGTGCGGGGTTCGGAGGAGGACATGCGGGGGCGCGTGGACGAGGGGCTGAAGGGCATGGTCCCCCACTACCTGACCTTCGAGGTCACCAACACAGGCCGGAAGAAGCTCCCCGCCGCCTACATGGTGGACAGCAACTTCGCTCTGAACGGCACCAACTGGGTGCGTGGGGAGAAGGTCTACGTCAGCGGCGGCAGGCCGGGCGGAATCGACCTGCCCTGCGCGGACAGCGCACCGAAGACGCTGGCGCCCGGCGACTCGTACAAGACCTGCGTGACCTACGTGCTGCCCGAGGGCGTCGGCGTGCTGTCCCTGACGCACAACCCCGACGGCTACCTCGACGAGGGTGGCGCGGTCGCCACCTGGCCCGTCGAAGGCGGCCTCAAGGCGGCATCAGCCGGGCTGGCGCAGCCAGGCGACATCGTCCGCGTCCGGTGGCACGACATCGAGGACGACATCCTCGAAGTGCCCGCCACGCTGGTCTCCGTACGCCGGGGTAGCGCGGCCGACCTCGCGGGCCTGGACCTCAACCTCAACGAGAACGAGCGACGCGGCGTCCCGTACTACGTGTCGGTCGCCTACACCAACACTGGGCCGAAAGACCTCTACGCCGACCACCAGGCCAACAGCGTCCACCTGCTTACCGAGAGCGGTCGACAGATACGGGGGAAGGCCCCCTTCGTCCGCGACACGAAGATCCCCAGCTGTCCTTCCAACTGGGGCACCCACATGATCCCGCCAGGCGACAGCGTGACGCAGTGCAGCGTCCACCTGGTGACGGACGACGGCGATAAGCCGTTCGCGGTGGGCTACGCGCAGGCGGACCGGCCGGGACTGGTGGCCTGGCGGACCCCCCTCCACTGAAGCGGCCGGTCAGATCGCCCAGGGGCTCGACGCCGGGTCCGCATTCCTGGCTCCAGAGCCAGTGGAATTGGCGGGAACAACACGGTCACAGGCGCACCGGGCGCTGCCGTAGTGGTGTCAGAGGTCTGCGGTACTCGATGTCACCCGTCCCATCCTGGCGACCGGGCTTGGGTGCCGGGGGCGGGTTCGATGAAATGTCACCTCGGGCGTGCTGCGGACTCCTGGAGGGCTGGCTCCGGTGCGGTGGCCCGATTGCGCTTGGGAGGTGGGCCTTGTCCCACCGCGAGTCGGGGTGGATCATGACCGGGGTGCAACAACGAGAGGGACTCCACCAGCTACTCGTGCGCGCCGGGCTCACGGTGGTCGAGGAGGTGAGCCCGGGCAGTCTGTTCCCGCCGGAGGCTGGTTGGCGGATCGCGCGGGGGATCGCGGCGCCGGACGGCCCGGCCCGGAAAGCGCTGGATGCCGTGTGGTGGTGCCGCCTTGCGGATGCCGATGGCGAGTTCTTGGTGGCCGTCCTCGGGCATCGGATCGGCGGCAATGACTCCTGGTGGACCCGTGTCCGTTACACGGGCAGCGCTGTGCCGGGGCTGACGGGCGACCCCGGTTTCGTGGCGCTTTCCCTTGATGGGCAGGTGCTTGCGGAGGCACCTGGCGCGGACGGGCCTCGGGTGACGGCCCTCGACCGGCTGCCGGAGCGGCTGGAGGAGGCCGCCGCGGCCGCCGGGCGTGAGACGGAGGTCGAGCGCGCCGAGTGTGGGCGGGGGCTCTGACCTGCTGCTTCATCGGCAGCGGGGCGAGATCCGCCACTCTGCGGCCCATATTGTGGACTCCGGGTGCCCACGATGCGGCCAATTCCGCATGCTTCCGGGCTCGTGGCCTGCGGTGCGCCGGGTTCTACGGCGGGTCGATCACGGATGCGATCACAGGCCCTTTCAAGGGCGGGCCCGGGACCGTGGGCTGGTGACCGGTGCAGGTGCCGTACATCCGGGAACAGCCCGGCAGGCGAATCACGGGCAGAGGGGATCCTGCGGAGGAGGTATTCATGGCCGGATTGGACATACGGGTTGTCGTGGGTGCCGGCGGCGAAGCAGTTGGGCTCGCGGCTCGTCGCCTGTACTGGGGCCGGGAGCGGATCCGGTGGACCGTACGCGTCGCCCAGGTGCTGGCCGTCAATCGGACGCTGACGGGCGACCGGGACACCGGCCGGGTGCCACCCTGGAACCGCTCTCCTCACCAGCGCCGATTCCGCGTCCTAAGGTGGTGCAATGCCTGATATTTCTCCCCGTGTCACGACCGGAGCCGTGGCCCGACGTCTCGGGATCTCACCGACGACGCTCAGGTCCTGGGACCGGCGGTACGGCATGGGACCCGCAGACCGGGAGGGCGGCCGCCACCGGCGCTGGACTCCCGCGGACATCGCGATGCTGGAGGAGATGTGCCGGCTCACGACCTCCGGGGTGCCTCCTTCGGAGGCTGCGAGTGTGGCGCTGTCGCGGGCGGGCCGACGTCCCGCAGCCGGTACCGAACGGTCGTCCTCCGCCGACTCGCGACCCGTCCACGGTGCGGGATCGGGCAACGGACTGCCGCTCGGTGACGTCCGGCACGAGTTCCGGGGGCTGGCCCGGGCCGCGGTCCGGCTGGACAGCCCGACCATGGACGAGCTGCTGGCCGACCTGATGCGGACCCACGGGCTCGTGACCGCCTGGGAAGAGGTCATGGCCCCGACCCTGCACGCCGTGGGCCGAAAGTGGGAGTCCTCCGACGACCGCTACGTCGAAGTGGAGCACCTGCTGTCCTGGCACATCTCCACAGCCCTGCACCGGTTCACCGGCAGCACCCCTCCGGCTCCCCGGGAGGCACCCCCAGTGTTGCTTGCCTGCGTCCCCGACGAACAGCACACCCTCCCCCTCGAAGCGCTCGCCGCGGGCCTGGGCGAACGCGGACTGCCGACCCGGATGCTGGGGGCCGCTGTCCCCGCCGAAGCCCTGAACGCCGCCGTGCGACGTATCGGCCCGTCCGCCGTGGTCCTGTGGTCCCAGTCCCACTACACCGCCAGCCACAACCTGGCCCGCCACGTCGTGGACACCGGCTTCGGTGTCAAGGGTGCTCGGACGTATCCGCTGGTGATGCTGGCCGGCCCGGGCTGGGGGAACCGCCCCCTGCCAGCGGGCATGATCCGCCCCGGCGGTCTGCGCGAGGCGCTGGAGGTACTGGCTCGGCGTTGCTCTGTTGTGTCCGCTCCGTTGACCGCCCCGGCTTCCGCGACCGTGGGCTGACCAGCGAACGCGAGGGCCCGGGGGATGGCGTGACCAGCAGGCTGGACGTCAGAGCTGAGCCTGGGTGCCGTCTTCGAGGAGGCTGACGGTGAGACGGCGGACCAGGCGATGCCAGTGCGCGGCTGAGCGGAGCATCGTATGCCCACCTGCCGGCATGGGGATCGCTACGGCTGTGGCACCGGCCCCGTCGGCCCTGTGGACGAAATTCCAGGACTCCTCAGCGAGGGTGACGCGGTCGGCCGGGTCGTGGAGGACGTAGATCTTTCGCCCGGCCAGGTGCTCTACGGGTTCGCCCGGAGGCAACCACGGGGCCAGGGCGATCACGCCCCGGACCGCAGGGTCGTCGGCCACGCGCAAGGCGGCCCGGGCACCCATGGAGTGACCGATGAGCACGACCGGTAGCACCCCGACCTGCTCGCGCAGCCGGAGCAGAGCGGTCCGGGCATCCCGGGCCGGGTCGCTGCGGTCGCAGTTCCAGCCGCGGTACCGGTAGCGCACCTCCGCCACGACCGCATTCCGCCCGCTGACGGCCCTGGCCGCTGATATCGCGAACGGCCGCATGCGCAGAGCGGGCAGGTTGATCAATCGGGGCGGCTGCGTGCCTTCGGATCGTCCTCCGTGCAGCAGCAGCACGGCCGCCGCGGGGGAGGCGGGCAGGCGCCGCAGAACGAGCACGCCCGCCGCGCCGCGCGGGCTTCCGTGACCGAGGACTGTGCATCCGGTCATCGGAGTGCAGCCCGGGTGGGGTCTCGGCGGGGCGGCCGGGGCAGGAAGCCGCTGGTGCGGGCCTTGTACTCGGCGTAGCCGGGGCGCTCGGCCATATGTTCCTCCAGGAGTCTCTTGCCGCTTCCCCAGACGAGCAGTGCGGTCATCAGCAAGGGTGAGACGAGCGCTAGGGCTGCGGTCTGCCAGATCGCGCAGGCCGTCAGGTACAGACCCCACCAGACGAGGAGGTCGCCGAAGTAGTTGGGGTGGCGGGTCCAGGCCCAAAGGCCCCGGTCCATGATGCGTCCCCGGTTGGCTGGGTCGGACTTGAAGCGCGCCAGCTGGTGATCGCCCACGGCCTCGAAGCCCACTCCTACGGCCCACACCGCGAGCCCCAGCACCAGCAGGGCGTCGACGCCCCGGACCAGGTACGCCGCGGCCTGTACGGGCAGCGAGACGAGCCACACCAGCGTGCCCTGGAGCAGATAGATCTTGCGCAGGGCGTACCAGGCCGGGCTGCCGGGTGCGCGGGCGAGCATCCTGGCGTAGCGGGGGTCCTCGCCGTGGCCGCGGGCGCGGCGGGCGATGTGCAGCGCCAGCCTAAGCCCCCACACGCCGGTGGCCAGGGTGACGGCGAGTCTGCGGACGTCGTCCCCGTAGCCGGTGGACAGGGCCCAGGTGACGAGGGCGACGACGGCGAACGCGATGCCCCAGGCGACGTCGACGATCCGGTGCACCCCCCGGCGAAGCGAGATCAGGAAGGTCACAACCATCACCGCCAGGGCTGCTCCCGCCGAGGCGGCCAGGTTGACCGCGAACGCGCCCCAGGTCATCGCTGGCCCCCCGGTGCGGGATCGTCGGCGGTCAGGCGGAGTTGGCGCACGTCGAGGTAATGCGAGCGGAATCCTGCCTCGGAATAGGCCAGGTACAGGTTCCACATGCGCTGGAACACCGGGTCGAAGCCGAGGGCGTCGGCCGCGTCGGACTGCCTCAGGAAGTTGTCCCGCCACAGTCGGAGGGTTTCGGCGTAGTGGGCGCCGTAGCCGGTGTCGTCGGTGATGCGCAGACCGGCTGCGGCGCTCTCGCGGGTGATGGCTTCGCGGGAAGGGATGAGCCCGCCGGGGAAGATGTACTTGCTGATCCAGGTGTGTGTCCGGGCCGTGGCCAGCATGCGCTCGTGCGGCATGGTGATGGCCTGCAGGGCCACGCTGCCGCCGGGTGCCAGCAGCCGGCGCAGCGCGGTGAAGTAGGCCGGCCAGTACTCGGCGCCGACCGCCTCGATCATCTCCACGCTCACGACAGCGTCGAACCGGCCCTCGACCCGGCGGTAGTCGCACAGCTCCACCGTGGCCCGGTCGGACATCCCGGCGGCGGCGATCCGCCGTACGGCCAGGTCGCGCTGCTCCTCGGAGAGGGTGACGGTCAGGACGTGTGCGCCGCGGCCCGCGGCGCGTATGGCGAGTTCGCCCCAGCCGGTGCCGATCTCCAGCAATCGGGTTCCGGGTCCGACCGCGGCCAGGTCCAGCAGCTGGTCGATCTTGCGGTGCTGGGCGGCGGTGAGGTCGCCCGGCCGGCCGGGCAGCGTGGTGAAGACGGCCGAGGAGTAGCTCAGGCTGGGGTCGAGGAAGAGGGCGAACAGGTCGTTCGACAGGTCGTAGTGGCGCCGGACGTTGTCGCGAGCCCCGCCGAGTGTGTTGCGGTCGAGCGCGGGGCGCCGGTGCACCCAGGCGCCGCGGAGCCGGCGCAGCGGCGCGGGGACGAGCTCGTCGACGTGGGAGGCGAGGACGGTGAGGGTCGCGACGAGGTCGTCGGTATCCCACTCGCTGGCCATGTACGACTCGCCGAAGCCGATCAGCCCGTCCGCGCCGATCCGTCGGTGGAACGCGGCCGGATCGTGCAGGACCAGCGTTGGGACCGGGTCGCCGTCTCCAGCCTGCGTGGGGACGAGGGCTGCGTTCGTGCCGGCGTGCCGTATCCGCAGGGGAATCCTGGCGAGGGCGTGTTCGATGATCCGTCGGGCGCCGGCCGTGCGCAGGGCCGAGGCGCGCGGGAGGCGGGCGACATCGGGCCATCGAGCTTGGTCGACGGGCAGCGGACCACCGGACAAGCAGCCGACGGTACGGGGACGGGCGGGGGCAGTGGGCCCGGCCGACAGCGGGGAGGCGGTCACAGCATGCCCTCTCGGGTCGGGGGAACGGGGCGCGGATGGACGGGCAGCCCCTTGAGGTACAGGCGGATGCCGTGCCACCGGATGCCGAGGCTCACGCCGAGCGTGGACCACGGGTGCCTCAGGGCGGCCCGGAGCAAGGAGCCCGCCCGGGCCGGGCGGCGCCTGCCGCGGACAGTGGCTGTCAGGGGGCGGCTGCCGTCGTCACTCCGCAGCTGCACGGTGAGCTCGAGCCGGTCGCCGGGCACGGGCAGGCGCATCCGGTAGGAGCCCTCGACGCCGAAGAACGGTGAGACGTAGAACTCCTTGGCGACGTCGGCATCCCCGTGCTCGTCCGGGCGCAGCAGGTAGCAGTGCCGGCCCCCATAGGTGTTGTGCACCTCGGCCACGACACAGACGAGGCGGCCAGTGCGGTCGTGGCACCAGTACAGGGTCAGCGGGTTGAACACGTGCCCGAACACGCGTGCGTGGGCGAGCATCAGGATCCGCCCGTCGGCGTTCGTCACACCGCGGTCGGACAGGAAGGCGTCAAGACCGGCCCGGATGGTGGGCGCGTGGCCACCGAAGTGGTCGCGGACGTCGAAGCGGGCGATCGGCCGCAGCACCCGGGGCAGGCGCGGTAGGTCGTCGAGGTCGACCAGCCAGAGGTAGGTGCGGTGGCGTATGGCATGACGTACTGGCTGGACGCGGACGTGGGCGACCTCGCAGGCATAGAGCGAGGGCGCGGCGGGCAGCGGCGCGGGCGCGGCGCTCACCAGTCCACCCCCAGGGTCCGGGCCGCCTCGACGCCGGAGCGGCATCCGTCCTCGTGGAACCCCCATCCGTGGTACGCCCCGGCGTACGCGGTCACGTGCGAGTTGAGCAGCGGCAGTTCGCGCTGGGCGGCCACGGACCGGGGCGTGTAGACCGGGTGCTCGTACACCATGCGGGCGAGGACCGTGCTGTTGTCGATGCGGCCGCCGGCGTTGAGGGTGACGATGTGCGGCTGTGCCGAGGCGAGTCGCTGGAGTCGGTTCATGTCATAGCTGACCTGCACCGTCCCGGGGCGGGCGGTGCAGGACGGGAGCCAGTAGTTCCAGCTGGCGCGGGCGTGCGGCGAGGCGGGGAGCACGGAGGTGTCGCGGTGCAGCACGGTGGGGTTGCGGGAGTACCTGAACGCTCCCAGGATCCGGCGCTCGTCGGGCGTGGGGTCGGCGATGACGCGAAGGGCCTGGTCGGGGTGAACGGCGATGACGACCGCGGCGTGATCGGTGGTTTCGCCGTCGTCGGTGGTCACACTGGCGTGATCCGTTGCCCGCGTGACCGCGCGGACGGGCGTGGCTGTGCGGACTTCGGAGAGCCCCTTGGCGGCCTGCTCCACATAGGACGAAGAACCGCCGCTGACTGTTTTCCACTGCGGGGAGCCGGTGACGGACAGCAGGCCGTGGTGGTCGAGGAACCGGAACAGGTAGGCCGCGGGGTAGTCCAGCGCGGTGTCCGCGGCGCAGGACCACACCGCGGCAACCAGCGGGACGGCGAAGTGCCCCACGAAGTACGGGGGGAAGTTCTCGCGTTCCAGGAAGGCGCCGAAGGTGACGCTGTCGTCACCACGGGCGAGCAGCCGGCGGGCGGCGCGGTGGAAGCGCGGGACCGCGGCGAGCATACGCAGGTGCCGGCAGCGGCGGAGGCTGCCGCCTCCGAACAGGCCGCGTGGGCCGAGGGCGCCGGCGTACTCCAGGCCGCAGCCGTCACAGCGGACGGACATGCTCATCTCGGCGTCCTGAGTGACGACACCCAGTTCCCGGAACAGCCGCAGCAGATTCGGATACGTGCGCTCGTTGTGGACGATGAACCCGGTGTCCACGGCGACGGTGCCGCCCCCGCGGCCGGGGAGTTCATGGGTATGGGCGTGGCCGCCGAGCCGGCCGTCCGCCTCGTACAGCACCACGTCGTACCTGTGTGACAGCACGTAGGCAGCCGTCAGCCCGGCCACACCCGCTCCCACGACACCGATACTGCGCCGATTCACGCTTCCCCCCGAGTGTTCCTCGGACTGCGTACAGCCTTCGCGCGGTAACCCGCCCTGTGCCGATCCGGTGCCGGCTCCTGCCGGACACGGACAGTGCCGAATACCGCGGGCCCGGACCCCAGGGCTTCCCGGCCGGTCGACCGGACAGCCTGCCTGCCGTAGGCTCCGGCGGCCGAACCTTCGGAGCGCAGGCGTAGGCGCATCCTTTGCAGGCCGCTGCGGCAGTGGGCCTTCACCGTGCCCAGCGGCAGGCCGGTCCGGCGTGCGATCTGCACCTGCGTGAGGTCGCCGAAGTACGCGAGCGCGAGAACCTCGCGCTGCACGCGTGGCAGCCGCTCCAGCTCGCCGAAGAGCAAGACCCGGTCCAGGAGACGGTCGGGGTCACCGCCCGAGGCTGCGAGCGGTCGCAGGCCAGCTGCGGCGGCGGACACGAATTCGAGCCTGCGGGTACGGTCGGAGAGCGCGTCAGCGATCTTGTAGCGAGCGATGCCGACCAGCCACGCCCCGACAGACCCCCGATCAGGGCGGTACCCGCTACGTCCCCGCCAGGCTGCCAGAAACACCTGCTGAGTGACGTCCTCCGCCTCCAACGGGTCCCCGATCCGCCGGCTCGCCATGCAGTGGACGAGCTTGCCCCAACGCTGGTAAGCCAGCTCCAGAGAGCGCTCGTCCCCTTCGGCCAGCCCGACGCCGATCTCCGCGTCCGTCGGCTCGGCGGTTTCCGTCGAGGCGGCCCGGCCGATCAGGGAAGACCTGTCCGGGTGGCGGTCCGCGTCAGCGACGTGTGCGGGAGCGGCCCTGTGAAGCGGTTCATGAAGTCGAACCGATCGTGCGTCGGTCATGATGACCCCTTCTCGGGCCGGGCCGAACCCGGGCAGGGAGCCTGGCGCCCGCCGCCTCCAGGGGCGAATCGCCACCGACACTTCGTGTGCCGGACTCCGTCAGCGTGCGCTGCGCGGCATCGCTGTTTCAACTCGCATTGTTTCTGCATCGAATGGGTCTGTCAAACGAGTGGTGTAACTGGGGTAGTTGGGGCTACTGGCGGACTGTCGACAGGCGGCCGTCGAAGGTGATGTCGAAGGCGTTCAGGGCCGTCTTCCAGCGCATGGTCCAGCGGGCCTGTCCCTTGCCCGTGGGATCTAGGGACATGATCGCCATGTAGACGCACTTCAGGGCGGCCAGTTCGTTGGGGAAGTGTCCCCGGGCCTTGACCGCCCGGCGAATGCGCGCGTTCACCGACTCGATCGCGTTCGTCGTGCAGACGATGCGTCGGATCTCGGTGTCGAACCGCAGGAACGGGGTGAACTCCTCCCAGGCGTTCTCCCACAGCTTCACGATCGCCGGATACTTCCGGCCCCAGGTCTCGGCGAACTCGGCAAACCGATCCAGGGCGGCCTCTTCGGTGGGGGCGGTGTAGATGGGCTTGAGGAGCTTAGCGATCTTGTCCCAGTCCTGCCGGGCGGCATAGCGGAAGGAGTTCCGCAGCAGGTGCACGACGCAGGTCTGCACGACCGTGCGGGGCCAGACGGTCTCGACCGCGTCGGGCAGGCCCTTGAGCCCGTCGCAGACGAGCATGAGGACGTCACTGACGCCGCGGTTCTTGATCTCGGTGAGGATGTGCATCCAGTGCTTGGCGCCCTCGCCGCCGTCGCCGGCCCACAGTCCCAGGATCTCCCGCCGGCCCTCGGTGGTGACGGCCAGGGCCACATAGACGGGCCGGTTGGCGACCGCACCGTCGCGGATTTTCACGTGGATGGCGTCGATGAAGACCACCGGATAGACGGTGTCGAGCGGGCGGTTCTGCCATTCGGCCATACCCTCCAGCACCTTGTCCGTGATGGTGGAGATGGTCTGACGGGAGACCTCGGCGCCATAGACCTCGGCCAGGTGAGCCTGCACCTCGCCGGTGGTCAGGCCCTTCGCGGCCAGGGAGATGACCATCTCGTCGACGCCGGTCAGGCGCTTCTGCCGCTTCTTGACGATCTTCGGCTCGAAAGAGCCGTCGCGGTCGCGGGGCACGGTTATCTCCACCGGACCGACGTCGGTCAGTACCGTCTTGGAGCGTGTGCCGTTGCGGGAGTTGCCGCCGTTCTTGCCCGCCGGGTCGTGCTTGTCATAGCCGAGATGGTCGGTGATCTCGCCCTCCAGAGCGGACTCCAGCAGCCGCTTCGTCAGCTGCTGCAGCAGCCCGCCCTCGCCGGTCAGCTGCAGACCCTCGGCCTGAGCCCGACCCACGAGATCGTCGATCAACTGGTCGTCCACGGCCTTCGCCGACGCAGCCTTCGTGGGCTCGACACCTTCGGACTCGGACACGTTCTCACTGGTCATCGATGCATCTTCCATGATCGGGAGTTACACCGAACGATTTACAGTCCCCGGACCGGGTCTTCGCGCTCGACGAGTTCGGCACCCTCGGGATCCGACCCACTGCAGGCTCGGGCTGGGCCGGCCAGCGACACCCCGACCGGGTGCCCGCCACCTATCACCGCACCCACGGGGTGCACTACTTCCACGGCTGTTACTCAGTCGGGAGCGACACCTTGTGGGGTGTCAACCGCCGCAAGAAGGGTGCCGTGAACACGCTGGCCGCGCTGAAGTCGATCCGCGCCGCCCGGCCCGACGGAGCACCGATCTACGTGATCATGGACAACCTGTCCGCTCACAAGGGCAGCAACATCCGCCTCTGGGCGGGGAAGAACAAGGTCGAACTGTGCTTCACCCCGACCTACGCCTCCTGGGCCAACCCGATCGAAGCCCACTTCGGACCGCTGAGGCAGTTCACCATCGCCAATTCGGATCACCCGAACCACACCGTCCAGACCCGCGCCCTGCACGCCTACCTCCGCTGGCGCAACGCCAACGCCCGCCACCGCGACGTCCTGGCCGCCGAACGCAAGGAACGCGCCCGCATCCGAAGCGAGAAAGGCAACCGCTGGGGCGGACGCCCGCTCAAAACCGCAGCCTGACCAACCCGGCGAACCAATGCGGACACAGCACTAGCCGACGGAGGCAGTCGGTGGGGTGCTCGCTACCCGGTCCCTGCGTGTTGCGGCATCTTCTCTCGCCCCTTCATGCGTAGCCACGGAGCTGAAAATCCTATTTGTCAAGGACCGTGAGGGTGATCCTCTGCGATGAGCCGTGGCGTTCTCCATACGGCTGAATTCCCTGTGGGCTTAATGAGTCGTGCTTTCGTCACTCAATAGGCAAGGAAGGTTCTGGTGGAGAAAAGAGCGATGCGTGGCCGTCGTGTGAAGTCAGCCGCGATGGTGTCTGCGGGCATGGTGGCTGTGGCACTCAGTGTGGTCCCGAACGCGGAGGCCATCGCCAACACGGTCCACGGAGCGGACGCTGTACATAATCAGGGTCTGCCGAACCCGAATGACGCCATCAGCCAGTATGGAGCCTTTGAGACGGCGTACTCGCTGCTGGGGTGGGACCGGGATCGGGACAGGTACAGGCCCGGTCCGACCGGCCCCCGAGGCCGGACGGGGCCCACCGGGCCTACGGGCGCGGCCGGAGCAGACGGTGTCGACGGGGTAACCGGGCCCACCGGCGCGGTTGGTGTCACCGGGCCTACGGGCGCGGCCGGAGTAGATGGTGTCACCGGGCCCACCGGGCCAACTGGCGCGGCCGGAGTAGATGGTGTCGACGGGGTAACCGGGCCAACTGGCGCGGCCGGAGTAGATGGTGTCGACGGGGTAACCGGGCCCACCGGCGCGGCCGGAGCGGTTGGTGTCACCGGGCCCACCGGGCCAACTGGCGCGGTCGCCGTCACCCAAGTGACGAATGGTAGTCCCGGTTTCGAAGTCTTTGCGAACACCGTGGTCGATACGGGGCCTATTGTCACTTGCCCAGGTGGCCAGAGGGTGGTCGGCGGTGGATACCGTCTCACTGGCGTTGCTGCCAACGAGGTCGTCCCGACGATCCAAAATGGTCCTTCTGGTGCGAATCAGTGGGTTACGACGATCCTCAACCCCACGGCGCACAGCGTTTTTGTTCAGGTCTGGGCCTTCTGCACACCGTGAGGCACCTGGCAGACCGCTCGGAACCATGGGCAGCGTGGGTGGGCTCGGGCGGGTGATCTTCCCGGGTGTCGGGGCAAAGGGAAGGGCCTCCTGCACAGCTCATGAGTGTCGAAGTCCATGAGTACCGGGAGGCCTTTCTCGTACCACTGCCTGCTCTCGGCGCGCTGGCGGGCAAGGGCCGCATTTAGCGAAGTCGTGCGCTCCCCGCAGACAACTCGCCGTCTTGAGAATCAGGCTTCTTCCGGTTCGTTTGCGGAGGGAGGGGTAGCTCTGGTCGGCGCATGCGGAACAAGGGCAGGGCGCCGGTGAGTTCCAGGATCCTGAGTCCTTGGTCCTGGAGGCCGGACAGTTCCAGCAGGAAGTTTTCTGCATCGGAGCGTTGCCGTAGGCGTAGCAGCATGGTGAGGCTGCTGGAGTCCATGAAGGACACTCCGGTCATGTCGAGGGTGAGGGTGTGGTTGTGCAGGCTCAGGGGGTCGGTTGCCTGGGTGACATGGGGGCAGGTGTCGACGTCGAGTTCACCCTGGAGGGCGACCACCATCCGGTTGGGAAGGTGGCTGACGGTCACGTTGAAGTCCTGCATGATCAGTACGGCCCCTTCGGGACAGAGCCCAAAACGGCTGGCTTCCAAGCGGGTGGAAGCCAGCCGTCAGGCGCGCGGCAATCGGTGCCGCGCACAGCCGGCAAGACCACCCGTACCGTCCCACGGCCACCACGGTGACCGCCCGGCAGCGCGGGGCACCTCACCAGACCAGGCTGGAGAGTTCCCTCAGCGTTGCACACCCGCACCCGGCCCGACCAGCACGCACACGCGTGCCCCTCTGCCACCATCCTCGATTTTCAGGCCGCACCAAGCGCCCTGCCCGAGGTCGGCCCCCCGGAAGCCGTGTGACCTGTGCGGGGCTGCGATCTCGAACGGCATGAAGGTCTCCGCACTGGTGCCTGATGCGTCTGCCCCATGATCATGATCCGTGGCTGGACGGTAAGCGTGCCGTGGTGGCGTGTTCGCCCGAACACCTGGCACAGCTGGTCAAGCAGTTTGAGAAGGTGGGGCTATGGGTGGCGAAGATCGCGCGAGCGCTGGAGCTCATCCAGAAAGGTTGAGCGTGAAGGCTCTGGCCGAGGAGGCCGGCCTTAACCAGTCCGAGATCGAGCTCGGGGTGATGTGGATGAACGCGGAGTTCCACCGTCAACATCCACAGCTTCAGGACCTGAAGCACCTTATGGAGAACGGCGGATAGCGCTCGCAGCAATTGCAGCAGGGTCGGCCAGGTATCTCTCGTGCCCGGTGGCCAGCTCCCGTCGCCGACGTCGTGTCACCAGTGCGGCCTTCGACTTATCAGCGAAGACGCTGGCAAGGGCGGCTGTGACTGCGGTGATCAAGGCGGTCCAGCCTGCAGGAAGCCACGCGGCTCCCACCAGGGCTGCAGCCGATCCGCCCGTCGCTACACCACCGAGAAGAACTACCCGGGGCCGCGATGACGGCCACACCCCAGCCCCTCGATCATGGACCGTGCTCGGTCAGTCTCGTGCGTACCCAGCAACTGCTGCCATGTAGTCGTCTCGCGCGCGATACGGCTGTGCGCTGTCGCAGGTGCCCATCCGCAGTCCTGGCTGTGACCGTGGATGCGGGTGAATGGTGATCAGCGCGTGGTGTGGGCCATCCGGGTAGTCATTCCCCCACCCTGGCGTGCCTGCCTCATCCTTCCGCGCGAAACTGATCCGCTGGATGGGAGTCGAGGCGCGTCGACTCTGCACTGAGCACGCCGGGAACGCAGCGTGCGGTCTCACTGCACGGCCGCTCGCACTCTCTTGGGGTGCTGGGTCGTCAGTGCCGGGTTATGCGTTCCCTCGTCCGGACGGCACGCGGGTGCGTGACCGTTGTTCTGCCGTGCACCGGCGCAGGAGGAAGCATGCGCGAGACGGACATCGCACAGTTCTGGTCGTCCCATCCGTGCGGCGAGCAGCTGGTGGGCGGCGGTCCGGCCGAGCAGGGCGGGGACGACCATGCAGCCTTCTTCACCCGGTACGACGCGTTCAAATACTCGCTGGAGCCGCACATCCCCCGGTGTCTGGATGACTTGGACCTGACGGGCCGCCGCGTCCTGGAGATCGGGCTCGGACAGGGCGCGGAATCAGAACAGCTGATTCGGCGCGGCGCAAAATGGACGGGAGTTGACCTGACCCAGGAATCCCTGGACCGGGTCAGAACCAGACTGTCCCAGCGCGAACTGCCCTTCGAGGGACTGCACCAAGGCAGTGTCCTCGACCTGCCCTTCCCGACCAGCGCCTTCGACATGGTCTTCAGCCACGGCGTTCTGCACCATGTGCCAGACATCCGCTCCGCCCAACGGGAAATCCACCGTGTCCTGGACCCGGGAGGCGAGCTGGTGGCCATGCTGTACGCCCGGTGGTCACTGAACTACCTCCTCGCCATCGGCGTCGTCCGGCGGACCGCTCTGGCGGCCGCCGTACCCCTGGCCCGGGCCGGGCTGCTGACACCGGGCGGGATCGTCGGCGCCCACGTTCGTCAGGCCGGTCGTATCGGCCTGTCCCGGTACCTGCGGATGAACGAGTTCATCCACCACAACACCGACGGACCGGCCAACCCCTACTCCAGGGTGTACGACCGGCGCTCAGTTCGCCGGGCGTTCCCCGACTTCCGCCTGACCCGCACGTACAAACGCTTCATGCACGCACCGCCCCTGCCCGTGCGCGGTCTCCCGGGCGGGTCATTGCTCGGCTGGCACCTATGGGTACATCTCCGTCCACGGTGACGTCCCACCGCGCGCCCGGCAACCCCTGCCAACGCTCCCTGGAAGCTGGTTCTGGATCACTCTTGGTGCAGAGCCAGGGAGGGGCACCGAACCCGCGATCACGAGTGGTCGTGGATCGCTCGACACCATGGCCATCCACGCCCTGCGTGTCCCTCCACGCCACCACAACCAGGGGTTTCATGCCGTGTGGAGGACGCGTCTGCACAGGAGGTCGAAGCATCCATCTGCTACCCCAACGGTCTGCTCGGCGTGCTGGGTGAGTGCAGGACTCTGGAGCAGCGACGTCAGCTGACTGGGGAGGAACGCGTCGACCTGGCCGGCTGCCTGCCCCTGGAAGCCGCGCGCGTGCTGACCGCGCAGATTCCCGACACTCAGCCGCTGACCGGCTGGGCCTTCGTCAAAGACCTCGCCGCCCGCACCGGCGCGACCCTGATAACCCGCATCCTTCACCAACTCCTGACCGGCTACGCCCTGCTGTTCGGCCGCGCCGAACTCACCCTCGCCGCGTAGACCCCGCCGCGCACGGCGGCGGGAGGCACGTATTTCCCGGCCATTCACCTGCGGATGTGGAGTAGCAGCTGCCGCGCGACAACTGACCCACGGATGGCCCACCCCGGCCGATGTCACGCCCGGCGTGATGTCGGCGGTGTGGCGCCCAGCGCCAGCAACCGTGCCACTCCGGCGTAGGAGCGCTGCCAGCTCACCGAGCGGCTTGGTGACGACTGGACCGGAGCGGTGGCCGAACAGGACCGTCGTCGGCCCGGCAGCGAGACGCTGGTGTGGTGCCGGAGCCCGGGGCGAAGACCACGGTAGGCCCGTGGAGCGTCGTCTACGGCCCGGAGATGTCCAGCCCGGTGTAACCGGAGGTTTGTTACGTCGACGAAGTCGCATCCGGATGATGGCCAGTACGTGAAGGGTTCGATGGGGGCTCTGTGTGACGCGTCGCGTCGGGGCCTGGTGGTTTCGGCTCGTGCGGTGGTCCGTCAGCTGATGGTGCTGGCGGCGGTGGTTTCACCCCTGGTGAGGGGGTTTTGGGGCGGGCATTGGGCGGGCGGTGGCGAGTCCGCTGGATCTGTCCGGGCCCGTCCCGGGGGTCGGTCTGTGTGCGGTGGGGCGGCTTTTCGCCCCGCTCGCGCTGACGGGGGAGTTCTGCCTGGTCAGCCTGTGGCGCGGAGTCGAGCGACTCCCCGTGCACTCTGTTGTCCTGCTCCCCATCCGGGCGGTGTGCGGGCGGTGTGTGCTGAGTCCGTCCGGTCGCTGACTCGGGGTGCCGGCACCGTCGGTGTGGCCTTGTCCGGTGGGTCGGATCTCGGTCTTGCCGGGCGTGTTGATCTGATGGTCATCGACCCGATCCCCTTCTGGCTCCTCCCTCCTCTCCTTTCACCTGCCCGGCGGCCTCCTGGGCACGGGCCCGGCGCAGCTGTGAAAGCCCTGGCGCGCCCCTACTGGATTTTGAGCATCGGGGGTTCTTACTTCCGTGCGGTGCGCTGTCCGTCTGCCTGTCGCAGCATCGGGAAGTTGAACTTCCCATCCGCTCGAGCCTGCGGGTGGGGTGTCCGGACGTCCATGGCCACCGAGGGGGCGTAACTGCGGACTGCCCCGATCCGGCGTACCGACAGCAGGTGCGCTCTGCTCCTTTCTGTGTGCGCTTGGTGGGCGAGCGGGATCCAGGCCTGTCGTGACGGTCCGGGTCACTGGTGTTCCGGCGTAAGGCTGTCGTTGTCGCAAGCGTCGCGCTTCCGAGGGGGGCCGGCCTCATGGTCGGGTACGGCGAATCGCAGTCTCTGGGCGGCACTCGGGCGCACTCCGACGAGGAATCCGAACAGAGTCCGACCGCACGGATCAAGTGATTCGGTTGTGTGCGATTTGGCCAGGTCAGCGGCGTTGATGAGCTTGCCGCGGCAGTCTGTCTGGATATCCCGCGGCCGGATTGCCGGCGCTGAACGGGGCCCTCGGCCCGGTCGCGGCGGGTCATCGACGTCGTGGGATTCCCGTCAACGTCGGGTGAACCGGCCTCGTTTCGAGTCAGATGCCGGGGCGTAGGAGAACGACGCTGCACCGAGTCCCCTGCACGGGAGCGGACCGGGTGCATGGCCAGATTCTGCTCTATATGCCGCAGTGGCTGGTTTTGCAGCCATGAGTTGCCGAGGAGCTGAGGCCGCAGCAGGATCACTCCCCGTACCCACCTGATCACTCATCCAGGAAGCCGAGACGTGATACGCCGAACCGCTCGCCGCCTCCGCACTGCCGTCGCTGTGACCCGAGGTCCTCACCATGTGCTTCGCCTAGGGAGCCTTGACGACGACAGCCGCGATCGTCGCGGACGACAGCAATCCCTTCATTTGGATGGAACGGGGCTGCCTGTGGGCCGGCTTCCCGTTCATGTCTCCCGCGGGCCTCTCTACGGGTTCGCGGCCCCTGGTCCTGACGGACAACACCGCGCTACAGAAGTTCGAGGGCCGCGCGTTCTTCGTCTACGCCCTGGCCATTGACATCAGCGTCCTCCTCGGTTCGGACGTGGCCGTGCGCCACGGTCGACCACCTCAGCCAGGTACGCCTGGCCGATGTGGACCTCGTACGATGCGGCGCAGGTTCTGGCCTGCCTCGGCCCACAGCGCCATCGGCCGCTCCGCACGCCGCTCGAAGACGATGGCGCCGTCCGGGCCGTCCTC
>NZ_JBHWIW010000076.1:0-20865 GCF_042731955.1 Streptomyces sp. NPDC059828 | reverse complement strand
GAACAAGCCCCACGGGGCTCCCTACGTTGTCTAGGCCCACCGTCAAGCATCACCTGGGACCAGAACGTCAGGCATCAGCTGGGATCCGACACGCTCAGAGGGCGATCGGCTTGTACGCCAGGGCTCGATCAACGACCTTCTCGGCGGTTAGCTCCGGATCGAAGTCCCAGAAGATGTAGTCGCTGACGTGGGGACATGCGAGTCCGCGTTGCAGTGCGTCCAGGATCGCGTCGGCATGGTGCTCGTCGGTGACCGAGTCGTCCATCAGGCGCTGCACGAGCGGGATGGCTTCCCTGCGGCTCATCCTCATGTGGTGTTCGCTGTTCACGCCGTGATCAATCGACGGCCGTCATGGCACCTGACGTGGGGCCCCGCCCCGTCCAGCGCATCGAGGAGACGGACCGCGTATGCCTCGACCATCAGCTCGGAGGCTTCGCTGGGCGCGATCCACTCAACTGCCGTCGACTCGTCGGAAGTTCGCTCCGTGCCGCCCGACGGCTTGCACCGGAAGACCAAGGCCACGACGCCTCGCGTCATGTTCTTGTAGATGCCGGTCAGCTCGTCCACCTCGACCCGGATGCCGGTCTCTTCCCAAACCTCGCGAGCAACGCCCTCCTGGGGGGACTCGTTGAGTTCGAGGACTCCGCCCGGGAGCTCCCACCGGCCGTTGTCCGCGCGGCGGATCGCCAGGAGTCGGCCGTCCTCGCGCACGACTGCCCCCGCGACGGACACAGAGTGCATCGGCGTTGACTGAGTCTCTCGGACGCTGTTACTCATGTACATGAGCATAGGAGAGTGAGAAGGACTGTGGAAACAGCTGTAGGGGGTGGCAGGGCCGTACCGAGGTACGTCCAGATCGCCGAGGAGATCGTCCAGCAGATCCGGGCGGGTGTCCTCAAACCTGGCGATCTGGTGCCGAGTGAATCCGAGCTGGTGGAGCGCTACGGCGTTTCCGGCGGGACGATTCGTAAGGCCATGGTGGAGGTTCGGGCGAGCGGGCTCGTGGACACGCGCCATGGCAAGGGCTCGATCGTGAAGGACCGGCCGCCCGTGCGGCTGCGTTCCTCGGATCGCTTCCGCGCCTCGCACCGCCGCGGCGGCAAGGCGGCCTACCTCGCCGAGTCGGCCCAGTCCGGTGCGACGGCCAAGGTGAGCGTTCTCTACATCGGCCCGATGGAAGCCCCGGAGGGGATCGCCGAGCGGCTGGACGTTCCCGCCGGCGCACAGGTCCTCGCCCGGCGACGCCTCTACTTCCGCAACGGCGTCCCGGTCGAGACTGCCACGTCGTACCTTCCGTGGGACGTCGTCAAGGACATCCCCCAGCTGTTCTCCGAGAACCCCGGCCCCGGCGGCATCTACGCCCGCCTGGAGGACGACGGCCACGTCTTCACCGAGTTCGTCGAGACACTTACCGCCCGACCGGCCGCCAAGGCCGAAGCCTCCGAACTCGCCCTCAGCCCTGGTGCGCCGGTGATTCACCTGCTGCGGAACGCCATCACCGAAGCCGGTCGCGTGGTCGAGGTCTGCGACACCCTTATGGCCGCTGACCAGTTCGTTTTCGAGTACCGCATCCCCGCCGCCGACTGACGCACCCTCAACTTCTCGCAACCCGCCGGGACTTCTTCGTCGCGGCGGGTTGACTCATATACAGGAGTCAGGCACTCTTCTTCATGTCACTCATGTACATGAGTAACGAAGTCCAGCACCTCTAAAGGAGTGATCTCTGTGCGTCAGATCCCCGTCGACACATCGGCCGCCGCCGTGATGGTGGCCCAGCCCCCTCAGGTCAAGGTGAAGGACCGTCGTACCGGTGAGCGTGCGATGGACGCGGAGACCGGTGCCGCGCTGTCGACCGTGGACGTGATGTTCGCGGCGAATGGTGAGGTGGAGATTCTTTCGGTGACCGTGCCCGAGACCGGCATCTCCGGTGATCTGGCCATGGGCACCCCGGTCGCTCTCACGGGCTTGATCGCTCGGCCTTGGGAGAACGAGTTCAACGGCCAGCGCCGTCACGGCATCGCGTTCCGCGCGGTCGCCGTCACGTCGCTCGCAGCCGGTGCCACGAAGCCCAAGGCGGCCTGATCATGTCGTGGCTGACCGCCCTCCTGGCGCTGGTAGTCGTCGCCGCGGGTCTTCTGCGGTGGTGGCGCCCAGCCTGGTACTGGCTGACCTTCGGGGTCGTCCTGGCCACGCTGCGGGTCCTGGTTCGGTACGGCTCGGTCATGGAGGCGTGCGGGCTGACCGTCCCGCCGCCGCGGTGGAGGCTCGCCATCGCCCGGATGGCCAACCGGCCCGCTCCCGAATCGCGTCCGCCGCGCATCCTGCGGCTGCGTCCGACCCGGACCGGCCTGGTCTTACGGCTGGGGCTCCAGCCTGGTCAGGACGCCTTCGACGTGGCAGCCGCATGCGACCGGCTGCGGCACTCGTTCGCGATGTACGGCGTCACCTCCCGCGAACTGCGCTCGGGTGTGGTCGAGTTGCGGATGACCGGCTACGACGTCCTCAAGCGAGTGCAGATGCCCGCCAAGGTCGACACCGCGCCGATGCGGGTTCCCGTCGCCCTGCGCGAGGACGGCGCCGTCCACTACCGCGACTACCGCAGCACCCCCCACGCCCTGACCCTCGGCGCCACGAAGTCCGGCAAATCCGTCTACCAGCGCAACCTGGTCGCCGAACTCGCCGCACACGAGGTGGCCTTAGTCGGCATCGACTGCAAACAGGGCGTCGAGCTGTTCCCGCTCGCCCGCCGCTTCTCCGCGCTGGCCGACAACCCCGACACCGCCGCCGAACTCCTCGACGCACTCGTCGCACACATGGAGGGCGTCTACCAGCTGATCCGGGCCGAACAGCGCATCAACGCCGACGTACCCGATGCGGAGATCGCCGCCGACATCTGGGACCTTCCCGAACACCTGCGTCCCACCCCGATCGTCCTGCTCGTCGACGAGGTCGCCGAACTCGCCCTGTTCGCCACCAAGGACGAGGAGAAGCGCCGCGACCAGATCATCACCGCCCTCGCCCGGCTCGCCCAGCTCGGCCGCGCCGCCGGCATCTATCTGGAGATCTGCGGCCAGCGCTTCGGCTCCGAACTCGGCAAGGGCATCACGATGCTCCGCGCCCAGCTCACCGGCCGCACAGCGCATCGCGTCAACGATGAAGCCTCCGCCAACATGGCCTTCGGCGACATCGCACCCGACGCCGTCCTGGCTGCCATCTCCATCCCGACCGACGCCCCCGGCCTCGCCGTCACCGGCGACTCGACCGGCGGCTGGGCCCGCATCCGCACCCCGCACACCTCGATGCGGCAGGCCGTGAACGCCTGCAACCGGCACGCCCACCGCACCCCCGTGCTGCCCGGCTTCGCCGCCTTCCGGCCCGAACTGCTGCCCACGGTCTCGCTCGTCAAGATTCCGGCCCCGACCGAGGCACCCGCCTCCGTCTGAGATCCGCCCCCATCCCGGTCGGCGCGACCACCTCGCGCCAAGGTCCTACCCCCGCCATGCCCAAAACGCCCTGCAAAGGAGGTGAAGACATGACCCGCTTACTCCGCGTCGACGCCGTCCTGGTGCAAGCAGTGATCGCCGGGGCTCTGTCCTTCGCCCACCTGCACGACCTCGCCGCTGCTGCCGGGCAGACCGGATGGAAGGCATGGGCCTACCCGGTCAGTGTCGACCTGCTCCTGGTCGCCGCCTGGCGTCGGCTGCGCAACGACGGCCCGTCCCGGCTCGCCTGGTGCTGGTTCCTGATCGCGCTGTTCGCCTCGCTCGGCGCGAACGTCGCTACCGCCGGGTTCCTCGACCTGGCCCACCCGCCCGCGTGGCTGCGCTTCGGCATCGCCGGATGGCCCGCAGTCGCCTTCCTCGGCGGCACCCTCCTCGCTCACTCGCCGACCACGGTCGCCCCCGAACCCGGCCCCGAACCGACCGAGAGTCTGCCGGCCGAACCGGCCCCCGCTGCTGAGCCTGCGCCCGTCGAGCCCTCGGAGCCTGCCCCGGCGCTGCCCGCAGCCCCCGAGCCCGCTCCGGAACCGGTGCCGGCCGTCCCGGCCGCGCTGGTCGACCACGCCCGCAAGGTCGCCGCCGAGCACCGCGCTCGTACCGGCAGCCCGATCGACACCGACACCCTGCGCGCCCGCCTCGGAGTCCCGCCCCAGCTCGCCGACGCCATCGCCGCCCAACTCACCTGACCAGAAGGGAGAACTCGTGATGCCCGCTCGTGACCACTTCCACTCCGTGATGCGGATCGGCCCCGTGCAGATCGGCACCCACCGCGACCGGCACGGCCGCACCAAGCACGCCGCCGTATGCACCGCCGACCGCTGTGGCTGGTCCGCCGACTACACCAGCCAGACCGCCGCCCAGCTCGCCGCCCGCACCCACCGCTGCCGCACCACCGACTGACCGGGAGACCCATCGCCATGGACGTACCGCTCTGGCTCGCCCTCATCGTCGTCGGCGCCCTCGGCATCAAGCTCATCCGCCCGCCGTGGTGGCTCGTCGCCGTGCTCCTCCTCGGCGGCTTCCTCCTCGCCGACAGCCTCCTGGCCCCCGTCATCGACACCGCCATCAGCAAGTAGCCCACCGCAGAAAGGAGAAGCACCCATGTTCCGACCGAAGATCCCCACCATGCCGACCCCGACCGGCATCGTCACCCCGCCCGCCGTCGAGCCGACCGCGATCGTCCAGCACACCCCCGCCCCGGCCCCGGTCCCCGTCGCCCCGGCAACACCGGCCCGGCCCACGATCCAGCTCACCCCCGGCACCGCGCTCGCCCTCATAGGCGGCGGCACCGCCGTCGTCCTGGTCGTGGGCGCGGTCCTGGTCTCGATGCTCCTCGCGGTCGCCATCACCGCCGCCTCGGTCGCGGTCTGCGCCGTCGTGCTCCGCTCGCTGCTCGCTTCCGAGACAAAGCGCCGCTGACCGGCTCCCGGGGCGGTCTCAACCGCCAAGTATCCGCCGCCCCGGAAGCCGTGCCCCTGCCCGAACCAACCGATCCGGAAGGAACACCCATCATGGCCCAGCCCACCACCGCCCCCGTGCGGGTCTGCTCGAACTGCGACGGCTTCCCCACCGTGAGGGTCACCCTCGGCGGCCGCGACCGACACGGAAACCTCCGCACCATCACCGTCTGCTGCCCGGCCTGCCACGGCACCGGCACCCGCATGGCCCGCCGCCCTGCCTCGTCCCGCATCGAGGTGGCCGCGTGACCGACACCGCCACTACGGCGGGCCTGGACCCGGCCATCCTCAGCGACGTGCTGCGGGTGGCCGGGTCCCCCGGCTTCGACCGCTGGAAGGACCAGGTGCACCGCACCGGCGGCTGCTCCGACCCGATCCACCTCACCGGCTGGACACTCGCCAAAGACCGCGTGACCGGAGAGACGCTCCGCCGCTATTCGACCGACACCGAGCCGGACGGACGCTTACGCGTCGCCTGCGGCAACCGCCGCGCCTCCCGATGCCCCTCCTGCGCCTACACCTACGCCGGAGACACCTACCACCTCATCCGCGCCGGGCTCGCCGGAGACGAAGCCAAGGACATCCCCGCCACCGTCCGCGACCACGCCCGGGTCTTCGCCACCTTCACCGCTCCCTCGTTCGGCCCGGTGCACAACCGCCCCGACCGCGGCGTCTGCCGCTGCGGCACCGCCCATGCCGAGAACGACCCCGCCCTCGGAACCGCCCTCGACCCGGCCACCTACGACTACGCCGGAACGGTCCTGTTCAACAACCACGCAGGCCAGCTCTGGCAGCGCTTCACCACCCGGCTCCGCCGCGAACTCGCCGCCCGCGCCGGACTCACCCAACGCGACCTCAAAGACGCCCTGCGCCTCTCCTACGGCAAGGTCGCCGAATTCCAGAAGCGCGGCGCCATCCACTTCCACGCCGTGATCCGCCTCGACGGACCCGACGGCCCCGACACGGCACCGCCCTCCTGGGCCACCGTGCAGCTGCTCACCGACTCCATCCGCGCCGCCGTCGCCCACTCCTACACCTCGATCACCGTCCCCGCCGCCGGGGATCAGCCCCGCCGGCCTTTCCGCTGGGGCCGCCAGCTCGACATCCGACCGGTCAAAGCCTTCGGCGACGGCTCCGACATCACCGAACAAGCCGTCGCCTCCTACGTCGCCAAGTACGCCACCAAAGCAGCCGAATCAACTGGCAGCCTCGACCGCCGGATCGGGAACCGGGAAGTCCTCCACCTCCTGGACGTGCCCGACCACCCCCGCCGCCTCATCGAGGCCTGCCTCGACCTCGCCCCGCTCTATCCCGACCGGAAGCTGGGCGCCTGGGCTCACATGCTCGGCTTCCGCGGTCACTTCTCCACCAAATCCCGCCGGTACTCCACCACCCTCGGGGCGCTGCGCCAGATCCGCGCCGACTACCGCGCCGCCCAGGAACAAGACGTTCTCGGCGACCCGGACACCGTGCTCGTCCTCGCCTCCTGGCAGTACGCCGGACACGGCCACACCCCCGGCGAATCCGCCCTCGCCGCCACCATCGCCAGAGACCTCCAGATCAACCGCCAAACCGCCCGCGAAGCCCTGCACGACCAACTCACCCTGGAAGGAGCCATTGCATGAGCACCACCGTGATCCAGAGGAAGTGGCACACCACCGCTGAGGTCGCCGACATGCTCGGCTTCGGTCTCTCCAAGACCAAGATGCTGGTCCTCACCGGCGAGATCCGTTCGGTGAAGGTGGGAAGGAACCGGCGGATCCTGCCCGCTTGGGTGGATGAGTACGTCGAGCGCGTCGCCACCTCCGCTGAGGGGTGGGCAGCATGAGCGGTAAGCGCGGCAATGGAGAAGGCTCCATCTACCCATACAAGAACGGCTACGCGGCCTACGTCTGGGTGACGAAGCCGGACGGCAAGCGGGCTCGCAAGTACGCCTACGGCAAGACCCGCGAGGAGGTCCACGAGAAGTGGCTCAACCTCCACGCCGAAGCCAAGAAAGGCCCCGTACAGACCACGCACCGGACGCTCGCCGCGTTCCTCGCGTACTGGCTGGAGTCGATCGTGAAGCCCAACCTCGCCCCGCTGTCGTACGTCTCGTACGAGGGATACGTGCGGCTCTACATCACCCCGTACCTCGGTGCGAAACGTCTCGACAAGCTCACCGTCCGGGATGTGCGCGAGTGGCTGACCAAGCTTGCGACCGTCTGCCAGTGCTGCGCCCAGGACAAGGACGCAAAGCGGGAGCCCAGCCGTCGGAAGTGCTGCGCGGTCGGCGAGTGCTGTGAGTCGTACCCGTCCCGCCGGGTCATCCAGGGTTCCCGCGATGCCCTGCGAGCCGCGTTGACCCACGCCGTGACCGAGGAGGAGATCAGCAAGAACGTCGCCTCCCTGGTGAAGGTGCCAAAGCCTCGTCGCCGCCGGATCAAGCCGTGGTCCGTCGCAGAGGCAGGCCGATTCCTCGCGGACGCAGCCTCCCGGGATGACCACCTCTTCGCGGCCTGGGTCCTCGTGCTCTGCCTCGGGCTGCGCCGCGGTGAGGTCCTCGGCCTGACGTGGAAGTCCGTCGACTTCGAGACCGGCGAACTGTACGTGGATCACCAGATCCAGCGGGCCGGGCGACAGATCCTCCACCGCGAGACGAAGACCGAGGACTCTGACGACTTCCTGCCTCTGCCAGCACTCTGCCTCAAGGCCCTGCACATGCGCCGTGCCCAGCAGCTCGGCGACAGGAAAGCTGCCGGAGAACTCTGGCAGGACAGTCACGACCTGATCTTCACCACGAAGTACGGCACCCCGATCGAGCCGGGCAACCTCACCCGCATGTTCGCGCTGCGTGCTCGTCGCGCTGGGCTCCGAGTGATCCCGCTGCGGAACACCCGGCACACGTGCAGCTCGCTCCTGGTCGCGCTCAAGGTCCATCCGAAGGTGGCTCAGCGCATCCTGCGGCACTCACAGATCGCCATGACGATGGAGGTCTATGCCGAGGCGAGCGAGGAAGAGGTACGCGCCGCGATCGGCAAGCTGTCCGACGCTATGGGCGGTACCAGCTGACGACGATCAGCGCGGTTGCTGTACTTCGCTGCTGTACAGCACGACAAAGCCCCCTCCGGGATGATCCCGAGGGGGCTTTGACCTGTGTGCACTCGGCAGGATTCGAACCTGCAACCTTCTGATCCGTAGTCAGATGCTCTATCCGTTAAGCTACGAGTGCTCGGCTTCCCGGGCTTTTCTGCCTGGTCGGCGTTGCGGGAACAACATTACATGACCTGTGCCGCCAGACGAAATCCATTAGGCGCACACCGTCTGACCTGCACAAATGGCTGGACGGGCGCCTCCGCGCCCACACCGCTCGCGACCCGGAACCCCAGCTCGGAGCACCCCGGAGACACGCACCCGGAACGACCGAAGCCCCGGCCGTCGGGCCGGGGCTTCGGTGTTGGTGCGGAGGCGGAGGGATTTGAACCCTCGATGGGCTTTAAGACCCAAACCGCATTAGCAGTGCGGCGCCATAGACCGGACTAGGCGACGCCTCCAGCACACTCGCGCGAGCGCGAGTGGTGCGTGCAGATGATGACACAGCCGGGTGGCTCGTCACCAATCGCTTCCCACGGTACTAGGCGCTCGGGCCCCGGAGCAAAGAACATTCTCTGCGCGTGCCGGTGGGCTCACCGGGCGGCGCGGGTGCGGGTGCGGCACACGGGTGCGATGCAGGTGAGGACGCCCACTCGGGTCAGTCCGGATTGCGCAACGCACGGGCGCGCGGAGCGTTAGAGATGCCGGGGCGGTCGGCCGCCCCTCACACGTGACCATCCAGGAGCATCCATGCTGCGCCGTCCCGCCCTGATCGCCACGGCATCCGTGGCCACTCTCCTCGCCGTCGTTCCCGGTGCGTCCGCGTCCGCGGCCCCGTCCGCACCCGCGCCCGCACCCCCGTCCTCGGAGGAGGCACTCCCGCTCCCGCTGCTCGAGCCGGGCGAGTCGTCCGACCGGCTCACCGTGATCACCTCGCGGACCGGCAATCCGAGGGCCGACGGCACCTACGAGCTGACCTGCGGCCCGGTCGGCGGCTCGCACCCCGCGGCGGAGGCGGCCTGTGACCGGCTCGAGAGGCTCGGCGAGGGCGGGAAGGACCCCTTCGCGCCGATGGGCGAGGACCGGATGTGCCCCCAGCAGTACGGCGGCCCGGCCACCGCCCACATCAAGGGGACGTGGCGGGGCAAGCCGGTCGACACCACCTTCACCCGTCGCAACGGCTGCGAGATCGGGCGGTGGCGGACGATGGAGCCGGTCCTGCCGACCGCCAGGTCGTAGCGGCCGGACCGGGCCGGGTCAGGGCGCCGGGAGGCGCCCGGCCGGCGCGGCGGGCCCCCCGTGCGCCGTCCGTTCCCGTCCGCACACAGAACCTCAGTGAGAGCTCCCCCTCATCCACCGCCGTATGACCACCCCCTGCCTTTAGACTCACTCCAGTGACAGGCCGCGGTCCGAGAGGGAAGATGGGGCCGGCCGTCCGCAAGATGCAGTAGGTCAGGGAGGAAGCGTCGTCGTGAGCAGCAGGCCATCCCGAGGCGCTGCTCGCCTCGCAGCCATACTCGACGCCCTTCCGGACGGGCTCGTACTCGTCAACTGCAACGGCACGGTGGTCAACGCGAACACCATCGCCTTGGAGATGTTCGAGACACCGGGTACGGCACTGGTGGGGCGAGGGCTCCTCGATCTCCTTCCGTCCTTCGACTCCAAGCTGATCCCGGGCTCGATGCGGCGGCCCGAATCCGCCGACGAGCGGGGCAGGACCAAGCCGACCCGGATGATCGCGCGGCGCACGGACGGCGGCGAGTTCCCCGTCGAGGTGACCAGCGCCAGCCTGGAAGACGGCCGGCAGGCATACGCGGCGGTCAACGGCGGCGGCAACATCGGCGGCTTCGCCGGCGCGGGTAGCTACACCGGCGACGAGCTGCTCATGCTCGTCGTCCGCGATCTCTCCGGCACCCTCGACACCGAGGCCGAACTGGCCCGCTCCCAGCGCCAGACCGAGATGATCCTGCGGGCCGCGGCCGAAGGTGTCGTCGGCACGGACACCGAAGGCCGCGTCGTCCTGGTGAACCCGGCCGCCGCGCAGATCCTCGGCTTCCGCGCCAGCGACCTCGGCGGCAGGGAGCTGCACCCGCTGATCCTGCACTCGCGGCCGGACGGCGAGCCGTTCCCGTACGAGGACTCGCCGCTCGCCGACACCCTCAAGTCGGGTCGCAAGCACCGGGTGCGGGGGCAGGTGCTGTACGCCAAGAGCGGCGAGCAGGTCCCCGTCGATCTGACGACGGCCCCGGTGCGGGACGGGGAGCAGCTGGTCGGCGCGGTGATGACGTTCACCGACCGGCGGCCGTACGAGGAGCTGCTCACGCAGCACACCGCGGAGGCCGCCGAGCGGGAGGAGCGGCACACCACCGAGGTCACGGCGCTGACCGAGAAGCACACGGCCGAGCTGGACGCGCTGACCGAGAAGCACACGGCGGAGCTCGCCGACCGGACCGAGCGGTACGCGGCGCAGGCCGAGGAGCTCGCCGAGCGGGAGACCGCGGCGAACGCCCGGCTGAGCCAGCTCACCGCGGTGCTCGGCGAGTCGCTTCGCGCACCGCTGGAGGAGCTGCGCGGTGAGCTCGGCAAGCTGGCCGCCGACCCGGCCGGACAGCTCTGGCCCGAGGCCAACCAGATACTGCACCACCTGGCCGCGGGCTATGCCCGGATGACCACGCTGGTCGACAACGTGCTCGGATTCCAGCGCCTGGATTCGGGCGCCGAGCCGCTCCAGCGGACCAAGGCGCTGCTCGACGGGGTGGTCGCGGCCGGTGTCGAAGGCGCCGTGGAGCTGATCGGCCCGGGGCGGGCGCAGTTCGCCGTGCACGCCCCGCGGATCGAGGCCGAGGTGGACGCCCCCCGGCTGGCGACCGCCCTGGCCCACCTGATCGCGGACGTCGCCGGAGTCGACTCGACCGGTCGCACCCGGGTCGTGGCATCCGCGGGCGGTGGTTACGTCGACTCCACGATCGTGGTCGCGACGGCCCAGCGCGGCGATGTCGTACGGATCGAGGTACGCGGCCCGTACCCCGGGGGCGACCCGGTGCACGAGCCGATTGTCCGCGGAATCGTGACGGCCCACGGCGGTCTGCTCCAGACGCACGAGGTGCCGGGGATGAGCGGGAGTGCGTACGTACTCGAAATGCCGCTCGGCGAGGGCGCGGGGATCGTTCCCGAGCCTCCCGCGGCCGCCGGGGCTCCGGCTGAGATCGCACCGGCCGAGACGGCGACGGCGGGCGGCGGCCGGCGGCGCGCACGCGCACGCCGTTCGAGCACGGACGCGTTCCTCGAAAGCGCCGTGGAAGCCGAGGCACCCGAACCATCGGTTGATCCTGGCAGCGCCGTCGCCGTCGCCACCGCCGGCACCGGGCGTCGTCGCGGACGTCCCAGCCCCGCCGAAGCCGCCGCGGAAGGCGATGCCGGCCGACCGGCGCTCGGCGCGACGGTTCCCCCCCAGGGCCTGGGCCCCGATGCCCTCGCAGCACCCCAGCCCACGGGCCGCAGGGCACGCCGGGCCGCGACCCAGGCGGCGCTGCCCGCGCTCCCCGCCCTGCCGGCGGCCTCCCCAGGGCCGTCCGGTGAGGACTCCGGCACCGCGGTCGGCGCGGCGGCGCTGGAGCCCGCGGGCGCGGTGGCCCAGCCCTCAGGTCGGCGTGCGCGCCGGGCGCTGGGCGTGGCGCAGCCCGCCGACGAATCCCGGAGCGCGTTCGCCCTGCCCCCCGCCGAGGCGGACCGGGTGGCGCACGCGCCCGCCGAGGACACGGACGAAGAAGGCCATCAGGGCCGCCACGAAGCCGTCGAGGGTGTGGACGCCGATCACACCCCTCCCCAGCCGCACCCCGTGAGCACCGAGACACCGCCGACGACGCCGACGCAGGACGGGGCGAGCTCCGGCTCCCTGCCTCTGCCCGCTCCGCTGCCCCCCGTGAAGACACAGCCTCAGCGAGCGGCTCAGCCGCTGCCCGCGGAGACCCCGCTGCCCACCGATGCCTCGCAGGGCAGGTCGTTCAGCGTGCGCACGCTGGGCCAGGGCGTGCCGTTCGCCCAGCAGGCGGCGCAGGCCCAGACCCAGACCCAGGGGCGCTCGCTCGGCGCCAACCAGCCGCTGGCCCAGGGCCGGTCGCTCGGCGCCAACCAGCCGCTGACCCAGGGCCGCTCCCTCGGCGCCAACCAGCCGCTGCCCCAGACCCAGTCGCCCACTTCCGCGCGTCGACGCAAGCTGGCCACCCGGCCCGACGACGCGACGCCGGAGACGGGTGCCCGCCCGCACCCCCAGCAGCGGCTCGGCACCCCCACTCCCCCCGAGGGCCGTGCCTACGCGATCGGCGCACCGGACGACGGCGCCGAGGGCCCCGAGCTGCTCGACGGCCCCGGCGGTGCCATCGAGGTCGCGAACCAGCCCGTGCCCCTCCCCGTGGACGACGAGCTGCCCCCGGAGCCGTTGGACAATCCGCGCAGGCTGCTGGTCTGGCCCGCACCGGACGTCGCCACCCAGCAGGCCCTGACGGACCGCGGCTACCGCCCGGTGATCGTGCACTCGCGCGAGGAGGTGGACGCGCAGATCGCCGCGTTCCCCGCGGCTCTCTTCGTCGACCCCCTGACCGGGCCGATCACCCGCACCGCCCTCCAGTCGCTGCGCCAGGCGGCGGTGGCGGCCGAAGTCCCGGTGCTCCTCGCGGCCGGTCTGGGCCAGGCGTCCCGCGAGGCGGCGTACGGCGCCGACCCCGCCGTGCTGCTCAAGGCCCTGGCCCCGCGCGACAGCGAGCAGCACCCGTCCCGTGTGCTGCTCATCGAGGAGAACGACGACATCGCGACCGCGCTGGCGGCAACCCTCGAACGCCGCGGCATGCAGGTGGCCCGCGCCCAGGGCGACACCGACGCCGTCACCCTGGCCCAGCAGATGCGCCCGAACCTGGTGGTGATGGACCTGATGCAGGTACGCCGCCGCCGCGCCGGGGTCATCGACTGGCTGCGCGCGAACGGCCAGTTGAACCGCACCCCGCTCGTCGTCTACACCTCGGCGGGACTCGACCAGGCCGAGCTCCCGAAGCTGTCGTCGGGCGAGACGGTGCTGTTCCTCGCTGAGCGCTCGACGAGCACCGAGGTCCAAGGCCGGATCGTGGATCTGCTCGCGAAGATCGGCACGAACTGAGCGTCGACACGAACTGAGCGCCTCACACAGCTGAGCGTCGGTACGAACTGAGCGCCTCGCACAGGAGGCTCCGGCAGAGCCAGGTGACGTGGTGCGCTTCGCCCGCTTCGGACGGCCGCACATGCCGCCCCGTGGTGGCCGGACGGCAGGGAGCCCCCGGCAGCGCGCCAGGGGCTCTCCGTACGGGCGATATGAGGTCAGTCGACTCGCGTGACGTCCAGCTCGCCTTCCGCGTACTGCCTGCGGATGACCTTCTTGTCGAACTTCCCGACGCTCGTCTTGGGCACCTCAGCGATGATCGCCCAGCGCTCAGGAAGCTGCCACTTCGCGATCCGCCCCGCGAGGAATTCCCGGAGCGACGTGTAGTCGGCCGTCGAGCCGGCCTTGAGCACGACGGTGGCCAGCGGGCGTTCGCCCCACTTCTCGTCCGGGACGGCGACGACCGCCGCCTCCGCGATCTCGGGGTGGGCCATCAGGGCGTTCTCGAGTTCGACGGAAGAGATCCACTCACCGCCCGACTTGATGACGTCCTTGGCCCGGTCGGTGAGGGTGAGGAAGCCCCGGGGGCAGATGACGCCGACGTCCCCGGTCCGCAGCCAGCCGTCCTGACTGAACTTGTCCTCGGGCCTGTGCGGTTCACCGTGCGCACCGCCGTAGTACGCGCCCGCGATCCACGGTCCGCGCACCTCCAGCTCTCCCGCCGACTCGCCGTCCCAGGGCAGGAACCCGCCACCGGGGCCGCGCAGCCGGGCCTCCACGCCGGCCGGGAAGCGGCCCTGCGTGAGGCGGTAGCCGAACTCCGCGTCCGTACCGACGGCGTCGGCGGGCGGTCGGGCGATCGTGCCGAGCGGGGAGGTCTCCGTCATGCCCCAGGCGTGGCAGACGCGCATGCCCAGCTTGTCGAACGCCTCCATGAGCGACGGCGGGCAGGCGGAGCCGCCGATGGTGACCTGGCCGAGGCAGCTCACATCGCGGGGCTTGGCGGTGAGTTCGGCGAGGAGGCCCTGCCAGATGGTGGGGACGGCGGCAGCGTGGGTCGGCCGCTCGGTCTCGATCATCTCGGCGAGCGGGCCGGGCTGGAGGAAGCGGTCCGGCATCAGCATGTTCACGCCCGACATCAGCACGGCGTGCGGCAGGCCCCAGGCGTTGACGTGGAACTGCGGCACCACCACCAGGCTGGTGTCGTCGTCCGTCAGGCCCATCGACTGGGCCATGTTGACCTGCATCGAGTGCAGGTAGATGGAGCGGTGCGAGTAGACGACGCCCTTGGGATCACCGGTGGTGCCCGAGGTGTAACACATGGCAGCGGCGGACCGCTCGTCCAGCTCGGGCCAGTCGTACGAGGCCGGCTTACCGGCGATCAGCTCCTCGTACTCGTGCACCTGGGCGTTCGCCCCGTCCAGCAGCGCCCGGTCGCCGGGCCCCGACACCACGACGTGCTCGACCGTCGGAAGGTGCGGCAGCAGCGGGGCGAGCAGCGGCAGCAGGGAGCCGTTGACGATCACCACCCGGTCGGCCGCGTGGTTGACGATGAACACCAGCTGCTCGACGGGCAGCCGCAGATTGAGGGTGTGCAGGACGGCGCCCATGCAGGGCACGGCGAAGTACGCCTCGACATGCTCTGCGTTGTTCCACATCAAAGTGGCGACACGTTCGTCCCCGTCGACCCCGAGGTCGTCCCGTAGGGCATGCGCCAGCTGCGCGGCCCGCTCACCGAGTTCCCGGTAGCTGCGCCGGTGCGGCTCACTCTCCCCTGTCCACGTGGTGACCTGCGAGGTCCCGTGGATCGTCATCCCGTGCTTCAGGATGCGGGTCACGGTCAGTGGTACGTCCTGCATGGTGCTCAGCACGGCGTCCTCCCGGTGGGCGCACAGCTCTCGGCTCACGGCCGGGGGACATCGCCCCCGGACACCCTGGAGTAAGTAGGGGTGTGCAGATTCTGCGCACATACCGCTCGGTATGTCACTACCTCCGGGTAGCCCTTTTCCGGCTGCGGCCCCAGCCTGTACCAGCGAGCCGGGCCCACCACGGGTCAAACGCGGGTCAACGCACCGGCACGAGCTCCGGGTCGTCGCGCAGCTTGCCGAGGGCACGGGAGACCGCGCTCTTGACCGTGCCGACGGAGACTCCGAGCACCTCCGCGGTCTGGGCCTCGCTGAGGTCCTCGTAGTACCGCAGCACGACCATCGCGCGCTGGCGGTCCGGGAGTCGCATGACCGCGCGCCACATCGCGTCGTTGAGGGCCTGGCGCTCGGCGGGGTCCGGCTCGGGGATGCTTGGGGGTTCGGGGAGCTCGTCGCAGGCGAATTCGTCGACCTTGCGCTTGCGCCACTGCGAGGTACGCGTGTTGAGGAGCGCGCGGCGGACGTAGCCGTCGAGTGCCCGGTGGTCCTCTATACGGTCCCAGGCGACGAACGTCTTGGTGAGTGCGGTCTGGAGGAGGTCCTCCGCGTCGCAGGGGTTGGCCGTGAGAGAGCGGGCGGTCCGCAGCAGTACGGGCCCCCGCGCCCGTACGTACGACGAGAACGACGGATACGTCGCCGCCCTGGAAGCGGTCGCGCAGACTGGCGTGGTCATGGCTCCACGCTATGAGCGGGCTGTGCGCCACCGGATCGACCCAAGGTGCCGAAAGCGGGTCCCCCTCAAGTTGTAGGGGCGCCGTAAGCCCAACCTCCCCAAGGTGGAGGGGATCAGCCTCACGGGTAGGGGGTCGAGGAGCCCCCGCCTCGGCGCCGGCGGCCCTGATCGCCGTCCGCGTACGCGCTGAGCAGGCTGTTTCAGCCGTCAGACCCCAGTATGAGACCGGAGGTCGGCACCCCCGTCCCCGCTGTGACCAGGGCGGTCCCGGCGCCTGCCACCTGGTTCACCGAGGTGCCCCGGATCTGGCGGACCGCCTCCGCTATGCCGTTCATCCCGTGCAGATACGCCTCCCCCAGCTGCCCTCCGTGCGTGTTGAGGGGCAGCGTGTCCGCCGCGACGAAGTCGGCGGCCTCGCCCGGCTTGCAGAAGCCGAACTCCTCCAACTGCATAAGGACAAAAGGCGTGAAATGGTCATAGAGGATGCCGACGTCGATGTCGCCCGGGCCGAGTCCGGCGGTCCTCCAGAGCTGACGGGCCACGACACCCATCTCCGGCAGGCCGGTGAGTTCGTCCCGGTAGTAGCTGGTCATCTGCTCCTGCGCACGGCCCGCCCCCTGTGCCGCCGCGACGATGACGGCCGGTGGCCGCCGCAGACCCCTGGCCCGCTCCAGCGAGGTCACCACGATCGCCTGGCCGCCGTCCGTCTCCTGGCAGCAGTCGAGGAGACGCAGGGGCTCGACGATCCACCGGGACGCGGCGTGGTCCGAGAGTGTGATCGGTTTGCCGTGGAAGTACGCGGCGGGGTTGCGGGCCGCGTGGCGACGGCCGGTCACGGCGACATGGCCGAACGCCTCGGGGGTGAGCCCGTACGCGTACAGATAGCGCTGCGCGGTCATCGCCACCCACGAGGCGGGGGTGAGCAGCCCGAACGGCAGGTACCAGCCCAGCGCCGCGCCCTCCGCCGACGGCTCACGGCGCTGCACACCGGAGCCGAACCTGCGGCCGGATCGCTCGTTGAACGCCCGGTAGCAGACCACGACCTCGGCGACACCGGCGGCGACGGCGAGGGCCGCCTGCTGGACGGTGGCGCAGGCCGCGCCGCCGCCGTAGTGGACACGGGAGAAGAAGGAGAGCTCACCGATGCCCGCCGCCTGGGCGACGGTGATCTCGGGGCTCGTGTCCATGGTGAAGGTGACCATGCCGTCGACATCCGCGGGGGAGAGCCCGGCGTCGTCGAGTGCGGCCCGTACGGCCTGGACGGCGAGAGTGAGCTCACTGCGGCCGGAGTCCTTCGAGAACTCGGTGGCTCCGATGCCGGCCACCGCCGCGCGCCCGCCGAGGGAATCGGCCCTGCGCACACTCACGATCCCACCTCCGTCATGGATGCCGGCAACTGGACGGTGACCGTGCCGGTGACGTGGTGCCCGATGCCGTTCGCCCCGACGACCCGCACCCGCACGGTGCCCGACTCCGGCTCGGACTCGGCGACCGTGCCGGTCAACGTCATGGTGTCGCCCGGGTAGTTGGGGGCGCCGAGCCGGATCTCCACCTTGCGGAGCACGGCCGTGGGCCCGAAGTGGTCGGTGATGTACCTGCCGACGAGCCCGTTGGTCGTCAGGATGTTCATGAAGATGTCCGGCGAGCCCTTCCCCCTGGCGAGCTCCGCGTCATGGTGCACATCCTGGTAGTCGCGGGACGCGATCGCTCCGGCGACGATCAGGGTGCGGGTGAGGGGGATCGTCAGCGGAGCCAGCTCACTGCCCACGGGTGGGACGCTCATTGGACCTTCTCCTTTGCCAGCAACAGTCCCAGCTCCTCGAGGAGTTGTGCGCCGCAGCCCAGGTACGCGTCCAGCTGGCGCCCCCACAGGAAGTGCCGGTGGACCGGATGGTCGATGTCCGCGCCGAGGCCGCCGTGCAGATGCTGGCCCGTGTGCACGACGCGCTTGCCCGCCTCGGACGCCCACCAGCCCGCGACCAGCGCCTGCTCTGCGCACGGCAGCCGCTCGTCGCACCTCCAGGCCGCCTCGTATGCGGTGACCCGGATCGCCTCGGTGTCCATGTACGCATCCGCCGCCCGGAGTTGGACGGCCTGCTTCGTGGCGAGCGGGCGGCCGAACTGCTCCCTCACCGAGGTGTACGCAACGGCCCGGGCGAGAGAGCCCGCACAGACTCCCGCCTGGAGTCCGGCGAAGGCGATGCGGGCCACGGCGAGCACGTCCTCGTACGCCCCCGTGCCGGGGCTGCCGTTGCCGAGTCGCTCGGCCGGTGTGCAGTCCAGGGTGAGCCTGGCCGCCGCCCAGGGGGCCGTGGTCTCCACCGCGGTGATCTCCGCGTCCGCCGCCCGTACCAGCCACAGCGACCGTGCCGTGTCCGGGACGAGCACATGGGTGGCGTCCCTCAGCCAGGGCACCCAGGCCACCGTGCCGGTCAGCCGCCCGTCTCCCTCGGCCCGCACCGTTCCGCGCTCCGGGAAGGCGCCGGTGGCGACCGCGCTCCCGGCCCGCAGCGCCGGCAGCAGACGTGCGCGCTGCTCGGGCGTGCCGTGCCGGGACACCGCGAGCACCCCGTGGACACAGCTCGCTGCCAGCGGCACCTGCGCGGTCGTACGGCCCTGCTCCTCCAGCAGCAGTACGAGCCCGAGCAGCCCGATCTCCTCCACGGCGCCGGGCAGCCCGGCCGCACACAGCGCCTTCCACAGCTCGACATCCGTGCCGGTCCCGGCCGCGGCCAGCCGTTCATGCGTGGACAGGTCGGCGAAGATCCGGGCGGCCAGCTCACGGGCCGCGTCCTGTTCCTCGGTGGGGGTGAAGTCCATGTCAGACCGCACCGTCCCCTGCCCGACCCACTGCCCCTGCCCCTGCCCCTGCCCCTGCGACCGGGCGGAACACGGGAAGTTCCCGTGCCCCGGCCCCCTCGTCCCCGTCCACTCGCATGAACTCCAGCCGCACGGGAAGCCCGATGCGGACCTCGTCGCACGGGACACCCACCACGTTGCTGACCATCCGGACCCCCTCGGCCAGCTCGATCAGCCCGACGGCGTAAGGGGGGTCGAAGGCGGGGAACGGCGGGTGGTGCATCACCACGTACGAGTAGACGGTGCCCTCGCCACTCGCCTCGACGGTGTCCCAGCGCGCCGAGCCGCATCCGCCGCATCCCGGCAGCCAGGGAAAGCGGAGCGCGTCGCAGTCCGCGCAGCGTTGGATCAGCAGCCGGTGCTCGGCGACGCCCTCCCAGAATCCGGCGTTGTCGCGGTTGATCACCGGCGCAGGGCGGTGTGCCTCGCGTGGCCGCTGCCGCGTCGTCGCCGCCCCGCCACCACCGGCCGGTGCGTACTTCAGCACCCGGAAGCGGTGCGTGCCCGCGGGCTCGCCGGCCGCCCGGATGTCCATCCGCGTGGTGATGAAGTGGCCCGCGCCCAGCTTGGTCGTCTTGCGCCGCGACACCGACTCGATGACCGAGTCGAAGGTGATCCGGTCGCCGGGGCGCAGCGGGCGCAGATACTCCTGCTCGCAGTCGGTCGCGACGATCGAGGTGTAACCGGCGCTGTCCAGCAGTGCGGACAGTTCGTCGTACGCCCCCGAGCGCTCGGCGTACCCCGAGAGCCCGCCCATCGTCCAGGCCTGGAGCATCGTGGGCGGGGCGATCGCGTCCGCTCCGGTGTACGCCGGGTTCGTATCACCCATCGCCTCGCACCAGTGCCTGATCATCGGCTCGTTGACCAGGTCCTTCCCGGTTCCGGGGGCGGCTGTGGGGCGCCCTTCATAGGACTTCAGACGCGTGTACAGCTCCTCGTCCTCCGTCGCTTCCCCGCTCACCGCTTCCCCCTCCTCATACCGAGCCGCGTCGTGGCCACGATCTCCCGCTGCACCTCGCTCACCCCGCCCCCGAAGGTGTTGATCTGCGCGGCCCTGTTCATCCGCTCCAGCTCCCCGCCGTCACCGAAGACCCCCGGCGAACCGGCCCTCACCAGTGCGGCGTCCCCCGCGATCTCCTGGCACATCCGGTACACCTCGACGGCCGACTCCGTCCCGGCGAACTTCACGCCGCTGGCATCGCCCGGTGCCAGCCGGCCCGCTCCCACGTCCGCGACCAGGCGCCAGTTGAGCAGGCGGGTCGCCGCGAGCCTGGCATGCACCTCGGCGATCCTGGACCGCACCCACGGCTGGTCCAACGGGCGCTCGCCGGTCAGCGGATCGGGGCGGCGGGCATGGTCGAGGGCCGCGGCGGCGAAGTCCTCCGCCTGCATACCGACGGCGGCGAGGGCCACACGCTCATGGTTGAGCTGGTTGGTGATGAGCTCCCAGCCGTGGTTCTCCTCGCCGACCAGATACGTGGCAGGGACCCGTATCCCGTCGTAGTAGGTGGCCGTCGTGGTCAGACCGCCGACCGTCCGGATCGGGGTCCAGGAGAAGCCGGGGGCGTCCGTCGGCACCAGGATGATCGAGATCCCCTGGTGCTTGGGGGCCTCGGGGTCCGTACGGCAGGCCAGCCAGATCCAGTCGGCGTTCTGGGCGTTGGAGGTGAAGACCTTCTGTCCGTCGATCAGCCAGTGGCCCCCGGCGGCGTCCCTCACGGCCCGGGTGCGCAGGGCGGCGAGGTCGGTACCCGCGCCAGGCTCGCTGTAGCCGATCGCGAACACCACGTCCCCGCTCAGGATCCGCGGGAGGAAAGTGGCCTTCTGCTCCTCGGTGCCGTATCTCATCAGGGTCGGACCGACGGTGTTCAGCGTGACCATCGAGACCGGAGCGCCGGCGCGATACGCCTCGTCGAAGAACACGAACTGCTCGTCGGGGCCGCGCCCCTGGCCCCCGTAGGCGACGGGCCAGCCGAGTCCGAGCATCCCGTCGGCGCCGATCCGCCGCAGCAGACGGCGCTGTTCGGACGCGTCGCCTGGAGGCGGTGGCCCGTCGGGCATCAGCTCGCGGAAGTACGCGCGGAGTTCGGCGCGCAGCCGCTTTTGGCGCGCGGTCGGTGCAAGGTGCACGGCGGCATCCTCCCGAAGGGGATGGGGTGGGGGCGGTTCCCTGAATACGTTTCTGACTGTCCGTCAGATCGACTGGAGCTGTCAAGGGAACGGCCGACGGCCTGTGCGGCGGTGCCACCGC